>DASRSW010000015.1:0-12038 GCA_035656275.1 Thermoplasmata archaeon
CTCCCCGTTCTGGTGCTCGACCGACGGCGTCTCCTGGCAGGTCGGGAGGAATCCCGTCGGCGTCGTGCAGGCGGCGGTGAACTGCGGGTTCGACGAGACCTTGAAGTTCGGCGGAGGAAGGTAGCTGAAGATCGGCTGCGCTGTCCCGTTCGCCACCATCGACTGGTAGACCGGACCGAACGAGATCTGCCGCAGCGCTGCGAAGAGGGTCGGATTCTGGAGGTTGGGACTCGATAGAGGACCGTGGAGAACGTACTGGAGCGTCCCGGAGACCCCGTTCGGGCACGTCCAATACGCGGGGCCGTCCCACGAGCCCCCCGTCGCCGCCGCGAGATCGCAGCCCGACTCGAGGATATGCGCGGAATCCGTGACTACGCCGGCGCCACCGGGCCCGGCCCCGGCCGATCCCGACGGATAACCCGGGCTCCTCGGCCAGCCCTGGGAGTACGGGTCGGTCGGCGTATCCCAGTAATTGATGACGTCCACGGTGCACTCGTGTCCGACCGAATCCGTGCACGTGGGAGACTCCTTTGTGAGCGCGGCGATCGAGTCGTGCGGGTTGCCATCCTGGCTCGAGACCCAGCCCTCGCATTCAGGGCTGATCCCGTTCGCATACTGGTAGCTGGGCTCGCACGTCGAGCCATACGGCGACGGGCTCGTGCAGCAGTGGTCGAAGGCGGAGACCCAGTAGTTCTCCTGGTATCCCGGCGCCCGCGGCGCGGCGGAGCCCATGAGGACGATCACGTGGTGAGTGTTGGCGGACCAGTCGAGCCCGCTCCCGATGATGGTCCCGTAGAGCGCCGTGATGGACGAGCTGTGGAGGAAGTTATCGTCCAGCCCACAGACACAGCCCCAGCCATTCGCTTCGTCCAGCATCACGTTCTGGAATCCGCTCTTCACCGCGGCCGAGAACTGCGTCGCAGGAACGAACGACGGGATGTCTACATGGTACTTCCACGAGTCGAACGGTCCGTCATTCCAATCATAGTCCGTCCCGAAGAAGTCGACCATGGCGAAGGAGACGTTGGAGTGGGAGTTCGCCGCCGAGATCGCGGTCGCGATGGACTGGGCGTTGCCGATGAGGAACGGTACGCCGTTGGATTCTTCGCAGAGGGGCCCCTGGCCTCCCGACGCGCCCGCGCACGGGTCCTGGCCGTAGAACGAGTTGTAGTGGTCCTCTACACCATCCGGCCCCGTCGTTTCCACGACGAACGCCACCTGGACATCTGGCCAGAAGGCCTTGGGTACCGAGCTGACCTGGGCCGACAAGGTCACCCGGGCCGTGGCACTGCCGGCGTTGCAAGAGGAGGACCCGAGCGCGCAGATCGTGGTGGGGTTGGCGGCGCTCCCCAACGAAAGGGTCGGAACTCCGGCGGCCGGCACCGGAGCCGCCGAGCCCGCGGGAGTCGCCCGAACCGCACCCCCTCCCGCGTGGAAAGCGGTAAGACTGTTACCGGTTCCGATGCGGGCCGGCGGCGCGGTCATCGAAGCCAGAACGACGACAGCGATCGACGCCGCGATGGAGCACGAAATGGCGATGCGCCGGAGTAGTCGGGCGGGGCTTCGGGAGCCGGCGGGTCGCCTACTATTAAAGGGCATCCGTTGCCGTGAACGTAGCCGGGTCGCCTCTTAGACCTTTCTTCCTCTCTCGAAACAGTTCGAGAGGGTTCGGGCTCCGAAGGCGCCTACCTCCGGGTAACCGAGGGGATATACCTCCCGACCCTCATCTCCTCCCTGTGTCCCGCGAGTCGTCCGCGTCCGATACCGCCCCCGATCCGCGACTCGACGACCGGGTCATGGAACTCTTGGCGGCGCATGCGGGCCGATTGGCCTTCAATGGGCTGCGCCGAACGCTCGGCGCCCACCCCGAGTCGCTGAGCCGCGCGCTCCGCCGACTGGAACGGGACGGTCTAGTCGTGCGCGAGGAGGGCAGTTACATGCTTCGCAGCGACCAGCCTCCGCCCGCACGGTCCGGACCCACCGCGGAGCGAAACTCCCGGACCGTAGCCTCGATCTCCCTCCCCCCCGGGCTGAGTGCGCAGGATGTCCTCGGCGCCCTCGCCGGTCGATGGTTCGGACCCCTTCGATGGGTGGGCGTCTACGAGAACACCGAAGACCCGTGGCTCGTCTGGTCCGTAGGGGACTCGGCGCGGCACGTGCTGCTGAGCGTCCGCCGGGGAACCCTGCGGGTTCTGGTGGACCTTCCCCGCAGCGACCCGGGGGCTGTCGAACTCGAAGAGGCGGCGCAGGACCTCTTGGTTCAAGGGCTCACTCGACTTCGACGCAACGACCGAGCGGTTTCCCCCTCGGTTCTTACCTTCGCGCTCGGGCGATCCATCGCCGTTGAAGGCGACAACTAGCGACTCCCGGGTGAGTTCGCTGTGACCGGGTAGCCGGTTTTCCGCTCAATATGGTACGCCGAGCCTTGGCCCTTTCGCGGCCGAAGGGTCGCGAAGGAACAACAATGACGAGTGGAGAATGCTGCGACGGCGAAGGCCGAACGCCCTACGGTCCCTGGGTCTGGACGGCGTATCGGGCCTACAACGACCTCCTGCGGGAGAAGTTGAAGGCCAAGTTCGAGGCGGCGGAAGGACCCTGGATGGAGAAGCTGGCGACCCAACTGGTCGCGCTGGTGGATGCGCGCTGGGAAGGGGGCCGCAAGGGCGATCAACGCGAGGAGGAGATCCTCGCGAAGATCGACCAGCTCCTGAAGGAGTGAAACCGCATGCCGTTTCCCGGAACCCCCGGTCCGGGTTCGGGGCCCCAGCCACCGATCCCGCTTCCCTGGCCGGGACGCCGACGGACCTCGACCACGTAAGGTCCGACGGGAGCACCGATGAGTCTGGCCGGGCTGGAGGAGGAGCTCACGCAGGCGGTCGATCGCCTGCGGCCGAGCGTGGTGCTGATCGAACGGACAGGGTCCCGCAGTTCCTCCCCGACGGACCCCGTACCCTTTCAGGGAGCCGGTAGCGGGGTCGTCTGGGACGCAGGTGGCCTCGTCGTCACGAACGAGCATGTGGTGCACGGGTCTCCCCGCTTACGGGTAGTCCTGGCCGACGGGCAGGAATTTTCCGGTGAGACGGTCGGCGCTGACCCTCTCACCGATGTTGCTCTCCTTCGGGTAGCGGGCCAGGGGCTCCCAGCCGCACCGAGGGGAGACTCGGCCCGGCTTCGGGTCGGGCAGCTTGCGTTGGCCATCGGGAACTCCCTCGGTCTCCCCGGCGGGCCGACCGTGTCGGTCGGAGTTGTGAGCGCGCTGAACCGACCACTCCCCGGGGCGGACTTCGTCCTCGAAGGGTTGCTGCAGACGGATGCCGCAATTAACCCGGGCAACAGTGGCGGACCGCTGGCGGACCTCCACGGAGCGGTCATCGGTCTCAACTCGGCGGTCGTCCCCTTCGCCCAAGGGGTCGGCTTTGCCGTCCCGGTAAACACGGTCGGCGTGATCGCCCACCAGCTTCTCGTCTCGGGCCGGGTCGTCCGACCCTGGTTGGGCATCCAGGGCCTCGGCGTCGACCGTGCGGTGGCGCGCCGTTTTGACCTCGTGCGGACCCGGGGAGTCTTCGTGGCCGAGACGGTCGACGGAGGGCCGGCCGCCCGAGCGGGATTGCAGCCGGGCGATGTCCTCATCCGGCTCGGCTCTTCCGGGGTCCGCGGCTTCCACGACCTCGTAGCCGCCGTGAGCGGACTTCCGATCGGCGCCGTGGTCGACCTGGCTTATGTACGGGGCGGATCGGAGCGGACGACGGTCCTCCAAGTTGAGGAGTCTCCGTCGGCGGCTAGGTCTGGTTGAAGCCCCGGCACCAAGGTTCCGCCTCCCGTTCCTTTGAGGGTTGAGAGGGCCGATCTGCTCATCCGGCGAGTCCACGTCGCGTCGAACCCAGGTCGTCCAGGGGCCAGCCCGATGTCAAACGCCCTGCAATGAGACTATCATGTCGAATCCATCCGGCCACGTCGATCGGCTATGATCGGGCGGTCCGGCAATGGCGCTTCCGGCACCCCGGTTCCCGTCGTCATTTCGTGGAGCAGCGGGAAGGATGCGGCGTACGCTTTGCGAACGCTCCAGAAGGACCCCCGCTTCGTGGTCGTCGGTCTCCTCTCCACCGTGACGGACCCGTTCCACCGGGTCGCCATGCACGGAGTTCGTGAGACTCTTCTCCAACGACAGGCCGCGGCCCTCGGCCTTCCGCTTGAGCTGGTGCGGATACCCTACCCGTGTCCAAATCACGTCTATGAGGAGCGAATGGCGGAGGTTTGCCAGCGGCTCCAGGGCCGGGGCGTCCGGGCACTCGCGTTCGGCGACCTCTTCCTCCGAGACGTGCGGGCCTATCGGGAATCTCGACTGGCCGGGACCGGGCTCACCCCGATCTTCCCGATCTGGGGGCGAGACACGCGGCGCCTCGCGGAGTCGATGATCCTCGAGGGGTTTGGCGCGACGCTGGTCTGCGTCGACCCCCGCAAGGTCCCGGCCTCATGGGCCGGCCGCGAGTTCACAACGGCCCTCCTCGACGCGATGCCCGCCGGCGTGGACCCGTGCGGAGAGAACGGGGAATTCCACACCTTCGTCCACGCCGGACCCATCTTCGCTGCGCCGCTCGCCGTCGCTCCGGGCCCGGTGGTGAGTCGCGACGGATTCGTTTTTGCGGACCTCGACTCCGCCGATGGGAGCTCCGACCTGAGCTCCAGCGGGCGGGCGGCGGCGCGGACTAGGCGGCGAGCTTCGCCGAAGCGACGCGCACCTCAACGTTCCCTTTGATCGCGCGGGAGATCGGACACCCGATGGAGGCGGTCTTCGCGGCCTCCGCGAACTGGGCGGCCTCCATGCCCGGCACTTGTCCCGTGACTTCGAGGTCCATGGTCGTGACGGACCAGCCGTCCCCCACCTTGTCGAATGTGCAGGTGGCGCGAACGTCGAGCCGCGCCGGCGGCTTTCCGAGCTTGGCCAGCGTGTTCGAGAGCGCCATGGAATAACAGGCCGCGTGGGCCGCGGCGAGCAGCTCCTCGGGGCTGGTCTTTCCGCCCGACTCCTCCGTACGGGCCGACCAGCTGACCGAGGTCTCCGGCAGTCCCCCGCTCGTCCCTTTCACCCGGCCGTGTCCATGCAGCAGATCGTTTTCCCAGACGGCCGACGCTGTGCGTTTGGCTGCCATGCTGGGCGATGCCGGGCCCGTGATTTAACGTGTCCGCGTCCGACCGGTGTCGGCCCGGATTTCCGAGGAGCGCCGCTGCACTCGGCGAGCGCGGCGAGGTCTAAATAGCGCTATTCAGTGGGCGCTCGGTTGGCGAATCCGCCCGCCGAAACCAGTCTCCCTTTCGAGCCGTACAAGGTCAAGGTCGTCGAATCGATCCCCACGATCTCCCGGCCCGAGCGGGAAGCGGCCCTCGAGCGCGCCGGGTACAATCTGTTCAACCTCCGCTCGAAGGAGGTCATCATCGACCTTCTCACGGACTCCGGAACGTCCGCGATGAGCGACCGGCAGTGGGCCGCGCTGATGGTCGGGGACGAATCCTATGCGGGGAGCCGCAACTTTGAGCACTTCGAAGCCACCGTCCGGGAGATCACCGGCTTTCCCTACGTCGTTCCCGCCCATCAGGGGCGGGCGGCCGAGAACCTGCTCTTCTCGACGTTGGTTCGGCCCGGGCAGATCGTCCCGAACAACATGCACTTCGACACGACGCGATCGCATGTCGAGCACAACGGGGGCCAGGCGGTCAACGTCGCCGTCCCCGAGGCCTACGACCCGCGGTCGGATTTCCCGTTCAAGGGGAACGTCGATCTCGCCGCGCTCGAAGCGCTCCTCGCCCGCGAGGGGCGGGAGAAGGTCCCTCTCGTCATGGTCACCCTGACGAACAACACGGGAGGGGGACAACCGGTCTCCCTCGAGAACCTTCGCGGGGTGGGGCGGCTCGCCAAAAATCACGGGATCCCCCTCTACCTGGACATGTGCCGCTGGGCGGAGAACGCCTACTTCATCCGGAGTCGCGAGCCCGGGATGAGCGGACGGACCATCGCCGAGATCGGACGGGAGGTGTTCGACCTCGCCGACGGCGCCACGATGAGCGCCAAGAAGGACGGCCTCGTCAACATTGGCGGGTTCGTCGCGCTCCGCGACCCCACGCTCGCCGATCGTCTAAAGGAGCAGCTGATCCTGTTCGAAGGGTTCCCCACGTACGGGGGCCTCGCGCGACGGGACCTGGAGGCGATCTCCGTAGGGCTCGAGGAGGCGATGCAACTCCCGTACCTCGAGCACCGGATAGCCCAGATCGAGTTCCTCGCCCGTGAGATCGAGCGACACGGGGCCCCGATCTTCCGGCCACCGGGTGGTCACGGCGTGTACCTCGACGTCGACCGGTTCCTTCCCCATCTTCCGCCGGCCGAGCTACCGGGCCAAGCGCTGGTCGTCGAGCTCTACCGGGAAGGAGGGCTCCGCACCGTTGAAGTGGGAGCGATCATGTTCGGCGATGGAGCGGGCGCCCCTGCCCTTCCCGAACTTGTGCGACTCGCGGTACCTCGCCGGGTGTATTCTGCGTCCCACCTCGCCTACGTCGCCGATGTGGTGGGCCGCGTCTGGGCACGGCGCTCGTCCGTTCGGGGAATGACGATGACGCATCGCCCCGAACGGATGCCGCACTTCACGGGGCGATTCGCGCCCAAGTGAGGGTGCGGAACGGCGTCCCGACGGCGTTATTCCTCCCGGCTGAGTGGACCTGCGGCCGGTGACCGACCTCGGATTCTTCCTCGCCGTGATGGCGAGCGTCTTCGCGATCGTCGACCCGCTGGGGGCGCTGCCCTTCTTCGTCGCCCTCACGCATGACTACTCCGACGCCGACCGGGAGGTCGTTCTGCGGCGAGCCGCCGCGGTCGTGGGCATCCTCCTCGGCGTCTTCGCCCTCTTCGGCCGGTTCCTCTTCGCCGCCTTCGGGTTCACGCTCGCCGCCTTTGAGATCGCGGGGGGCGTGCTCCTCTTCGTCGTCGCTTATGAGATGTTGAGCGGTGAAACGGGGCGCACCCGGCTCACGTCGGCCGACCGGGACGAGGCGCTCGCGCGCCGTGACGAGCTCTCCGTCGTGCCGCTCGGTATCCCGCTCCTCGCCGGCCCGGGGGCGATCTCGACGGTGATGATCTACGAGGGGAGGGCGGGCGATGACCCGTTCGCGATCCTGGCCACGTTCGTCGCCATCGCCGTGACCGCCGGCGCCACGCTCGTGATCCTCCGGTACGGGCACCGACTGGTCCTCCGCCTAGGGCGGGTGGGGATCATGGCCCTCACCCGGGTGATGGGCCTGCTTCTCGCCGCCGTGGCGGTGCAGTTCATCATCTACGGCGTGTTGGCCGTGGTGCCCGTCCCCTAGCGGACCTCGTCGCCGTTCCGGCCCCCCGGGAGGGGACTTTGGGCTTCGTCGCCGCCCGTGGGTACTTGGCCTTCCGCGGTCGTCGAGCGGCGCCCCGGCGTGGCGACCCGGTCGGGGGGCGCAGGGTCACTTTCGGGAGGTCGCGGCCCTGCCACACCTTTTCCCCGGCGCGGATCTCGACCGGAAGGTCGTTCTCCACCGGGGGAAACGGGCACTCGAATGCATCCGTGTACGCACAGTACGGGTTGAAAGCCCGGTTGAAATCGAGCTCGTAGGTGTCATCCTCCGAGAGGTCGAGGGTAAGGTAGCGACCCGGGCCGTACGTCTCCGCGCCGCTCGTCCGGTCCCGGAACGGAATGAACACCGATGTGCCCACTCCCTCGCCCGCGTGGTAGACCCGCAAGCGGAGCGTCTCGCCGTAAAGGTCGAAGACCAGCTGTCCCAGGTAGCGCATGACCGCCTGACCGTCGCGGTTGGTGCGCAGGTACGCCTCCTGAGGCAGCGGCGCGCGCTCGAGACGCGCGGTCAGGCGCAATCGTTCATCGATGGGGAAGTACGCGAGCCCGCTGAAGTCGTGGACCCGGCCCGAGACGAACGGCGACTCGGCGTGATGCGCCATGAACTGGTCCTTCATGGCGCGTTCGTTCTCGAGCTCACTCTGATAATCCGACATGCCGAGACCGGGCCCGAGGAGGGCGGGTCGGCTTAAAGGGTGTCGACCCGGACAAACCGAGGCCGGGGAGGTCGCGGGGAAACGTAAGCGACACCACGTAGTTGGGAAGGTCGACGACCTCGCTGAGTCGAAGGTGTCCGACGATGCTCGTGAGGAGGTAGGATTCCTTCGGTGAGATCCCGCAGTTGCCGAGCCACTCGATCATCCCCTCGACGGCGTCACGGGCGGCCGCCATCGGGTCGGGGCCAATGCCGGTGGTGACCCATGCCGGACCCGAGTCGACAGGCAACCGCTCGACCTCCAGTCGAGGGAACCGGGGCGCGCCGCCGCGCACGAGCTCGAGCCACATTTCGACGTGAGCCGGAGTTTCGATCCCGGTCCCGCAGACCTCTCCGTCGCCCATCGCCGCGTGGGGGTCACCCACGGAGAGCAGCGCATCCTCGACTTCGACCGGCAGAAGGAGCACGGCCCCGGGGGCCTGCAGGCGGCTGTCCATGTTCCCCCCCGTTCGCTGGGGGGGGATCATGCCGTGCTCTCCCTTCCCCGGAGCGGTCCCGAGCCACCCCAGCATCGGTCGAACCGGGATACGCACCGGCCGAACGAATCCCGAGCGAGGTCGAGCGACGCCTCGATCGATGCGCCAGGTCACCAGGGCATCCTCGAATCGGTCCCTCAAGAGTCCGAATTCCCGGAAGACGCCGGACCAGCCCCAGTCACCTACCTGGATTCTCTCAAGGTGAAGCGCCAGCCCATCCCCCGGATGCGCGCCCTCGACCGCAAACGGGCCCACCGCCGCGTCGACGCGGGCGTAGTCCAATCGAGCGAGGTCCGCGGTCGTGGAGTTCGCCGAGAGCTGCCCCGACGAAGCCTCGGGAACCTCCAGGACAAGCCGGTCGCCGGATCGGACACGGGCGACCGCCGGGTTGGTCGCGGTCCAACGGGTGTGCCACTCGTTGGGGAGGTGACCAAACACCCGGGGGACCCGGGAACGATGGGATGGCGTCAAGCCCTCCCCGCCCCCGACGAACCCGACTCGTCCAGCGACAGATAGAGACGCTTGTTCCGCGCCCCCTTGTTCTCGAGCTTCTCTAGCCGCGCGCTCCCCAACTCGCTCGTCGAGCGGACGTGTGTTCCTCCGTCGGCCTGCACGTCAAACTCCCCGATCTCGATGAGCCGAACCGGGTCGACGTCGGGAAGGAGTTCCTTGGCCACGCGCACCAGCGACGGGTCGGCGAGCAGCGCGGAACGAGGGATCCATCGGACGTGGACAGGAATGGACTCGCGCGCTTTGCGATTGAGCTCGTCCAGGAGAGTCGAAGCGAGATCCCGAGAGAACTCGGGGAGGGAGAAATCCGTGCGAGCCCGGTCGGCGTAGATCTGTCCCCCGGTGATCCCCGACCCGAACCGGTGGTAGACGACGCCACTGAGCAGGTGGAGGGCCGTGTGATAGCGCATGTGGCGGTACCGAAGGTCCCAGTCGATCTCTCCGTGAAGGGTCGTTCCGACCGCTGGGAGACCGCCCCCGGAAATCCGATGCAGGATTCCCCCGGGACTTTTCTCGACGGCTTCCACGGTCCAGCGCTGGCCGGTGTCGTCCCTGAGCTCGCCGCGGTCGGTCGGCTGGCCCCCTCCGCTGGGATAGAACACCGTCCGGTCCAACAGCACCCCGCCGTCGCCATGGCCAATGACGGTCCCATCGAACCGGCGGAGGTAGCTATCTTCGAGGTAGAGGCCGACCGTCATCCGGTCGGCCAGCGCGTGGCACGATATCTGTCTCCCGCCCGGCTTGTGGGTCCCTCGCACGGGGTTCCGCTCGATTTCGAGAGCCGTCGGAAAGCGTATTAGTCCCCGTGCCGGCCCGTACGGCGTGGGCTTCGGCCCGAGGGCGGATGCATCGGGAATCGGCGCGACTCGCCGCATACGGCACCGTTCTTCTTCTCCTCGCCACCGCGCTCGTATCGGTGCCTTCCGGAGCTTCCAGTAACTCGGGTGCTCCCGCTCCCGTTCATGTTTCCGCGGTAGTCCATCCGCCGGTCCACCGTCATCCCGCCTCGCTTCGCCTAGCGGGCCACCCTTCAGCGCTCCAGTCCTCTCTCTTCTATACCCAGGAAGGGGCTACCATCTCTCAGCTGAACAGCAGCTACTCTGTGGCCGGGGTGAAGTCGCTGTCCTTACAGTTCACGCTGGTCTCAAGTCCGTACCCCGTCGGCTACGAACTGAACGGCCTCTCCGACACTGGGGACTGGTACCAGGTTGTCGTTTCGGACAACTGGCCCGGGTGCCCGTCGGGTTACACGGAGATCACCGAAGTTTGGGACAACGCCCAGGGATCGGGGCCGGTCAACTGTGGGTATTCGTTGACCTTCAGCACCGGAGACACCATCGTGCTTGGGCTCAATTTCACCTCGGGAGGCAACGTGTGCCTCGATGTGCACGACGTTTCATCGGCCTCTTCGAACATTGCGTGCCAAGCCCAGCCCGATTCCGGGGCGAAGGTGTTCGTGCCGGTCCAGGGGATCGCGGATTCCAACGGGTACTTCACGGGTCCGATGACCGAGGTGGTCAACGAGACGGCGACCAGCTGCCCGGACTACACACGCATGCCGCAGCTCGACTACCGCGGTCCGTCTGGAACGTGGGTCACCCAGTACACTCCCTGGTCGGACGAGTTCGATGCGGTGTCGTTCACGCTCTGCTTCAGTGGAGGTGGGACCACCCAGTCGCTGGGTAGGGGCGACCCGACGACGTACTACGTCGATACGGCCTCGGGATCCGGGTACGGGCCACGTTGGGGTGGCGGACAGAATCTGTCCGTCCTCGACTCCGCGTTCGGCTGGCGGTACGAGACCGACCCCGTGCCGATCGCCTCGGCTACGATCACCGCCGACGCCACGACCGTTCGTACGGGGACCACGGTGCACTTCACTTCCTCGGTGAGCGGAGGAACCTCCCCGTACACCGCCGTGTGGTCGCTCAATGGGACCTTCTTTTCGGGCACCGCCTCGGACTTCAACTTCACCCCCCTCATCGACGGCAGCTACACGATCGGAGCGGACGGGATCGACGCGAAGCTGAACGCCCTCGCCGCCACTCCCGTAGTCATTCTCGCCTCCGGCCCGCTTTCCGTCCAGCCGATCTTCCCGTCCCCGCGGAGCGGCGGCGTCGACGTCGGCCAAACCGTCACCTTCTCCGCCTCCGTTCAAGGGGGGATCGGCCCCCGCTCGTACGTGTGGAGCGGTCTTCCCGCCGGGTGCTCGACCTCCAACCGGAGCGTGCTCCCGTGCACCACGCGAGGCCCGGGACTGTTCAATGTCTCGGTGAACGTGACGGACTCGAATCACACGAGCGTGGTGTCGCCGGTGCTGAGCTACCGCGTGATGCCGACCCCGGCCGCCGTCCTCGGCGCCAACCTAACGGAACTGGACGTCGGCGAGTCGACCCTGCTGACCACGGCGGTCAGCGGGGGCGCGGGCCCCTTCTTCTATGCCTGGAGCGGCACTCCGTCCGGATGCCCCGCCTCCGCCGCCGGTACGCTCCTCTGCGCCCCGACCGCCGGGGGTACCTTCTCGGTCCAGGTCGTCGTCACCGATTCGAACGGAGCGCTCGCCGTCACGCAGAACCTGCTCCTCCTCGTACATACGGCGCCCGCCGTCGCGGTGAGCGCGTCGCGCACCACGGCTGAGGTGGGCCAGAACCTCACGCTGACTGCCGCGACCTCGGGGGGTTCCGGGGTCTTCACCTTCACCTGGTCGGCCGTTCCCGCCGGGTGCGTCCCGGGCAACTCCTCGCGGATCGCCTGCGTCCTCTCGGCCGCGGGCCCGGTCACGGTCGTGGTCGGCATCGTGGATTCGTTGGGAGGGAGTGCGCTCAGCACCGGCGTGACCGTGACGGTCTACCCCCGGCTCAGCGTCGTGCTCTCCGTGAGCCCGAGCTCGACCGCGTCCGGGGGCGTCGTCACCTTCACGGCCGTGGTCAGCGGAGGAGTAGGGAGCCTCCACTACGTCTGGGCCGG
>DASRSW010000016.1:0-39585 GCA_035656275.1 Thermoplasmata archaeon
GGAGGTGGACCGGATCGCGGAGGGGCAGGTCCTGAGCGTCCTCGAGGCCGAGGGACTCGACTGGAACGTCGTGAGCGAGGAGATCGGTTTCGTGGACCGGGGCGGCAAAAAGACGCTCGTCGTCGACCCGATCGACGGCAGCCACAACGTCCTGCGCGGCATGCCGTTCGCCACCGTCTCGTTGGCGCTCGGCTCCGAGACGCTCGGGGGCGTTGAGGCCGGCGTTGTCCACGACCTTTTCACGGGATCCACGTGCTGGGCCGCCCGCGGCCACGGCGCCTTCTGGGATGGCCGTCCGATCCACGTCCGGCCCTGGGAACTGAGACGGGAGCTCTTCTTCGTGAATCTGGGCCGTCATTCCACTCCCCGCTCCCTTCGCCTGGCCGAGCGCGGGCGACGCATCCGCTCCCTCGGCTGCGCCTCGCTCGAAATGGTGATGGTGGCCCGGGGGGCGGCCGACGCCTACCTGTTCGACAACGACACGCCGCACCGGAACCTGCGCGTTACGGACATCGCGGCAGCGTATCGTATCGTCGTCGAGGCAGGGGGCCAGGTCGGCGACGCCGAGTTCCGCTCCCTCGAGGGCTTTCCGCTCCGTCTGGGAGAGCACACGAGCGTCTGCGCCTGGGGCGACCCCGCCTTCCCGCACTCGACCGAATCCCAGGAGGCCCGGTGAAGATCGCGTTGTCGGCGAACCCGACGAAACCACTCGCGCTCGACCTCGTCCGCACGGCGATCGACCGACTCGGGAAGGGCGCGGAACTGGTCCTTTCTTCGGAGACTCATGCCGCCCTCGGCCCGACGGCGCCGGACCTCCCCCACGCCCCATTGGAGACGCTCCGCGCGGATGTGCTCGTGGCGATCGGAGGCGACGGAACGTTCCTCTGGTCGCTGCAGCGCTCCTCCTTGCCGCTCCTCCCGATCAACGCCGGGACCCTCGGATTCCTGGCCGAGGTGGACGGGACCGCCGCCGGGGCGTTCGAGGGGGCGTTGAGCCGGCTGCTCGAAGGGCGCTACCTCCTCGACCCGCGGATGCGGCTCGCGTCCCAGTGGAACGGCCAGAACCTCCCCGACGCGACCAACGAGATCGTCGTGCACACGAGCCAGGTGGCGAAGATGCGCATCTTCGAGCTCAGCGTTGACCATCGGCCCGTGGGCAGGATCCGGGCGGACGGGGTCCTGATCTCGACTCCCACGGGTTCCACCTCCTATTCCCTGTCCGCGCTGGGCCCGATCGTCGAACCGACGCTCGAGGCGATTGTCGTGACGGCGCTCGCTCCCTTCCAGACGCCTCAACGCTCGCTCCTCATCGACCCGCTCCGCACGATCGGAATCAGGCTCGTTCATCCCGACAAGGACGGGGTGGTCGTGGTCGACGGCCAGAACGAGACGAAGCTGCCCGGCGGGTCCGCCGTCCTGGCCTACCGCTCGCCCCGACCCGCGTTCTTCGTCCGGTTCGGCTCCCGGTTCTTCCGACAGCTTCAGGGAAAGCGGATCCTACCGTGGAGCGAGGAGGTCGACGCGGCGGAGGATGCCGATCTTTCGCCCGCACCGTAGGCGCACCGGCCCTCCGGGCCGCATCGGCGAGACTCCGAAGGCGATCACCCGACACTGCCTCGATTCGGCCCTCGCGTGCGCACGGTCGACCTACCCCAACGAGTTCGGGGGGATTCTGCGCGCCGACGAGCCGGGCCTCATCTCGGAGCTTTTGCTCCTCCCGGGCACGACGTCCGGTCGGCGGCACGCGAACTTCCAGCTCTACATGCTCCCGGTCGACCTCGGTGTCGCGGGAACCGTCCACTCCCATCCGTCGGGGGCGCTCCACCCGTCGGAGGCGGATGTGCGGTTGTTCCGCCACTGGGGCCGCCGGCACATCATCCTCGGCTACCCGTTCAGCGCCGGGGCGTGGCGGGCCTACGACGGGAACGGCCTCGAAGTCACCCTACAGGTCGTCGGGCGACCGGCGCGGGACACGGACCCTACCGTCGTTGACTCCTATCGGCCCCGGTCGGTGCACTCCCCTGATCAACCCTCGGCGGGCACGGTACCGGACGAGCCGTAACCGTTCGGCCTACTCGCGCATCGGGATCGTGGGGACCGGCAGCCGCTCGGGGTGGGCCAGCGGGCTCTCGAGGGGGGAGACGTCCCGCTTCGGCTCGCTCCAGAGCCCGTTCATCCGCGAGACCATCTCGAGGAATCCGATGAACCCCCGGAAGGCCCCCCGGTAGGCCCGCGTGTGCGCGCCTTCCCAGTCGAAGAAGTCCCGCAGGAGTCCCTTCGACTGGCGGAGACCGTGGGTGAGCGCGCGCTTGAACAGCTCCTTCTGGACCGCGGTCAAGCGGTCGCGGCGGAACCAGTCCCGCGACTTCAGGTGGCCCAGGGGAACGAAGAACATCGGGACGAGGATCGCCTTGAAGTCCCAGAGGTCGTCGATGAGTTCGATGGTCTTGAGGACGTCGTCCTCGGTCTCCTGCGGAAGCCCGACGATGAACGTGCAGGCCGGGTAGACCTTGTTGTCGTTCATCAGCCCCGCGGCCTGGACGACGAGTTCGGGCCACTGCGAGGCCTTGAACGGGGCGACCTTCCCGGGCATGGCGGCTGTGATCATGCGCGGGCTTCCTGTTTCGACCCCGACCTCCACGCCCCACCAGTCCTGGCGGTCGTCGAGCAGGACCTCCCCACACTTCGACAAAAGGCGCGGTTTCGTCATCAGGGACGCCACGGCGACATGGCTCCATCCGACTTGGCTGTAGTACCGCTTGGCGAGCGCGAGCAGGGGAAGCAGCTTCTCTTCCCGGGGCACGATGTTCGGGCTCCCGTAGAAGTAGACGTCATCCGAGTGGAGGAGTCCCTTGCGGATGCCGAGCTTCGCGTTGACCTTCAGCTCCTCCTCGATCTTCTCGAGGGGGTACCACCGTGTGGGGCGGGTCGTCACGGAGCAGAAGGAGCAGCCCCGGCAGCAGCCGCGGCCGATCTCGATGAGTCCGTTGACGGACGGGTAACGGATCGAGGAGATCTGCTCGACCTTGGGCGCCTCCTTCGCGGAGAGGACGACGTGCGGCGGAAGGAACTCGTCGTTCAGCGCCTTCTTCACGACGTCGCGGACGAACAGGTCCGCTTCCCCCTCCACGACGCAGTCGACCCCGCCAATCGACTTCACGAAGTCGCCGACCCAGGGGAGCTTCGACTGGGTCGCGGGGGAGAGCTGCCACGCGCAGGGACCGCCGGCGATGAGCTTCATCCCCTGTCGCCGCGCCTCGAGCACGTGGGGCTGCGATAGCATCCGCTTGAAGTTCACGCAGTTGAGCGGCTCCTTTGCCATCACCCCGCCGAACGTGGAGCTGGGAGGGTTGAGCCCAAAGTAGTCGTGCCCGGAGACGAGGAGAAGCTTCGCCTTCCCCGGCATGTACCGGTCAAGGTAGCTCGGATGAACTATCCGGGCGTCGAAACCGGCGTCCAGGAGGGACGCCTCGATCTTGCGCATTCCGTAGGGCGCCTGTTGCGGGAAGCCGTTCTCGTCGACCTTCATGAGCGGGTAGAACATCCGCTGGTACACCGATTCTGGAAAGACGTACGACGGGGTGGTCGTACCGAATCCCAGGAACTCCTTCCCGTGGTGGTTGCTCATCATTGTCCAATCGCACGTGATCACGACTTCGGGCATTGATGCACCTCCCCGCGCCTCAGGGTGAGGCTGCCACGGGGCCCACGTTCATATCCCTTCCCGTTCCGCGGGGGGGCCGTCCGGTAGGCCGACGGTCGGTCTACCCCGAATCCGGGTCGTCGTCATCGCGCGGCAGGACACCGTCGATCGATTCCCCGGAGTCTTCGGTAGCCTCTTCGAAGTCCCCCTCGCGGAAGGCCGGGTCTCGCTGAATGAGATGGATGCGGACGCAGTCGCGGTGGGCGGGATTCCCGTTCCAGGAACTCACCTCGTTCGGTTGGGTAAGGGGCTCCTTGCAGAGGGTGCACAGCTCCGGGGGAGCGATGATCCACGCGACCCGCCGGGGAGGTGCCGTCATGACGATAGACCCGGTACGGGCCGGGCGGACATCTACCTTTCCCTCGGGGGAGAACGGTCCTCGTCCGGCGAGACAGATTTCGGCGTGGCACAAATCGAGATAACCTGCGCCTCCCTCGAGGTACCTGGCCATGGACTCCCTGACCGAGATTCGACGTCGGCGTCTTGCGCTGGGGATCCCGCTCGGGGAGCTGGCCCGAGCGGTCGGCCGCAGCGACGCGACCCTTTCCCGCGTCGAACGAGGGCAGATCCGCCCCTCGTACGAGCTGGTCCAGAAGATCCTTCGCTATCTCGAAGACCACGAAGGAGTCGTGACCCGCCCGCTGCGCGCGCTGGACGTGATGAACCGCGCCGTCGTGACCATCGAAGGGGGAGCCGACCTCCTGCGGGCGTCCCAGCTCCTGGAAAAGGGAGGGTTCTCTCAGCTACCGGTCGTGGACGCCGGGCGCGTCACGGGGTCGATCTCCGAAACGGTGCTGTTGCGGGCGCTCGCTCGCCCCGAGGCGCGCCGCAGCCGGGTGCGGGACGTCCAGGAGGTGGCGTATCCCCAGGTCGATGAGTCGTTCCCGGCCGACCTTTTGACCGGGCTCTTGAGCCGCTACCCGGCGGTCCTCGTCGTCCACCGGGGGGACGTACAGGGGATCATCACGCGGGCCGACTTGATCCGCGGACTGCGGGGGACCGCTCTGCGCCGCCCGACCGGCGTCTCGTCGGGGCCGCCGTCGGCCGCCGGCTAGCGGGCCGGTTCCCGACGGCGCGCACCACCGCCCGACCGATCAGCTCCGCCGCAACCCACCCGACCCGGTCCGCCCAGGCACCGGGATACGCGGGGGGCGGGAGCCGCCGACCCTCGCCCGTGTTCGCGAGGAACAGGACGTCCCCGTCGGTGGCGGTGGCCACCGGGATCACGCTGCGGGCGAGTCCTCCCGCGGCCACCTGGGCGGCCCGGTGCAATTGGGGGCGTTCGAGGTTGACGTTCGTGACCACCAGCGTCAGGGTCGTGCCGCTCGGACCAGGGGCCCGACGCCGCAGCTGGAGCAATGCCGGATCGGGCGGAACGATTCGACCGGCCTCATCCCGAGCGCCCGCCGCCCACCGGTGGCGGACGGTGTCCCACACCGCGCCCACCGCATTGACGACGACGAGGGCGCCGACCACGCCGATCCCAGGAATCCGTCGGGAAGCGCTCCCGACTCCGCCCGGCGCCGCGTGGCCGCGCCCGAGGTACTTCCCGACCAAGGCGCCGGCGCCGGCCCCCCTTCGCCCGTCGGGCAGTGTACTACGGCCGGCAGCCCGGGCGGCGGCCGCTCCGAGATCACGGTAGTCGGGGAGCGTCTCCCGGGCCGACCTGGGGAGATCAAAGAGCGTGGCCCCGCTCACGGGGGCGACACGGTGAGGATTCCCGAAGACCTGGTGGCCCTCCCCCTCCGCGAGCAAGGTCTCCCGTATGCCGCGGGCCGCATCCAGGCCGAACACGCTTCCCCCGGCAAAGAAGATCGCCCAGCGTCGGCCGAAGGTGGCCGCGAGCTCGAGAGAGCCGGTGTCGTACGTCGCGCTCGCCCCGCCGAGGGCAAGGAGCACGGTGGGCGCGGCCCGGGGAAAGCGGACCACGGTAACGCCGGTGGTGCCTCGGGGATCTACTGCGTGTCCAGCCCGCACGCCGGGCACGTCGACTAGCGAATCCCGTCGGCCAGTTGGTCGTGGGGCCCCCAAGGTCGACCTCGACCACACGTAGGCTTATGCGGCAAAAGGATTCCGGAGCCGCATGCCACGTCAGCGGGGGGCTCCCCGGGGCGACGCGCCCCCGGGGTTTCGGATCTCCCGAGACCTGCCGCTCGGCCGCCACCCGATCCTCGCCGCGTTCCCGGGGATGGACCGCCTCGCGACGGCGGGTCGTCTCGTACCCGAGGACGAGGGGCGGCGGGTGCTCTTCGCGCAGACGCACGTCGAGCTCGTCAGCGACGACGCGTGGATGTACATCGCCCCCTGGGAGATTCCCCGTGAGGCACGGGGCCGGTGGCAACCGGTGATCACTCCGAAAGGCAGCGACTGCGTCGTCGTCGGGGAGTCCCACCTTCGGGAAAGCCCGGCCCTCATCCTCTTCTTGGACATCTTCCACGAGCTCTGCCACGTCTTGCAGCGCCAGAAGGGGATGGAGCTCTGGGACCGTCGCTACAGTTACGTGGAACGTCCCACCGAGGTCGAGGCGTACCGCTTCGTGGTCGAAGAAGCGCGGCGGCTCAAGGTGGCGGACGCCGTCATTCGCGACTACCTCAAGGTCGAATGGATCGACGACGAGGAGCTCCAGCAGTTGCTCACGACACTCGGGGTGCCCGTCGCGTAGAGGGTCGTCGAATCCCCTCGACGTGGCCCTAGAATCTCGACCCGCATTGCCTTAGCGACCGAGGCTTTATCCTCCCCCCGTCGCTGAATCACGCCGTCTCCGGAATCGGGAGGGCGAGTGTGGAGGTCAAGGCCCGCGTCTCCATTCGCCCGTCCAGTAACGACCTCTGGTTTCTCGCCTACCTTCCCCTGGCGATCTCCGACGGGATCGCGACGCCGCTCATCCCGCTCCTCGCCCTCCAGCACTTCGGAGCCGGGGCCTTCGCGGTAACCATCATCATCGCCGCGAGCGCGATGAGCCAGGTGCCGTTCACCATAGTCTGGGGCAATCTGTCGGACCGGGTGGCGCATCGCAAGTTCTTCCTGGTCGGGTCGTTCCTTGCCACGGGGATCAGCCTCATCCTGATCGCCCTGGCGCAGGACCTCCTCACCTACTTCTGGCTGAACGTGGTGGAGGGCCTCGCCTCCGCCGCCAGCGCCCCGATCGGGACGATGCTCTTGTTGGAGACCCGGCACAAACGATGGTGGCCGCAGGACATCGGCCTCTTCGGCCTCATCTCCGGGCTCGGCACCACCGTCGGCCTCGGCCTCGGGTTCATCTGGCTGTTCGTCATCGGACTCCATTCGCCGATCATCACTGTGATGACGGGCCTCCTCGTCCTGGCGGGAGCCCTCGCCTTGCTCTCGGCCGTCATCGCGTGGGCCTGGATCGAGGAGCCGTCGGTCCGCCTCGAGCGCCGGTCGCTCGCCGACCTCGTGAATCTGCACCGGGGCGTCCTCGAAAAGGTCCGCCACTTCCGCTCGCGGGTGTTGAGCCTGCTCGACTTGACCCGCTCGACCGCCGACCCGATCCCGCGGCGCGAGATCCTGTTCCTGGCGGCGTTAGGAGTGATGACGGCCGGGTTCGAAATGTTCTACGGACCGTTCCCGGTCTTCCTGTGGGAGACCGCGGGATTCAGCCACCAGGGCTCCTGGCTCACGGGCGACGCGGCGGTCTTCATCGCCTACCTCGGCGCGAGCGCCGCTTCGACCGCGCTCTTCGTCCACTCGGGAAAAGCGGTCGACACCCATTCCCCCAAGTCGGTATTCCTGGAGTCGCTGACGGCGCGGATCGGCCTCATGGCCCTCTTCCTGTGGGAACCCGCCTACGTCCTCTTCGGTCTCGGGAGTCCGGCGCTCGTCGGTTGGCTCTCCGGCCTCAACGCGCTGATGGGCGTCACCTGGGCGTTCATCAGCACCGCGAGCACGCTCTTCCTCGTGCGCCTGGTGGGTCGCTCGAGCCGAGGGCGCGCCCTGGGGCTCTACAGCGCCGTGGCAGGGGCCGGGGGGCTGTTGGGCACCCTGCTCGGGGGGTGGTTGTTCGCGACGTACGGCGTCGGTATTGCCTACTCGCTGGCGGCCGTTGCCGTAGTGGTCGGCTCGCTCATCCTCGTGCCCATCCCCTACCACGTGTTCACGGTCCCGCACTCGCCCGTCCACCGCCGCCACCTGCGGAGCCTCCGCGCCACCAGCCCTCGTCCGGTCGACCGGACCCCGGCGAGGCGGCAGGGTTAAGCGGAGGACGTCGCTCGCCCGCGAACCGGTATCGTATGCCTACCGAGGAGGGGGCCAGTGCGCGGCTCGCTCGGCGAGTCTACCACTTCGCCGCGCATCCGCTGGCGTGGCTCCACTGGATCTGGGTGCGCGAGTTGCACTCCCGCGAGATCTTCTTTCGCGACCATCCGAGGTTCCTCTTCTGGCGGCCGATGTACCGCGTCTCCCGTCGCCCGCTCGCCCACCTCCTCGGGCGCCCCCTGGCGGAGCTGGACGGCTACTTCGATGAGCTCGCGCCCCTCCACACCCAGCTCGTGCAGGAGGTCGCGGACTATCCGATCGCCGGGGCGTTGAGTCAGGCCCCGCTCCTGTACGTTCTGGTGCGGGCCACGAAACCGGCGTGGGTCATCGAGACAGGGATCAGCTCGGGGTACAGTACACGCCTACTGTTGGAGGGGCTGCGGCGCAACGGGTCCGGTCACCTGGACTCGATCGGCGTCGACGTGTTCGCGGTTCGCGACCAGGAGCACCCCGACTCCGCCGCGCTCGCCCGGCGGCGCGTGGGCTGGCTGGTCCCGGAATCGTTCGCCCCCTTCTGGCGGCTCCATCTCGGTCGGTCCGAGGAGGTACTCCCCGGGCTCCTCCAAGGGCGCGGGGCGAGCCTCGATCTTTTCCTCCACGATAGTCTCCACCAGTACGCGACGATGAAGTGGGAGTATGCGACGGCGTACCCCGCTCTCGCGTCCGGGGGGCTTCTGGCCTCGCACGACATCCACGCGAGCCCCGCCTGGAAGGAGTTCCTGGCCGAGCGCCGGCTCTCGGAGGCCGCCGAGCTGGACCGCGACCTCGGCGTCGCCCGCAACGCGCCGTAGCTAGCGGAACATCTCCCAGACCAGCGTACGGATGAGGAGCCCCAGGGCGAGGTCGGCGAAGAACCCCTCGAGTTCGGGAGGAGCGTCGCGCAGCGCGCACGACCGGAAGCCGAGCTCCCCGCTCGCGATGAGCCGGCCGCCGGTGAGGATCCCGAAGCGGCCCGTGAGCTTTTCGTGGAGCTCATACTGAAGTCCGCCGAACTCGAACGTGATCGGACCGAACAGGCTCGATTTGGTCCGCCACTTCTGCTCGCCGATCTGGATCAGGATCTCGTCCTTCTTGGCGTGGTAGCTTACGGTCGAGTGGACAACGTCCGGCTCACTGAGCCGGTACGTCTCGTAGACGGTCGAAAACAGCGAGGACAGTCGGCGAGTGAAGGCGCTGCTGCCGCTTCCCACGGGGCGTCCGACCCATTGCTCCTCGCCCACCTTGAGCTCGACCACGTTCTGGAGGATGCGGGCCGTCGCCTGGATCATCGCCGAGCGTGGAATGGCGGCGCCCGGGGTATAAGGGTCTCCCAGACCCACTGGGGCCGTCACGGCAAAGGAGAATACCCCGTGCCCTCGTCCGAGCGGGGTGGACGAGGGGTGGACCCCTCCCGAGGGGGAGCGGGCGCTCGGGCTCGGCTTCTACCTCACGCGAACCCCGGGCCTGATGGCCCGCTACAAGCTCACGGCCGAGGACTTTCGGGTCACCGAGATCTCAGCTCACCCGATCCCGGACCCGGTAGGGGCGTTCACGGTCCTGCGGATCGAGAGCCGCAACTGGGAGCAGCATGAACTCTCCCGGCGGCTCGCACGGGAGCTTCGGCTCCCCCCCAACGCCATCCGGTGGGCGGGAACGAAGGATCGGCGGGCGGTGGCGGAGCGACTGGCGTCGTACCGGGGAGCGCCACCAAGTGGGCCGATCGAGATCCCGGGAGTCGATGTTCGAGAGGTGTATCGCGCTCGCGACGGATTGGTGCTGGGCCACCATTTCGGGAACGCCTTTGACATCCGACTCTCGTTCGCCCACGTCGGGCGCCCGACCCTGGAGAACGCCGCTAGGGCGACGCTCGAGGAGCTGCGACGCCAGAATGGGCTCCCCAACCTGTTTGGCCCCCAGCGGTTCGGCGAAGTGCGGCCCGTGACCCACGCCGTGGGTCGCGCGCTCCTGGCGGGGAAGGTGAGCGACGCGGTCGAAGTGTACTTGACCGCGATTCCACCAGGCGACGACACCCTGGGCGTTGAGGCGCGCCGCGCGTATGCTCAGCACCATGACCCGGCCCGCGCCCTCCATGAATTCCCGCCGCAGTTCTCGTTCGAGCGGCAGATGCTGGAGCACCTCGCTCGGGGCCACTCCCCTGACCGCGCCTTCCGTTCGCTGGCGCGCGAGCTCCGGCTCCTCTTCGTGCACGCCTACCAGTCGCTCCTCTTCAACCGATGGGTCACGGAGCGATGGCGAAGCGGACTCTCGCTCGTCGAGCCCGTGGAGGGCGACCAGGTGCTCCGGGTCGGTCGCGACGGCACGGTCTCGGGAACCGACCCCGTTCCAGTCGACTCGTCGAATCTGGCCGAGGTCCGCGAGACGGTGCGTCGGGGAGGGGCCCGGCTCGCCGGACCGCTCGTCGGGTACGCTACCCCCGACCTTCCGGGCTCCGGGGGCGAGCTCGCCAACCGGCTCCTGGCGGAGGAGGGAGTCACCCGACGGGACTTTCTGCTCCCCGCGACCCCGGAGCTGGCCAGCGCCGGCTCCTCTCGCCCCGTCTGGGTCAACCTTCCCCCGATCGCCTGGGAGCTAGAGTGCACCCCGGCTCGCCCGGCCGAGGAGGAGGACGGGATTCGCCTGCGGTTCGCCCTGCCGAAGGGAACGTACGCCACCATCCTCCTCCGCGAGTTCCTCAAATCGGGCGCGACGACGCGCTCCGGCTGAGGGCCGTCTCTTTTCGAAGCGAGCCTACTAATACGGGGCTCCGCCCGTTAAGCGGCGCGGAGGTCGGGATGGGCATCGAGGCACCGCGCCCGTGGCTCCCGCCCTACGAACCGATCCCGAGCCCGGCGGGCGCGACCGGGCCCGCTTCGGTAGAGCGAGTGCCGACCGGTGTCGCTGATTTCGACCACTTGAGCGGGGGGATCCCCGCCGGGTCCGTGGTCCTCCTCGCCGGCGAGGCCGGCTCGGGGCACCAGGAGTTCGCGCTCACGAGCGCCACCCACGTGATGCTGCACTACGACGAGCCCCAACTCCACCAGTTCTTCCTGGGGTCGACCCCCGGACCGTTCGTTTATCCGAAGGGCGTCGTCTACGTGAGCCTCTCCCGGTCCCGGGAACAGGTTCTGCGCGAGGTGCGCGGAGCCTTCCACACCTCGTACCCCGATGTCCTCGAGCGCCACCTCACCTTCCACGACCTTTCTCCCACGTACTTCTCGGACTCCGTCGTGCCGGTCGACTGGTCGAGCGTGAATCGACCCCTCCTCTCCGAATTGCCGGCCACCGTCGCTCGGGGCACGCCGAGCGGCGCCCTGCCCGCCCTCGCCGACGCGCTCGAGGCGAGCGGGGCGAACAATCTCGTCATCGTCGACTCGCTGACCGATCTGCTCGTCCGACGGGGAGTAGATACGGAGGAGCTCCTCACCCTCGTGAAGGGGCTTCGCCGGCGCGCGAAGTCCTGGGGCGGGATCATCTACCTTCTCCTCTCCCGCGGGGTCGGCCCCGCCGCGACGGAGCAGGCCCTCTACGACTCCGTCGATGGCGTCCTGGCCTTCACCTGGTCCTCGAGCCCGTTCCACTCCCATCGTCAGCGCACGATGCTGATCGAGAAGTTCATGCCCGTCCTCTCCCGGGTGCCCCCGGAGTACCAGGGGCGGTTCGTCATCCGGATCCACGCGAACAGCGGGCTGGTGACCACGCAGTATGAACGCGTCTGAGCTCGCTGTTCCGAAGGTATCGAGCGGCATCGGCGGGCTCGACGACATGCTGAACGGCGGCTTCCCTCGGGGACACGTCATCCTCGTCACGGGGCTTCCCGGCACCGGCAAGACCTGCCTCGGGCTCCAGTTCCTCCTCGCGGGAGCGAAGGCGGGTGAAAAGGGCGTGTTCCTCTCGCTCGAGGAGGACGCGCCCGCGCTGGTCACGAGCGCGAAACAGTTCGGGTGGTCCGTCGACGAGGCCACGAAGGCCGGCACGTTCACCATCCTGCGGCTCGACCCGAAGGAGACCCACTCGAGCCTGCAGCGGATCCAGGGCCAGTTGGGAAAGGAGCTCGCGTCCATGGGCGCGAAACGGGTCGTCGTCGATTCCGTATCGCTCCTCAACATGTTGAGCGACAACGAGACGAGCCGGCGGACGACGCTCTTCGCCCTGGCGGCGGCCTGTCGCGCGAGCGGCGCGACCACCATCCTCACGGCGGAAGCCGACCCCCGGCACCCCGAGGTCTCGCGCGATGGTCTCTCGGAATATGTCGCGGATGGCGTGCTGGTTCTCGGCTACTCGACGGCCTCCGACGGCCGACGGGTGGGTCTCTCGATGCGGATCCTCAAGATGCGGCGCACTGCCCATGCGCGGTCGGTCCAGCCGTACGCGATCGGTCCGGCCGGGGTCGTGGTGGACTCGAAAGCGGTCGACCTCGGCGGCGGCTTCTGACGCGGGGCTGCGCCCCTCCTCCTCGCGGAGGATGCCCGCGGGCACCTTGGGTCAACTGAGTTCCGTGCCGGGCGCTGGAGCAGCGAGCGGGGCGCGGTCGTCCGGGACGGGGGGACCGTCCCAACCGGGGGGCTTCGGAGGAGGTCCGCCGTTCTCCGGCTCCGGGCGCATCGACACTCGCCGCAGCTCGATCCAGGTGAGGACCCCGATGAGTCCGACCGCGATGCCGAAGGCGATGTACGCCACTTCGTTCGAGACCCAGTTCAGCGCCACCGTGACCCGGGAGAGCCCGTACGACACGAGGATGGCGTCGATCGCCATCACGAACCGACGGAAGAACTCGGGCGAGACGGAATGGAGAAGCAGCGTCCCGAGCGGGATCCCGATCAGGACGGGGATGAACAGGAACGGGAGGAGCCCCAGGGCCGGAAGGGAGACCAGGTTCGCGCCGAACAGTGAACTGAACGCGAAGTAGGTCGTCAGCGTAAGAGAAGATTCCGCCACCCGGATCTGGGCGATCGCGCATCGGAAATCGTTCTTGCTGAGCCCCTGGTTTCGGAGGAACAACGCGAGGGGAGGCCCCGAGATGGTCGTGAGCGCATAGAGGAAACCGATGGCGGGGCCCATCGCCATGCCTCCCCTCCGCTGATTCTTGAACGGGCGGTAGAAGCCGGTAAGTTGCAGGATCACGAGCGGGAACAGCGTCGCGTAGACGATGACCTTCACGTCGTTGATGGCGAGGTACGTAAGGCCGATCGTTCCGAGGATAACCCCGGGGAGTAGGGTGGCGACGACCGGCTTCGCCACTCCCCACGTCGCGCGGATCTTCCGGCGCTCCCGTAGGAGCAGCGTGACATTGACAACGACCTCGACGATGACGAGCGCCGGGTTCAGGATCTTGTTCGAGTACCAGAGGATCGCGACCGGCGTGACGATCGACGAGAAGCCGTAGCCGACGGCCCCGTTCACGAGCGCGGCCCCCAGCGCGAGGAGCGCGAGCCAGATGGTCGAGTAGGGGTCCATTCCTATTCCTGAGCTCCGAACGCTGGCGTCCCCGAGGTAGCGGTCCCGGCAGCGTGGAAGGGTTCCCTCCGGTAGGCGGGAGTCGGGGGTTGGGGCGAGGTCCGGGGGTGTTCCACGAACCGTTTCGAGGGAGGCCGCTTCATAAGGTCGCCGACACGGCTCTTAAAAACGAGACTTTATTCGCTCGAGGGCCTTGTCGAGAGCATGCGACGGGCCCCGAGCCTTCGCCTTCGCCGCGATGAACGTAAGGAGCTCGAGGACCTGGCGGCGAATCCAAGAATTTCCCCTCGGATTTCGCGTCGCGCCCAGGTCGTCCTCCAGGCGTCCCAAGGGGCCCGAAACGATGTGATCGCGCGGCGGATCGGGACGAGCCCGGGCACCGTCGCCCGTTGGCGACGACGCTTCATTGCGCACGGGGTCCCCGGCATCACCCGAGAGGCTCCCCGACCGGGGCGCCCCCCGGTGATCCCCCCATCGAAGGTCGTCGCCGTCCTCCGGCGAACGATGGACCGCTCCCCACCGCACGGCGGTCGATGGACGGCCCGCGCGCTCGCGGCCGAGACCGGATTGAGTCGGTCCACGATTCAGCGAATCTGGAAGGCCCGGGGAATCGACCCGCGCCGTCAGGCGGACCGACCGGGCGCGCCCCGGGCAACGGCCTTCTTCGAGCGCGTCACGGACATGGTGGGCCTCTTCCTCGACCCGCCGGAGAGGGCGATCGCCTTTTCGACGGACGAGGGCACCCAAAGCCCTCGCCTTCTCGCGGCGGACCGCCGTCTGCTCGATGAGCTGCGCCAGCGAAACCGGGACGCCGAGTTCCAGGCGTTCCTCCAGGCGATCGACCGGGAAACCCCTTCCCCTCTCGACATCCACCTCCTGGTCGACAGTCGGTTCGGGACCTCCTCGCCCGAGATTGAACACTGGCTGATCCGCCACCCCCGACTTCACCTCCACTATGTTTCCCCGGATGCGCGGGGGTCGAGTGCGATCGACCGCTTGTTCGCGGAGCTTTCCAAGAAGCGGGTCCACCGCGAGGCCAGCGCTCCGGTCTGGCAGCTCCACCGGGCGATCCGGGCGCACTTCCGCATGGCGATCGAAAGCGCGAAGCCGTTCGTGTGGACCGCGACAGGTCGAGACATCCGCGGCCGGTTCGGGCGACCGGTCATACCGCGTGAAACAAATGGGACAAGAACGGGGACCTCCTCGAAGTAGCGCGCTCCGCTTCCCGCAGGTGGCTCAACGAGCATCGGTCTGCGCGGCGCGGACGGCAGAGCGGGGGGCGTGAGAACATGAAATGGGTGTTCTACGTGGACATGGACGCCTTCTACGTCTCTTGCGAGCTCCGGGGGCGTCCGGACCTCGTGGGCCGAGCAACGATCGTGGGGCCGGACCCCAAGCGGGGGCCGACCCGCGGGGTCGTGCTGTCCGCCAGCTATGAAGCGAGGAAGTTCGGCGTTCGGAGCGCGATGCCCGTCTCCCAGGCCGACCGGCTCTGTCCCGACGCGGTGTGGATCCCCGCGGATTTCCCGAAGTACGAGCAAGCATCCCGAGACGTCCTCGCCCGGTTACGGGGATTCGCCTCCGACGTCCGGGCCCACAGCATCGACGAGGCGGCCCTCACGCTGGAGGCCGAGGGGGTAGTCGAGGCAGAGCGGCTGGGCCGCGCCATCCAGCTGGACCTCGTCCAGGCGACTGGGCTCCCGTCGACCATCGGAGTGGGCCCGAACCGGCTGGTCGCGAAGATCGCCACCGACCAAGCGAAACCGGCGGGGGTACGGGTCGTCTCGCCGGAGGGAGTGGCGACGTTTCTCGCGCCACTCCCCGTCCGCGTCGTCCCCGGGGTGGGGCCGAAGACGGGGGAGCGGCTCAAATCCGCGGGCATCGAGACGTTGGGGCAGTTGGCGGCGGCGCCCCGGGGGAAGCTGCAGGAGGTCCTCGGCGGCTGGTCAGACGAACTTCGCCGTCTCGCCCGCGGCGAGTACGCCGACCCTCCGGAAGAGGACACTGGACCGCGCTCGCGGAGCGCGGAGGAGACGTTCGAGGAGGATCTCACCCGGATCGAGGCCCTCGAAGAGGTCGCCCGGCGCCTCGCTCGCCACCTCGCGAGCGCCCTGGCGGAGGAGCGCTTTCGATACCAGACCGTGACGGTCGCCCTCCGCTGGGCCGACTTCAGCCGGGTGCAGCGCAGCCGGACCCTGCCCTCGGCCCGCGAGGGCCCTGGCGACCTTGAAGGTACCGCGGTGCGCCTCCTGCACGAGCTCTGGAACCTCGAACTGGGGGGCCGTCACCGGCCCGCCCGCATGCTCTCCGTGGGGGCCGAACGCCTGATCCCTGCGCGCCTGCGCTCGATTCCCCTCGAGCAGTTCGACCCGGCCCAAGGTACCATTAAGTAACGCCCGCCGTAGAAGCCGCCGAGCGGCCTGTGAGCGATGTGCTCCTCCTCGGCACGCCGGTCCCCCTTCTCGTGGTGGTCCTGCTCCTGTTCCTGGTTGCGGTGGGAGCGGGCTCCATCGGCTCGTTCCTCGGTCTCGGCGGTGGCGTGGTGCTCGTTCCCATCCTGGTGCTCGGCTTCGGCCTCGAGATCCACGTGGTCATCGCCGCAAGCCTCGTGAGCGTGATTGCCACCAGCACCGGCGCCGCGTCCATGGAGGTCGAGGAAGGGTTCACCAACCTACGGCTCGGGATGTTTCTCGAGATGGCCACGGCCGCGGGCGGGCTGGGGGGCGCGCTCATTGCGGTGACCCTCCTCGCTTCACGCGACCAGGTACTGATCCTCGCCTTCGTGCCGGTGGTCCTCGCCGCCGCGGCGCTCATGTACACCCAGCGGTCCAGCGACACCCGGCCGGGTCTGCCGGCCGACCGGATCTCCCGGTACCTCCAACTGAGCGGCGAATGCCCCGACCCCATCCACGGGGGAACCCAGCACTACGAGGCCACGCGATCGCTGGCGGGTCTCGGGCTCTCGGGCCTCGCGGGCCTCGCCTCAGGGTTGCTCGGGATCGGCGGCGGACTGTTCAAAGTCCCGGCGATGCACGCGGTGATGAACGTGCCCATCCGGGTGGCCGCGGCTACCTCCACTCTCATGATCGGTGTAACGGCCGGGGCCGCCGCGTTGGTCTACCTCGTGGTGGGAGACGTGGCGCTCTTGGTGGCCGGGCCGGCCGCGATCGGGACCGTGCTCGGAAGTCGTATCGGCGCGAATCTTCGACACCGGGCCTCCTCCCGGAGGCTGGCCGAGGGATTCGTCTTGATCCTGATCGTCGCGGCGGCTTCGATGCTGGCCCAGGGGGTCGGATGGCTTCCGTGAGCACCCTCCCACCGCCGCCCGCGCCAATCGCCGGCTCGGTGAGGTACCCCCTTCTGGAACGGGCGGTCGCGCTTGAGCTGTGGGGCGGCGTGTTGGTATCGGCCCCGCTCCTTGTTCTCGGGGCGCTGCTGGTCTTCATCGGGGGCATCGGAACCCTTAGCCCGTCACCGCCGACCCATCTTACCACGGGTCTCTCCGCGGGAGCCTGGGGTGCCGGGTTACTGTATGGAGGGGTCCTCGTCCTCGCGCTCACTCCGGTGGCGCGAGTGGGGGTAAGCGCGGTCCTCTTCGCTATTAAGCGAGACTTCCGATTCACGGTGATCACGCTCACGGTCTTCGTGCTGTTGGTGACGACGGCGGTGGGGGGAATCTACGGTTGAGTTCTGGACCCCGCCCTGCGGAAAGCGACCGCGAGGTTCGGGAGCTCCTCCGGCCTCTCCCCGAGCTGGGTCTCCCTTCCCCCGCTTATCGCGGCCGATGCATCGCCAACATTCCTGCGACGTTGTGGGCCGCCTCGCGGGGATCGCCCCCACCGCCCGAGTGGGGACTCTTGCCCGGGCTCGTCCCGTCGCTGGATCCGTTCGCGGGCCGGGCCGCCGCCGGCCCGGCCGTGGTCTTTCTGGTTGACGGACTGGGGTGGTACCCGTTCGAGCAGTGGGTCCGACAAAATGGCCCCTACCGGGCCACTTGGGGAGCGCGGGCTCGACCGATCACAACCGTCTTTCCGACCACAACCACCGCCGCACTAACCTCCATCTCCACCGGCGTCGCCCCCGGGACGCACGGGCTCGTCGGCTACCGCCAGTACCTGCCCCGCTTTGGGGTGGTCGCCGACGTGCTTCGGATGAGCCCGGTCGGCGTCGTGGGGTCCGACCTCCTCGTCCATCCGGGGTTCCGGCCCTCCTTCGTTTCTGGCGTGCCGTCGGTGTTTCGTCGGGGGCTACGGAGCGTGGCGGTCTCCCGAGATCGCTTCGAACACACCGGGTTCACCCGAGTGCTCTACGACGGAGCCGAATTCGTCCCCTACGCCACGGCCGCGGATCTCGCCCATCGACTCGTTCGGGTGCTTGGTCGACGCCGCCCTCCCCCCGTGGTCTACACCTATTGGGACGAGCTCGACACGATCCAACACCTTCGGGGTCCCGGGACCACCTCGCTGTTCGAGCTGGAGCTGGACCACGTGGCGGGGCTCGTCGAGTACGTGGCCCGCCATTTGCCCGGCCGTCGTGCCCAGGAAACGACCCTCCTCGTGACGGGAGACCACGGGCAAGTTCCGAGTGGCCGGGGTTCCCAGGTCCGCATTGACCGCCTTCCGACGGTCACCCGGGAGATGGCGCACCCCCTCGGAGGGGACCGGCGCGCGGGATTCTTCGCGGCGAAGCCCGGTCGCCTACCGGCGCTGACCCGCGCCCTCCGACGGGCACTCCCCGAGGGGAGCCGTCTCCTTTCCACTCGCGAAGTCGTTGGAGCCGGTCTCCTCGGGCCGGGTCCGTTTCATCCGGAGCTCGACAGCCGTCTCGGGGAATTGCTTGCCCTGGTTCCCGCCCCCTGGGGCATGCGGGACTTTCTCCCGGGCGCCCCGAACCCGGCACGCCACCTGTTTGGGGCCCATGGAGGGCTCGCCCCATCGGAGCTCTTGGTCCCTCTGGTCGCCGGAGCTCTGGCGGATTTCGCCGAGGCTCCCGGCCGGCGAGCGCATCTCCAGCAACGGTAAAGAGGGCCATCCCGGTCCATTCGGCGTGCCCACGCTCCGCCAGCCCATCCTGTCGCTTCTGGGCCACGTCGACCACGGAAAGACGACGCTGCTCGACCGAATCGCCGGAAGCGTGCGCGCGGAGCACGAACCGGGAGGGATCACCCAGCACATCGGGGCGATCGAGGTTCCCCGTTCTACGATCGAGCGGCTCTGCCAAGGGATCGTGTCGACGGAGCAGTTCGCGGTCCCCGGGCTCTTGTTCGTCGATACGCCGGGCCACCGCTCCTTCGAGACCTTGCGGCGACGTGGGGGGGCGTTGGCGGACCTCGCGATCCTCGTGGTGGACGTTCGGGAGGGACTGATGCCCCAGACCCGCGAGTCCATCCAGATCCTTCGGCACGAGAAGACCCCGTTCGCGGTAGCGCTCACGAAGATCGATCTGCTGTCCGGCTGGCGGAAGCCGACCGGCCCCATCGGCCTCAAGGCGCACGTCGCCCGTCTCGGGGACGCGTATGGCCGCCTGCTCGACGAGCGGCTCTACGCGGTCGCCCAGGAGTTGAATGAGCTCGGATTCTCGGCCGAGCGGTTCGACCGCGTGAGCGACTTTACTCGCAACGTGGGCATCTGCCCCGTGTCGGCCAAATTCGGTGTCGGCCTTCCGGAGCTCCTCGCGGTGGTCGTCGGACTTTCGCAACGCTTCCTGGCCGATGAGCTCGAGGTGGTGCGAGAAGGGGGCGAGGCGACGGTCCTCGAGCGCAGCGACCAGCGGGGGGTGGGTCCCGTCGCCAACGTCATCGTCTACCGGGGTCGGCTCCGCGTCGGCGACGAGATCCTCGTCACCGGTCGTACCGGCCCGTTCGCGACTCGGGTTCGCGGGCTCTACCGGCCCCAGGGAGGCCGGAGGGGCGGGAGAGCCCCCCGGCTTCAATCGTTGACGGAGGTCGAGGCCGCGGCGGGAGTCTATCTCGCGGCCCCGGGCGCCGAGGACGCGCTCCCCGGCGGCCTCCTGAAAGCGGTGTACTCCGAGGCGGAGTCGTTGGAGGTGCGCGCCGCCCTGGAACGTGAGACGCAACCCGTGAGCGAGCTCGCCGAGAGCGGGGTCGCGATCCTCGCGGACGCCCTCGGGGCCCTCGAGGCGATGGCGTTCGAGTGCCGGGAGATGAAGATCCCGATCCATGTCGCCGAGGTGGGCCCCGTGCACCACGCGCTCCTTCTCCAGATGGCGACCGTCCGAGACCCTACCCACCGGGCCGTGCTCGCATTCAATGTGCCGGTCCTCCCCGAGGCCAAGCTCGAGGGGGAGACGGGCGAAGTGCACCTCTTTACCGGCGACGTGATGTACCGTATCCTCGAGGAGTACTCGGACTGGAAGTCGGAGAAGCTCCGTCAGCTCGAGGCGCAGCGTCGGGTCGAGACGGTACACCCGGCGAAGTTCCAGCTGCTCCCGGGCTACGTGTTCCGGAGCTCCAAACCGGCGATCGTGGGGGTCAGGGTCCTGGCGGGCCAGCTACGTCCCGGCGTTCGGGTCATGCACGTCGACGGGAGCGAGGTCGGCGTCCTGAAAGCTCTCCAGAAGGAGGGATCCTCCGTCGACCACGCGGACGAGGGGACCGAGCTCGCCGCCTCCATCGATGGCGCGGTCGTGGGACGAAGCGTGGCGGAGGGAGATGTGCTCTACGTCGCCTTTCCTGAATCGGCGGCCCGGCTCTTCAAGACGGCCAAACTCACGGAGTCTGAGCGGGCCGTCCTCGACGAGGTCATCCGGATCCGCCGCGCCACGCAGCCGTTCTGGGGTCAGTAGCGGGGGGGACCCGCCGGGTCCTCGCGGTCACTTCCGGCACCGCCCGGGGATCGAGCCGACGTCGGGGGGCTCCCACGACGGTACACTCCCCCGCGAAGAAACAGCCCGAGGAAGAGGAGCACGCTTCCCCCGAAGCCGAGCACCCCGACCGCAAGCCCGAGGACCAGTTCGCTCAAGGGCGCAAGGCTGGCGCTCCCCGGCTGGGTCGTGACCGCCGTAAGAACGATCGTTCCCGCTGCCGAACTCGGATTGGACCAAGCGAACAGATAGGGGAACTGCACGGTTCCCGAGGTTGACCAGTTCCCGCTGGGCTGGGCCGTGCCGCTTTGGGCCAACTGCCACCCTCCACATCCCGGGCCTCCAGGGGGGCAACCGTTGGAGATGTAGATCTTCACGGTAAGCGGAAGGGCGGACTGCCAGCGGATGGTCAGTGAACCATGCAGCGAGGTGGGCCCGACGAGCTCGCTGGAGTTGGCCATCCCTGGACCCGCGGTCCAGCTGGTCGAGGAGGTGTTCGTGGTCGAGCCGGTTGGAATGGGGATGAGGAACAGCGCCACGAGTCCGGCGACCGCGAGGCCCAGCAGGGCCACCCCGATGCCAACAAGCCCGGGCCGCACGGCGACCTGAGACCTAGGAAAGAGGAAATACGCTTCGGCCCGGGCGTCTGAAAATCCGGGAGATGGCTAAATACCCCCGAGCGGTTCCATGCGACGACGTGACAGACAGTGCCGACCCCCCCCGGGATGGGGCGGACGTCGTCCCGGAGAGCGCCTGCCCCCTCTGCGGGGGCACCCAGCGGGTCAACGATCCCGCGCGGGGCGAGATGCACTGCGCCGCCTGCGGCCTCGTCTTCGGCTCCGTGGAGCTCGTCGCGCCGCCGCCCCCGGTCGACCCCGAGGGTCGTTCCCTCGGCAGTGGTCGTGGTATCGGTCCGTTCGCGGCGCCCGGTGCGGCCCGGCGCTCGCTGGGCTCGACCCTGTCGCTGTCCAAGGACGGCCAGGGGCGACCCCTCAACTGGCAGCGGCGGTACGAGTTCCAGCACCTCAAGCGCGTGATGCAGCGCCAGACCGCGCGGGTCCCCGACGGTCCGCTGGACCGTTCTCAGGCGCGGGCGGAAATCGCCGCGTGCGGGGAGCGCCTCGGCCTTCCCGAGGTCGTCCTCGGGGAGGCGGAACGGCTCTTCCGGGAGGCGAAGCAGCACGGGTTGTTCCGAGGACGCAGCCTGAGCGCGGCCGTCGGCGCGGTCGTCTACGGGGCGTGCCGTCGCTACATGATCCCCCGCACGCTGGGGGAAGTTGCGAAGAGCCTCGGAGCCCGCCGGTCCGAAGTGGGTCGCGCCTTCAAGGTGATTCAGCGCGGCACGTCGACCGAGATTCCGTCGATCGGAACCCGGTCGTTCCTGGCTCGCTACGCCGAGGAGCTCGCGCTCTCGCCGACGGTCCGTTCCACGGTCGAGGAGATGCTCGACGAGGCGCATTCGTCCGCGGAGCTTTCCGGACTCTCACCGCACGGGTTGGTGGCGGCCCTCATCTACATCGCGGCCGAACGCAATGGCGAGCATCGGTCCCGGGCGGAGATCGCCCGCGTCAGCGCGGTCACCGAAGTGACCCTGCGGTCCACGGGTCGACTGGTCGAGCGGCTGTTCGGGCGACGCCACTCCCCGTTCTAGCGCCGGCGGCCTTCAGCGGACGAGGAAGTAGCCGGCCGCCTTCTCGCGCACCTTGCGGCGAGCGATCCCTTTCGTCTGGAGTTCCTGGAGGGCGTTCATGACCATCGTCTTCGGCAGCTTCACCGATTGGGTGATCCGCTCGGCAGTTCCCATCTTCTCCTCGTTGAGCCAGCCGAGATCCTTCATCGACTTGTAGACCTTGAGCGCGTTTGACGAGACCTCGTCCTCGATCCCCATGCGAGAAGCCTTCCTCCTCGCCCGATTCGCGGGGCATATTTAAACCGCCGCGACCGCCGTTCCCGAGTCGATAAACCCCGGGAGCCGATACCTCGGCGATGCCGGATCCGGGAGTGACCGTGGTCTGGGACGACCGTCTCCTCGACTACAATTTCGGACCCGAACATCCGTTCACGGAGCGCAGTCGTTGGTTGGCGGTCCGGCTCCTCGCAGAGCTCGAGCGTCGAGCGGAGTCCACCGTCGGGGCCCTACGATGGCGCCGTCGCGTCTCTCTGGCGGGGACCCCCGAGCTCGAGCGGTTCCACCGGCGCTCGTATCTCGAGCTCGTCCAGCGGTTGGACGGCTCCGGATCCCGTGCCCCACTGGATGCAGGTGATACCCCCGCGTTTCCGGGCTGCTTCGACGCCTCCCGTCGTCTCGTGGGGGCTACCCTCCTCGGAATCGATAGCGCGATGAACGGCAACGGGCCCGCCTTCGCCCCGGGCGGTGGTCTCCACCACGCCCATCCGGACCGCGCGAGCGGCTTCTGCATCTTCAATGACATCGCGGTCGGCATCGCGGGCCTCCTCGCGGACCATTCGGCGGAGCGCATCGCCTACGTCGACATCGACGCCCACCATGGGGACGGCGTGATGTACGGGTTCTTCGAGGACGGACGCGTGCTCGACATCGACTTCCATCAGGACGGGCGTACGCTGTTTCCGGGAACGGGTTTCGCTTCCGAGGTGGGTCGAGGGGACGGCGCAGGGGCCAAAGTGAACCTCCCGCTGCCGCCGGGGACCGGGGACAGAGACTTTCTCCGCCTCTTTGACCGGATCGTTCCCCCGCTCCTTCGGGACTTCCGGCCCGAACTCGTCATCCTCCAATGCGGGGTCGATGGACATACCGGGGACCGACTTGGGGGGACCGCCCTGGAGCTCACCCCCCGAACGTACGTCAGGGTCGTGACCGAGCTCAACCGTGTGCTACATGACCTGAGCGCCGGAGCTCTGGTCGTTACCGGCGGTGGCGGCTACTCGGCCGAGAACGTAGCGCGCGTCCTCGCTTGCGTTCCGCTCTGGCTTTTGGGAGCCGCCCCCGAGCCCTCCGCCCCCCTACCTGGCCCCTGGCGTGCGGAATTCGAGCGGCACACGGGGTGGCCCGCGCCGGCGGACTGGACCGTGGACGCCCGGCCGGTAGCGTGGGCCGGACCCACCGAGGAGCGCCTGACTTCGGAGCTCGAGGCGGCGCTGGGGCGCAGGTTCCCCGCCGGTTCCGGAACGACCTAGAGCACATCGCCGACGTGCGGCTGGTCGAGGACTTCCGCGTCGGTGGCCCGGATCCCGGCCGCCACCGCCTCCACATCGAGGCGATCGCCCGTTCGCCCGTGGGCCCGCTCGAGGATCGAGGCGCGCGTGAGCACATCAGCCGCAATGAACCCCACCTCCTCCTCCGCCGACTCGTCCATGCGACCGCTCGCGTCCTCCAGGAGTCTCAACATCAGCTGCCCCGAAAAGGATTCTCGAGCGAGGACGTAGGATAGGTAGCCGCGCAGCAATTCCTGGCCCCCGGCTTCGAGCCGTGGGGGGCGGTCCGGCTCAGGGTAGGTGCCCGCGACCGCTCCCGGCCCTCCCTCCTCCTGAAGGGCGATGAGGCGCCAGCCGTCCGGAGTTCCAGAGAAGGCGACCCGACCGAGCTCCCCATCGAACGTGAACGGCAGATGGTCGAGCCCGTGCTCGGCTTCCTCGGGTAGTGGCGCCGGAAAGCTGGACCGAACGCGGCCCAGCCCCCGCTCCACGATCCTCCCTCGATTCATGCCGATGTCCTCCCAGCGACCCTCCGCAGTAAGGCGCCGCCGTGCGGCGTCGTATTCGTGCTGGGCTCCGAGAATCCGACGAACCGCTCGAGGGGCCCCGAGTTCTGATCGCACCGATTCCAGCTCTGGACCGAGGCCGACAGGGGCGGGCGGAGTCGGGGTACTCGGAGGCGAGGCGAGGGTAGTCAGGACGAGTCCGGGGCACGAGAGAACGAGAGTGGCCTGTGGCCGACTCCCCAAGAACACCGTGATCGGGAATGTGCGGCAGGGGAAGGGTCGGGCGTCGTGGGCGCTGCACCGCAGGTCGCGCAGCAGCCGGCAGGCCCCGCCGTCGGAGCGGCTTGGGATGAACCCGAGGCCGGCGGCTCCCGGGCGGAACTCCAGGTCGGGGGCGATCCGGAGCAACCGGGGTCTCTCCGCGGGAGTGACGGCGGGCTCGGCGAAACAGCAGAGAGCGCAGCCGGGGCGACATGCGAAGGAGAATCCGGCGAGCAGGGATTCGTCCAGCTCGGGCGGGGTCACCATCGTGGCGACGCTCCGCGCGCTCTAAGCTCTCCGGGGGGCACGCCGCGGTTCCACGGCCCAAGCGGGAAGGGGGACTGGACCGCTCTTCCCCGGGGGAGAGATCTGGCCGTGGGTCCCGTCGAGGCGAACGGCGAACGCAATGGGCTCAGGTTCTGCGCCACCGAGCACGGTCCGGGGTGGTGGGGATGAATCTTTAGGGGGTCCCCCATCCGACGGACATGGCGGCACCGGGTCCTCGAACCAAAGAACGCACGCTTGCTCGGATGCTGATCCGCGAGACACTACGCGTCCGGAAGGGCGAGTCCGTTACGATCGAAGCGTGGAGCCACTCCCTTTCCTGGGCCACCGCCTGCGCCATCGAGGCGTACCAACAGGGGGCCCACCCGATCATCCTCTACCACGACGACGCGGCGTTCTGGGACCTGGTCGCGGCGGGCCGGTCTCGCGAGCTGGGCGAGGTCGGGGACCATGAGTACGCCGCGCTTTCGAAGACCGACGCCTACGTCTACTTCGAGGGCCCGGAGGATCGCGGGCGCTACCATGCCCTCCGCGAATCGGAACGATCGGCCCTCGTGGCGTGGGAGGGAAAGTGGTGGAGCACCTGCCGAAAGGCCGGTACGCGAATCGCCTGGGTTCTCCTAGGCCGCGCCGTACCGGGGTCGGCTCGCTACCACGGAGTGCCGCTCGGAAAGTGGCGCAATGAGCTCTATCGCGCCTCGCTGGTCGACCCTCGGTCGATGAAGCGAGCGGGGGACCGGATCGCCCGTCGATTCGCGACGGGCCGACGGGTTACGATCCGCCATCCGAATGGAACGAATCTCGAGCTCCGCCTGCGCGGGCGCACCCCCATCGTCCATGACGGACGGCTGGACCCGGCGGATACCCGCGCCGGAGCGATGATGGAGGAGGTCCCGTCGGGATTCGTTCCCGTGGCGGTCGACGAGCGCTTCGCCGAGGGCCGTATTCGTTCGAACGTTCGCGCCCTCGCCATGGACGGGCGGACGCGGATTGAGGGTGCGGACTGGCAGTTCGTGGGCGGACGCCTTCGACACTTCACGCACCAGCGAGGCCACGGGCCGTTGGCCAAGGAGTTCGCCGCCGCCCCTCCCGAGGGACGGGACCGGCCGGGGATCCTTTCGATCGGCCTGAACCCGAAGATCTCCATGGCTCCGCTCGTCGCTGACCAGAAGCTCGGCCGGGTCATGTTCATGGTCGGCGGCAATCACAGCCAGGGGGGGGTCAACGACAACCCGTTCCGGGCGTACGTGCTCCTCGACGGAGCCACCGTCGACGTCGACGGCCGACCGGTCCTCAAGAACGGCCGAATCGTCTGATGGCAGAGGGGAAACCGCGGGCGCCCGAACCGCCGATCCGCGGTTCCGCTCGGGTCCGTTCGGCTCCAACCGAGGCCGCAGGAGCTAGTCCGTGGTAGCACGGGTTTCCGTGGTACCATGGGTCGATGATATTATCCCACGTCGCGCTTGGACCGCTGATGGCCATCCTCGACTCGCCGCTCCGCGCTCCCGGTCTTTCCCCCCTGCTCGGGCTCTCCGAAGATTTCCATCTGGGGGCGTGGGAACTATCGTTCCGTTCGCAGTTCGAAGACCCGTTCATCGAGTTCTCCGAGGAGTTTCCCGAGTATCCGCTGTCGGTCTGGTCAGTGTGGACCAAGGAGCTCGTCCAGCTCCCGACCGATGACGCGCGGGCGGTTCAACGTCTGGAGTCGCGCCTCAAGAAGGCCCGCCGCGCGGTCGAGGTGAGTCGCGCGGTCGACTCCGGACGGCTCTATCTCCTGCGGGAAATGGAGCAGCGGCCGGAGACCGCCACCCAGGCCCTCATCGCCGCCAACGACTGCCTCGACGTGCCGCCGATCGTCTTTCGCGACGGCTGGCAGTACTTCCAGGTGGTGAGCTTTGACGAGGACCGCTCCCGACGCCTCTTCCGCAAGCTGACGGAGCGGGGTCCGACCGAGCTCATTCGCAAGCGCGAGATGCCCTACGGCATCCTATCGGCGAGTCCGTGGATCGAGGGGCTCTTCCGCGAGCTCACCCCCCGGCAGGTGGAGGCGATCCTCGCGGCGCACCGACGTGGGTACTACTCGTCGCCGCGCAAGGTCACCACCGAACGAATCGCGGTCGACCTGGGACGAAGCTCGTCCACCTTCGAGGAGCACCGGCGGAAGGCCGAGAATCGCATCATCGACGCCCTGGCTCCGTACCTGGAGCTCTACGAGAGCGCCCGGAGCCGCTCGCGCACCGAATCCTCCCCCGTCCCCGGCGCCACCGCCGCTGCCTCCGCCGAAGTCCGAGTCAAGCCCGCCGGCCCGGCCCGGCTAGCTCCCCTCGTCGCGCGCTGACCCCTCATGGTCTCGATTTGGGCCGCGCTCCTGGTGGCGGCGGCCCTGGCGTTCGCGTGGAGCATCGGAGCCCACTACACAGGCGCCTGCATGGGAATGGCCTATGCCGCCCGAGCGGTGCGACTCCGCTCGGCCCTCTTGATTATGGCCCCGCTCACCTTTCTGGGGGCCGTACTCGCGAGCGGCGCGGTGGAGGCGACAGTAGGCGGCCAGCTCCTGGCCGCTCCCGTGGTGGCGCTGCCCCTGGGCTTTGCGATTCTGGTTACGGCGTTTCTCTTGACCAGCGCGTACAACCGGGTCCGTCTCCCGACCTCCACGATCCAGATCCTCGTGTTCTCGGTCGTGGGGGCGGGTCTTGCGGCGGGCGTGCCCGTCCGTTGGGACACGATCCTTCGCCTGGTGGTCGTCTGGGCGGTGGTTCCTCCGGGGGCGCTGCTCCTCGGATTCGTCTTCACCCGGCTCACGGAGCCCACCCGCGAGGCCGCGCCGAGAGCGCCGAGCGCCACGGCCCTGCTCGGCCCGGCGCTCGTAGTGGCGGGAGCGGGGGCCTCGTTCGTGATGGGAGCCAACGACGTTAGCAATTCGAGTGGTGCCTTACTGATGACCGGCCAGATGGGACCTCTGGTCGCCGCCGGACTGGGGGGCGCCGGCCTCGCCGTGGGCGTGATCACCTGGGGCCGTCCACTCCTGCAGCGCGTCGCGTTCGAAACGGTCGAGCTGGACCGGCGCACCGCCTCCATCGCCCAGTTCGTTCAGGGCGGCCTCGTCTTGGCCGCGGTCTTTTTCGGGTACTTCACGTCGCTCAACCAGGCGTTGGTCGGCGCGATGGCGGGGACGGGACTCGCCCGCGGTCATAGTACCGTTAATCGGACCGTCTTCCGGGACATCCTCGTAGGCTGGGCGGTCGGCCCGGCTTCGGGGGTCACGCTCGCGTTCGCCACCACGTGGGCACTTCGCTCGGCCGGCGTCCCCCTCTAGCAGCGCTCAGCCGAGGGGTTAAAGGACCCCCGGACGCTCCGCGACGGGGAACCACTGTGGACGTCGTGGTAGTGGGCGGAGGCGGGCTCACCGGTCGGTGCGCCGTCCGAGACCTCGCGGAGAACCCCCAGTTCGACCACATTCGGGTCGCCGACATGGACCTCGCCCTCGCCCAGTCGGCCGCGGCCAAGGCGGGAGGGGGCCCGCGGGTGACGGCCGAGCGGATCGACGTACGCGACCTCCGAGCGTTGACCGAGTTTCTTCGAGGCGCGCGCGTGTGCGTCAACGCCGTCCAGTACAAGTTCAACCTCGACGTGATGGAAGCCTGCCTCGCGGCCGGGGTCGATTACCTCGACTTCGGCGGTCTCTTCCACATGACCCGCCGCCAGCTGGCGCTCGACGAGCGGTTCCGGTCGGCGGGACTCCTGGCGATTCCCGGACTGGGCCAGGTGCCCGGGGTCTCGAACGTACTCGTCGCTCAGGCCACGGAGGATCTCACGAGCGTGGATTCGATCGTCATCCGGGACGGGTGGCGGGACTTCACGGAGGGTGGACCCGAGATCGTCTTCACGTGGTCACCCAGCACGTTTCTGGATGAGATGGTACTGCCGGCGATGGTATGGGAGGGGGGCCGGTACGAGGAGGTCCCCGCCATGAGCGATCCCGAGGAGTTCGACTTCCCGCCACCCATCGGCCGGACGCGGCTCTTCCGGACGCTGCATTCCGAGCCAGCGACGCTCCCGCGATCCCTCGCGGAGAAGTCCTTGCGTCATTGCGAGTGGAGGGAGGGTGGCTCGGGGATCGAAGTGCTCCGAATGCTCGCCAACCTCGGGTTCGGGTCGGAGGAGCCCCTTGTGGTCGACGGGCACCGCGTCGTGCCCCGGAACCTCCTTGTCGCGCTCCTCAAACACCGCCAACTTCTGGGGTATCCCGAAGGGGTCGAGGTCCGGGACGTCGAGGTCACGGACATTGAGGTCCGGGGTTCGGGCCCTTCCGGACCAGTCACCCGGCACGCGGTCGCCGTCTTTCGGTCTCGACCGGATTGGGGGCTCGCCGCGACCGAGTACGGGGTCGGCATCGCCGGCTCGATCGGCGCATCGCTGATGGCGGAAGGGCACGCAATCGGCCGGGGGGTCATCCCGCCGGAGCGCTCGATCCCGCCGGGCCCGTTCCGAAAGATGCTTGCACAGAGGGGGGTCGTTACTCGGATCACGCCTCCCGAGGCGGCGATTGCCGACGTCAGACAACTGTCTGACGCCCGCTGACTGAGGCACTTGTCGCACCGACGAACGGGGTTCAGAGTCCGAGAACCGGCCCCTCGGATTCCCCCTCTACGGCAGCTATATGTAGGGTCCTCCGGCTGGGAGCCGTTGCCGAGATGCGTTCGTTATGGCGGATCAGGAACCCGCTCCTAACCCACCGCCCACGCGCCTCGCGGGCGAGCTCTCCGTAGCGCTCGCGCTGCTTTCGGCACCGACGGAACTTCCGTCTTCACCCTCCCGTTCCGGATTCCCGGCCCTCCGCGCGGCAGGGGAGACCGTCGCTACTCAGACCGAACCCGCGGCACCCCACGGCATTGCGGAGACCCATCCTCCCGCCAAAGAGGTCCCGCCCGAGGTCCCCCCGGCCCAGGCCCCTTCCCCCGCACCTCCGCCACCCGCGGAGGAGCCCCCGCCCCTTCCGGAAACGGTCCAGCGGCTCGTTCCGAGGCTCAAGAAGAGCGCGAAGCTGTTCGCCGAAGGAAAGAAGCTGATTCCAAACTCGTCGAGCTCCCTGATCCGGGTCGCCTCCTACGATCCGTGTCCCCCGTTCATTGCCCGCGGAAAGGGGGCCCACATCTGGGACGTGGATGAGAACGAGTACCTCGACTTCAACCTGAGCTACGGGGTGCTGATCAATGGGCACGCGCACCCGACGATGGTCAAGGCCGTCCAGGAGCAGGCCGAGCTCGGGTTCCACTTCGCCGCGCCGACGGAGCTCGAGGTCGACATGGCGAAGCAGTTCGTCGAGCTCGTCCCCTCGGCCGAGCGGGTGGCCTTCTGTTCGAACGGCTCCGACGCGACGATGAACGCCATCCGCATCGCGCGGGCGGTCACGGGGAAGGATAGCCTCCTCAAGTTCGAGGGCCACTACCACGGGCAGCACGACTATGCGCTCATCAGCGCTGAAGCCCCACCGGTAGTGGCGGGGCTGGACGAGTACCCCCGGCCGTTGCCGAACTCGGCGGGGATTCCTCCGGGGGTGACGGACTACGTCACCGTCGCGCCATACAATTCGATCACCGCCTTCGAGCGGGTAGTGAAGCGCAACCGGGACCGGCTCGCCGCCGTGATCATGGAGCCGGTCATGGCGAACGCCGGGGTCATCCCACCGGCGCCCGACTATCTGAAGCGCGTTCGAGAGATCACCCGGGAGAACGATATCCTCCTCATCTTCGATGAGGTGTTCACCGGCTTCCGCATCGCCCCGGGCGGGGCGCAGCAGGTCTACGGGGTCGACCCCGACCTCTCGTGCTGGGCCAAGGCGCTCGGAGGGGGCATGCCGATCTCCGCCGTCTCGGGGAAGGCCGAGTACATGGACCTCATCGCTCCGGGCCGAATCTCCTTCGGAGGCACGTACTTCGCCAACTCGCTCACCCTGGCCGGGGCGCTGGCCAACCTGAAGCTCCTCGCGAAGGGGGGAAAGACGCTCTACGAGCGGTTCGCGCGGCTCACCGACAAGATGGAGAAGGGGATCGAACAGGCGGCCCGGGACGCCAAGGTCAACGTGCTCGTCCAGTCCGTTCCCGGAATGCTCCAGTTCTTCTTCACGAAGCGAAAGAAGATCGCGAACTACCGGGAAGCGCTCCAGATCGATTGGGATCTCTACCTCCGACACCACCAGCTGCTGCTCGCAAAAGGGATCTACATCCACCCGGACAACTACGAGCGGCTCACCTTCAGCTCGGCCCACACGGAGAAGGACATCGAGCACTTCCTCGCGACGATGGGCGAGACCCTGAAGGAGCTGAAGACGCTCCCCCGCGAGAGCCTGGCCTGAGCCTCGCCCTCACGCTCGGGGTCGACGGGCCGCCCGTGAGCGGCCCGCAGTTCAACGTATTTGTATCAGGGGGTTGTCGGTCCGCCGTGCGGGATTGGCTGGGTCGGCCCCACCCCCGTCCGGAACGGTGACGCGGGATGGGCCGTTCCCCGAGTGACCTCGTCGTCTTCGTCGGTAAACGGCTCATCCTCCTCGTCCCGACGGTGCTCGGGGTTCTCCTCATCACCTTCGTGCTTTCGATCTTGGCGGCCCCCAACCCCTGTCTCCTATGGTTCCCTAAGATCAAGGGACCCCAGATCCCGGCCTGCGAGGCGCACTTTGGACTCAATCAGCCCATACCGGTCCAGTTCGTGGACTACCTCGTCCAATTGGTGAACGGGAACTGGGGGACCACCCCGGCGGGGGTCCCCGTGCTCCCGAACATCCTTGCGACGGCCCCGGAAACGATCGAGCTGGTCCTCGCGGCCGTCTTCCTGATGGTCGTCGTCGGGATCCCCTTGGGGGTTGTGGCCGCGAGCCGCGCGGGCCGGCTGGTCGACCACCTCGTTCGGATCTTCTACCTAAGCGGGTGGGCGATGCCGACGTACGTGGGGGCCCTCTTCCTCGCCCTCCTGATCGGCCCCGCGCTGGGAATCCCGTACCAGGGGGACTTTACGAATGCGAATCCCCCGATCGCGCAACCGACCCACTTCTCCGTGCTGGACGCGATACTCTCGGGCCAACCGTACTACATTGGTGACGCCATCGCCCACCTGGTCCTACCGGCGACGGCGCTCGCGTTCCTCAATCTCGGCATTGCAACGCGGATGACGCGCAGCTCGATGCTGGAGACCCTTCCCATCGACTACGTGAAGACGGCGCGGATGAAAGGACTGAGCGAGTTCTGGGTCCTGTACAAGCACGCGCTGCGGAACTCCCTCATCTCCACGACGACCGTCCTCGGGGTTACGGGCGGCCAGCTCCTCGCGGGGACGGTGGTGATCGAGGCGATCTTTCTCTGGCCGGGGCTGGGGGAGTACGCCTACACCGCCCTCACGCAGAGCTGGTTCGCGGCCGTCTACGGGACGGTCATCATCTTCGCCCTCGGGGTCATCCTCGCGAACCTGTTGGCGGACATCCTCTACGGAGTGCTCGACCCCCGGGTGGAGTGGAGATAGATGGATGCCCTCTCCCGCCGGCAGCACTGGGCCGCGTCGCTCCGTTCCCTCTACGCCATACTACGGGCGAATCCCCTCACCTTCGTCGGCTTCATTCTCGTGGTGTTCATCGTCGGGGTGGCCATCCTCGTCGAGCTCGTTCCCTTGGTGACCGGCCTCTTCGGCCACGCCGTCTACCTGTACCCGTACGATCCGGTCGGTGGGTTCACGACCAATCGGCTCGCCCCGCCCTCCTCCGCGCACTGGCTCGGGACGGACCAGTACGGTCTCGACCTCTTTTCCCGCACGCTCGCGGCGCTCCCCGTCGACCTCACGATCGGGTTCGCCATCACCGCGTTCGGATTGGGCGTGGGGGGCGCCCTCGGGCTCGTCGCGGGATACTGGAACACCCCGTGGACCCTCGGGGGCGCGATCTCGACCCTCATCCTTCGGCTCGCGGACATCTTCCTCTCCGTTCCGAGCCTGCTGCTCGCCCTCGCGATCGTCGCCGTCCTCGGGCGCGGGGCCTTTCAGTCGATCGTCGCGCTCATGGTCACGTGGTGGCCGTACTACACGCGGCTCGTCCGCGGGGAGGTGCTGTCGATCAAGCAGCAGCCGTACGTGACCGCGGCGAAGGCCGCCGGGGTCCGCGACCGGACGATCATCTCGCGGCACATCCTGCGGAACCTCCTCGAACCGATCGTCGTCTACTACACGATGGACGTGGGGACGGTCATCGTAGTCTACTCGACGATCTCCTACATCGGCGTGGGGATCCCCGCCTCCATTCCGGAGTGGGGGTCGATGGTCGAGTCGTACGCGAACCTGTTTCCCGCCTTCCCCTGGCCCGTCCTCTCGGTCTCGCTGGCCATCATCTTCACGGTCCTGGCCTTCAGCCTCCTCGGGGACGGCCTGCGGGACATCCTCGACCCCCGAAGCCGTCGGGTGCTCGCGAGCGCCGGCGCCCCGGTCGCGGTCGCGAGCACCCAGGGCGGTGGAGGGACCGGGGCGGCGGGGGCTCAACTTCCTTGAGCGACCCCCTCCTCTCCGTGCGCCATCTCGAGGTGGACTACGCCGTCGGAGCGGGCGTCTTCCACGCCCTTCGGAACGTCTCGTTCGACCTCATGCCGGGTCGTGTCGTGGGGATCGTGGGGGAGACGGGGTGCGGCAAGAGCACCCTCGCCCACGCCATCCCTCGCCTGCTCGCCGAACCCCCGGCCCGAATCGTGCAGGGGGAGGTCGTGTTCCGAGGGGTCAACCTCCTCGAGGTTCCGAAATGGCGGATGCCGACGATCCGGGGCACCGGTATCTCCATGATCTTCCAGGAGCCGATCAATTCGCTCAATCCGGCGTTTCGCGTCGGAGACCAGGTGCTCGAGGCGGTCCGGATCCGGCGCCGCCGCGAGGCCGGCCTCTCGGCGGTCTTCCGCTACGGGGATGAGGGGTTCGACTACGCTCACGGCCCCCCCAGTCCGAAGTCAGGCGAGATGCTCTCCCGACCGTTCCTCCCGGGCGGCGGAGGGGGCGGGACGCCCCAGGTGTTCTCTTCCGCCCCCACGCGCCGGGAGCTCACGAAGGAGGTCCTCGAACTCCTGCAGCTGGTTCGGATCAACGATCCGCTCCACATCCTGCGACTCTTTCCCCACGAGCTGTCGGGAGGGATGCGCCAGCGCATCATGATCGCGATCGCACTCGCGGGCCGCCCCTCGCTCCTCATTGCGGACGAACCGACGAGCGCCCTCGACCTCACGATCCAGGCGCAGGTGCTGACGCTCATGAAGGAGCTCTTGACCGAGGTGAAGACCTCCATCCTGTTCATCAGCCACGACCTTGGGGTGGTGGCCGAGATGGCGGATGACCTCGGGGTCATGTACGCGGGCGAGCTCATCGAGTTCGGACCCATCGCCGAGGTCCTCGAGTCGCCCCGTCACCCGTACACGAAGGCGCTTCTCAAAGCGTTCCCGAATCAATACAAGGACGACGGGCCGCTCCCGTCGCTCCCCGGCTCCGTCCCCAATCTCTCCCACCTGCCTCCGGGGTGCGCCTTTTCCCCCCGATGCCCGATGTCAAAGCCGGTCTGCACGGTCAACCCGCCCCCCGAGTTCCGCCTCCCGCGGGGGCTGCCCGTGGGGTCCGTCCACCGGTCGGCCTGCCACTTCGCCGAGGAGGTCTCGGGGACCGCATGACCGCCCTGGTCCAAGCCCGCGAGCTCGTGAAGCACTTCCCGCTCACCCGGTCCTTCGCCCAGGTCCTCCAGGGGGGCGAATCCCTGGCCATCCACGCGGTGGACGGGGTTTCGTTCGAGATCCAACCGGGAGAGACGCTCGGTCTCATCGGAGAGTCCGGGTCGGGCAAGACCACGCTGGGATGGCTCCTTGCTCGGTTGACGAGCCTCACGGCTGGGGAGATCCGCTTCGATGGCCAGAACGTTTCCGACCTCGAGGGGGAGGAGCTCCGAGCGTGGCGCCGCAACGTCCAGGTCGTCTTCCAGGACCCGGTCGGGTCACTCGACCCGCGCATGCGCGTCTGGGAGATCGTGGGCGAACCGATCCGGGCCCAGGAACGGACGACGAAGGCCGAGGTCCGGGACGAGGTCCAACGGCTCCTTCCGACGGTGGGACTTCCCCCCGACTGCCTGGACCAGTACCCGCACGAGTTCTCCGGCGGCGGCCGACAACGCCTCGGTCTGGCGCGGGCGCTCAGCATCCACCCCCGCCTCGTCATCCTGGATGAACCGACGAGCGCCCTCGACGTCGCGGTCCAGGCCCAGATCCTCAATCGGCTCGTGACGCTCCAGCGCGAGCGGCAGCTCGCCTACCTTCTCATCACCCACAACGTCGGGGCGGTCCGCTACGTCGCCGACCGCGTGGCGGTGATGTACTTGGGGAAGATCGCGGAGGTCGGCTCCGTCCGGGAAGTGCTGGAGCGTCCGATCCATCCGTATACGAAGGCGCTCCTCGCCGCGCTTCCGGTTCCCGATGTCCGTCGGCGTCGCACGTTCTACCGGATCGGGGGCGAGGTCCCGACGCTCGTGCGGCCTCCGGCCGGGTGCCGGTTCGCGGCGCGCTGCCCGTTCGTCATCGACCGCTGTCGGACCGAGGAACCCTGGCTTCGTCCGTTCGAGGGACAGCCCGGGCATCTCGTGGCGTGCCATCGGGCGGAAGAGGTCGCCGACGTCCCACCCGAGACCCTTCGCCAGCCCGCGGTCACCGCGGCCTAAGCCGCACCCTCGGCTAAGTGCCGTACATCGTGTTGGACGTCATGATGTACGGGACCGCGCTCCCCATCGCGTTCTCGTAGAAGCCCTGGAGGGCGCTCGAGTAGACGGCGAAGCTCGTAGGAACGACCAGCCAGGCGTCCGTATAGTTGTAGTACATCGCGCTCGTGATGTTCCCATAGAGCTGCGAGGCGAGCGCCGGGTCGCTCGTGCCCGCGGCCTGGTAGATCCAGCCGTCGACGGTTGAGTTCGTGTAGCCGGCCATGCATCCGTTCGCGCTCCCGCCGGTGACCGCGTCGTTCGTCGTCCAGTCATCGGGAGAGATGTAGTCCGAGGTGTAGAATTCCTGGCCGATGGGGAACGGGCCGCCTGCGATATTGGTGGAACTGACGCACGCGCCCGAACTCGTGTGCCCCTGCTCGACATAGAGCTGATTGAGCGAGATCGGTACCGGCTGGATGGGGATGCCGATGGCTTGCAGGTTCTGCTGGAGGATCGTCGCGACGGTTTGCCAGTCCCCGAGGTTGATGTAGGAATAGTGCAGCGGCTGCATGTTGGCGCAGGCGTTGTTGCGGCAGGGGGAGTTGGCGATCTCCTGCTGCGCGAGGGCGAGGTTGTAGGTGTAGTTCGGTAGATTGTTAGGGTTGTAGTCGGGGTACGAGGGTGGAACCGGCCCCACCCACTGTTGGGCGTATCCCCCGAACGCATCCTGGATGATTTCCTGATAGTTGATGGCGTGAACCACCGCCTCACGGACCGAGAGATTGTTGAAGGGGTAATCGGACTGGTTCATGTAGATCCACCAGGAGCCTGCCGTGGCACCGAAGACGGTCGGCAGCGGCTGGACCGTGACGCAGGCCACTCCCTGGAGCTCGGTGACGGTGGAGGGACCCACATAGGCGAACGACACTGCGGCGGCGGAGCCCCCGCGCAGATTCTGCACGTCAATCGACGTCGTCCCCTGGAACAACGTCTCGATCGTGCTCTTGGCCGGTTGGATCATGTTGTCCCAGGGCACCGTCGGGGCCACGGATTGAGCCCAGTAGTGGGGGTCGGGGGTGAGCGTGAATCCCGAGGAGAGGCTGTAGGACGTCAACACGAAGGGCCCCGACCCGACCATGTTCTCGCTCATCCAAGCGTTCGAGGAGTTCAGGACGATCTTGCCGTTGGCGTCGACGACCGCGGGGTCCACCGCGGCGGAGTTGGGCGCGGAGAGCTCGGGCAGGACATACGTGTACGGGATGGAGAACGCCGGGTAGTCGAGATACCCAAACCCGAGGTTGAACTCGATCTCCGTGGGACTGAGCACCTGGAACGACTGGTTCGGCGCGCCCATGGTGGCGGCGTCGCTGGATGAGGGCGAGAAGAACGTTCCGGGGGGCCCATTCAACATGTTGAGAAGGTTGTTGACGACGGTCGCGTTCCACCAGGGGTAGCTGCCGTCGGGGGCATAGTAGGACTCCCCCGGGAACCAGAAGTTTTCGCTCAGGATGAACGAGGAGGCCTGGTTCATCAGGAGGTCGCGGTAGAGGGAGTACCAAACCACGTACGCATTGACGGGGTCGCCGTTCGAGAATTTCTCGTTCGCCCAGAGGGTGAAGTTCCAGTGGAGTCCATCCTTCGAGAACGACCAGTTCTTCGCCAGCTCTCCGACGAAGGAGGTCGTGCTGGTCTGGTTGTAGTTGATGAGCTCCTGGTAGACCTGCTGGACGGCCGCCCAGCCGGGAGTCGAGAACGTGACCGCGGGGTCGAGGGAATCGGGAGTCTCCGGCTGGTCGATCACGAGGGGGTTCGTACTCTGCAGATGGCAGCCGTTCGAGACCGGCCGGCTGAAGGAGTAGTAGGCCCCGCCGGCAGCCGCCACCGCCAGGATCGCCACCAAGACCGCTGCGACGCGTAAACCTGTCGGGTTCATCGTCCCCCCGAAAACCGTCCGAGATTCCCGACATCCTTCCGAATGATAAACCCTAGTGGAGCCGTCGCGAGCGACAGTATATTCTACGCTCGTCGGTCTCTCGGCCTGGGTTGGGACGATGGTCGAGACGATGCTCATCCAGGGGGAGTGGGTGGCGGCCGAAACGGGGGCGACGCAGGCGGTGACGAGCCCGTTCGACGGCGCGCACCTCGCGGATGTCCCGAAGGCCGGTCGAGGAGACATGAAACGCGCCATCGACGCCGCCCGCGAAGCGTTCGACCGGGGCCCGTGGCCGCGCCTCACCCCTCGCGCCCGCGGCGAAATCTACCTCAAGGCCGCCCAGCTGCTCCAAAGCCGTCTCCCCGAGCTCGCGGCGCTGGAGTCCCGGAACCAGGGAAAGACGATCAAGCAGGCGCAGGACGCCGACCTACCGTTCTCCGTGGACAACCTCATCTTCTACGCGGGGGCCGCCCGGACATTGGACGCGAAGAGCCCCGGGGAGTTCACGGGAGACGGCACGACGATCTTCCGCCGGGAACCCGTCGGGGTCGTCGGCTCGGTCACGCCGTGGAACTATCCGCTGATGATGGCGGTCTGGAAGCTCGGGCCCGCCCTCGTGACCGGCAATACCGTCATCCTGAAACCGGCCAGCTGGACTCCGCTCACTTCCCTCGCACTCGGTCACATCTTTCAGGATGCCGGACTCCCCCCGGGAGCGCTCAACGTCGTGACGGGGCCGGGACCCGAAGTCGGGGACGAGCTTTGCCGAAACCCGAAGGTCGACATGGTCTCGCTGACCGGGGACACGGCTACCGGTCGGAAAATCATGGAAGCCGCGAGCTCCACGGTCAAGCGGGTCCAGCTCGAGCTGGGGGGGAAGGCTCCCTTTGTCGTCTTTGACGACGCCGACATCGCCGCCGCCGTGGAGGGGGCCATCGTCGGAGGGTTCGTGAACGGGGGTCAGGACTGCACGGCCGCGACTCGCCTCATTGTCCACGAGGCCGTTCGGGAGAAGTTTCTCCGGGGGCTCCTCGACCGGGTCGGCACGATCCGGGTCGGCGACCCGCTCTCGCGCGGGACGGACCTGGGCCCCCTCGTACACTCGACCCAGCAGAAGCGGGTGCTCGAGTGGGTCGAGAAGGGAAAATCGGAGGGCGCTCGGCTCCAGAGCGGAGGGAGCGCCGACGCCGGCCGCCCCGCGGGCGCGTTCGTTCTTCCGACCGTGTTCGACGGGGTCGCGCCGGACATGCAGATCGCGCAAAAGGAGATCTTCGGCCCCGTGCTCGACGTACTCGAATTCTCCCGGTTCGACGAGGCCATTGAGATCGCCAACGGGGTCGAGTACGGTCTCGCCGGTTCGGTGTGGACCAAGGACGTCCGGACCGCGATGCGGGCGGCGAACGCGCTCCGCTTCGGCGACGTCTGGGTTAACGACCATCTGCCCCTGGGTTCCGAAACCCCCCACGGCGGCGTGAAGCAATCCGGGTTCGGAAAGGACCTCGGCGTCGATTCGCTCTACGACTACACCGTCGTGAAGAACATCTACATCGACCTGACTGGCCAAGTTCGCAAGGCGTGGCATTACACGACGTACGGGGACCCAAGTTGAGCGGCCGGCCGCACAATTCCCGAGGGGCGGCGCCGCCGGGGGAGAGTGGTCTCCCGTTCATCAATGGTGCATGGGTGTCGCCCCGGGACGAACGGTGGCAGCCCGTCGTCGATCCTTCCACCGGCCAGCCCTTCGGCCGGGTCGCCCTCAGCGGCCCCGAAGAGGCGCGCGCCGCGATGGAGGCCGCCGCCGACCAGGAGGAGACGTGGGGGAGGACCCCCGGGCATGAGCGAGCGCGAGTTCTCCGGGCCATCGCGGACGGCATCGAGGCCGCGCGCGAAGTGTTGGCCCAGCTGATCGCCCGGGAGGTCGGGAAGCCGATCCAGGACGCGCGGGTCGAAACGGGTCGAGCGGTCTCGGTCTACCGTCTGGCAGCCGAAGAGGCCCGCCAGCTCACGGGGGAGACGTTTCCGGCCGACGCCTACGCCTACCCTCCCGGGAATGAGAAACGCCTCCTCTTCACGGTCCGCGATCCCATCGGGGTGGTCGTGGCAATTAGCCCCTTCAACTTCCCCCTCAATCTCCTCTCCCACAAGGTCGCCCCGGCGCTCGCGGCGGGGAATCCGGTCGTCGTGAAACCGGCCTCCGCGGCCGCGCTGACCGCCCTCCGACTGGCGCGCATCGCCGAGGCCGCGGGGGTACCGAAGGGGGTGCTCAACGTGGTGCCGGGCCCGGGGGGTGCGGTGGGGAACCTCCTCGTCGAGCACCCGGCGACGCGCCTCGTCACCTTCACCGGCTCGACCGAAGTGGGGACGTCCATCGCGGAACGGGCCGGCCGCCGCGCGAAGCGGGTCATCCTTGAGATGGGCGGCATGGACCCGGTGGTCGTCCTGGACGACGCGCCCCTCGAGGTCGCGGTCCCGGCCGTGGTGCGGGGAACGTTCACCTACTCGG
>DASRSW010000017.1:0-20331 GCA_035656275.1 Thermoplasmata archaeon
CGACGGGAACGCCGCGGCGACGACGGTCGGCGTTGGGAGTCCTCCCGGGGCGATCTCGTAGACCCCGGTGACTCCGAGCGTCGCCGAGAACGAGGAATTGGCGTCCTGGACCAGCTGCACCACCGGGAGGGCGGACGGGTAGACCACGTTGACCCGACCCGTGTCGTAATGGGACCATGGACCGGCGAGTAGGTGGACCGACGGGGTCGGGCCCGCTGACGCGAGTCCGGGGAAGAGCCCTGCCGCGAGGAGGCCGAGCCCGAGCAGGGCCGCGGGAGCGGTCGCCCCCCCGTTCAACCCTCCGTGTGTCAAATGCACTTTCGTACCCCTACGGAGCCGAGATGAATGGGGGGAGCGGGAAGTATAACCGTTTCCGAACAGCCGTTGAAACCCCCCGGTTCTCGTCACGGATGGAGCTCCGTCCAGAACCGGAGGAACCGGTCGACGACCGTCTCGGGCAGGGGAGGATAGTGGAGCAGGACTTCGTGGACCAGCTTCGGGTCCTGGAGGCGGACGGTCCGGGAGGATCCCTGGCCGTCGCGGAACAACGCGCCGGCGGACTCGAGCCGTTTGAGGAAGTACGACAGGTTCGGACCCGTCGTCCCCAGCGCCTCGACGAGCTCCCCGGGGGAGGAGGCGCCTTCCAGGTAGAGGTGAAGGAGCAGCGCCCGAGGGAGGGGGAGACGCAGCAAGGCCAGGAGCGTCTGTTGGCCGTCGGGGATGGGCCCACTGGACGCCAGCGCGACGGCGGGGTAGCAGCACTTGTACCCGCCTTGGAAGCGGATCGAGATCAACCCCTGGCGGCCGAGTCGGTAAAGGTGGTAGTCGAGGGTGCCGATCGGGATCGAGAGCCGCCGACGGATCTCCCGGAGATGGACGCCGGGATACCGTTGAATGAATGAGAAGAGGCGTTCCGCCCACGTGCCAACCCGTAGACCGACGGCGTCCATCCCGGGTCCTCCTCAGCGAACCAGCGTCGCCACGAAGAGAACCACGAGGAGCGTCGCTTCGAACCCCGCGCAGAGCAAGAGGAGGGTCGCCATGTCCCACCCACCGGAGAACAACCCAACGCCCACGACGATCCCCTGGACGGCGATGAGCCCGAAGCCGGTGGTGACGAGCGCCATCCGCGGCGACGCGGCCCGTCGGTAAGCCAGGGCGGCCAGGCCAGTCAAGATGGCGCCGAAGACCGCGATCCCGGCGAATGCGATGTTCGTGAGGGCGGCTACATCCATGACCGACGGAGGTCGATGGAGCTTCGCCATTTATACGCCATTGTCCAGTCGATGCGCGGACGGCATGAACGCTGGACCCCCATTCCCCGGTCCCGCCCCGCCGCTCGCCGTCGAGGGTCTCGTCGTCGAGTACGGAGAGAAACGGGCCGTGGACGGCCTCCGGTTCCGGGTCGGGCCGGGCGAGGTCTACGGCCTCCTGGGTTCGAACGGCGCGGGGAAGTCCAGCACGATCCGTACGATTGTGGGCCTCGTGCCCCCGACGGCGGGGATCGTCCGAGTCTTCGGCCAAAGCGTGGTGGAGGAACCGGAGACGACCAAGCGGCGACTCGGGTATGTCCCGGAGTCGGCGCTGCTGTTTGACGCCCTGACCCCCCGCGAATTTCTCGAGTATGTGGCGGGGGTGCGGGAGCTGAGCGGTCCCGTGGCGACCGAACGGGCCGGGCGCTACGTGCAGGCCCTCGAGCTCGACGCCGAGGTCGACCGGCCCCTAGCGGCCCTCTCCAACGGGACGCGCCAGAAGGTGATGCTGATCGCCGCCTTTCTGCACCAGCCGGATCTCCTGGTCCTCGACGAGCCGTTCACCAACCTCGACCCGCGTTCGGTGCGGATCATGCGGGAGCTGCTCGAGCGGTACGTTGCCCAGGGGACGCGCGGGGTCCTCTTCTCGACCCACACCATGGAGGTGGCGGAGCGGCTCTGCCACCGCGTGGGGATCCTGGACGCCGGCCGGCTCGTGGGGGAGGGCTCGCTCGACAGCCTACGTCAACAGGGCGCCCATGGCGACGCGACGCTCGAATCGATCTTCCTCAAATTGACCTCGGACGAGGCGGCGGTCGAGGCCGCGGTCCGCTCGCTGGGAGACGGGGGGCCGTGACGTGGGGGGAGGCGTTCCGCATCGCGGGACCGGCGTACTCCGAGCTCGCCTTTCAGGCGACGTACGCGCTCCGTCAGGGGAATCTCCCTCCGACGGGACCCGGGGGAGCCCTCGCCGTCCGGGCCCGGCGCCGGGTAACGCAGAGTAAGCTCCTCGTGGGGGGCATGCTCTCGCTCATCGCGCTCGGGGCTGCGTTCGCCCTGCGTTCGCAGGTGGAGACGTTCGTCGCCCCCACCCTTGACCGGGGACTCTACGTGATGGCGATTCTCGGCGCCGTCCTGCTGCTCGAGTTGGCGCTCCTCTGGTGGACGGGCCTCCAGATGCTCCCGACGTACCTCTCGAGCGGCACGGTCGCGCTATTGGCGACGCTTCCCATCCCCGGGCGGACACTCCAGCGTGTGGCGCTCATCCTCGTCGTTCGCCTGTTCGACGCCCCCGCGCTCGCCTGCCTCGTCGTGACCCCACTGGCGGTCGGCCTTGCACTCCGCTCATGGCTGGCCGGGTTGGCGATGCTCCCCGGAGTCGCCGTCGTCGTCGTGCTCGCGATGGCCCTCTCGCTCCGCACAGGGGAGTTCTTCGTGCGCCACGTGCAGGGCGCCCATGCGAGCCCCCGTCAGACGATCCTCCGCTGGGGCTACCTCCTTCTGTGGGCGGTCCCGGCCTTCGCCATGTACGGCTTCATCGCCGCGGCCCCCGGCTTCTTCGGCCTCCTCACTTCGCTCCGTCTGGAGGGGTGGCCCCCCGCGCTCCTCGGAGTGGTGGCGACCTACCCGATGTCGTTCGGCGTCCTTCCCGCCCTCGCCGGTGGGGCCTTCGGCCTTCCCTCGAACTTCGCGGCGGTGGCGGTGGGCGCTTCCCTTCTCTACACCGGAGGTGGCCTTTTCGCCGCTCGCTGGCTCGTGGCCGCCCCGCTGCGCCTCGCGCGCGCGGTCCCGGGCGCCACGGTCTCCCGGTCGTCCGACCCGTTCCGTCTCGTGCCGCATCCGCCGAGCGTCGCGATCATCGTAAAGGACCTTCGGATCGCCTCGCGTACTCCCGGGTTCGCCTTCATCATCCTCCTCCCGCTCCTCGACGCGCTGGCGCTGGGGCTGCTCACCTTCTTCGCGAGCCCGCCGCCCGCGGCCGCGTTCAATCTCGCCGCCGCCGCTGTCTCGACCAGCGCGCTCCTCGCAACCTTCTTTGGCCCCGCCCTCTTCGCGCTCGAAGTGATGGGCTACTCGTACGTCCGGGCACTGCCGGTCCCGGACCGGGCGATGGTCCTCGGGAAGGTGACGCTCATGACGCTCCTCTACCTCGCCTCGGCGGCGATCGTGGCCGCGTTCACCGTGGCCCGGGTGTTTTCCCCGCTCACGTTCCTGGCCTTCATCGGGGCGGAGCTCCCGGCGGTGCTCGCGGCCGGCTTCCTGGAGTTCGGCCTCCTGTTCCGCCGCGCCCGTCGCCGGGGGCTCCCGGTCGTCAACCTCTATACGGGCGCCTGGTGGGCTACGCTCGTGGCGATCCCGGGCCTGTTGGTGGCCGGCGTTCCCCTCGCGCTCTTCCAGAACCTGAGGGCCGCGGGGAACGGCGCGGCGCTTCCCGTGCTCGCCCTCGCGGGGCTCGTCGAGCTCGCGGCGGCGCTTCCCCTGGCGCTCCTCGGCTACGGGAGGGGATCCCGGTGACCGGCACGACGCTCGAGTCGCGGTTCTCCCCGGCCGAGGTGGAAGCGCGCTGGCAGGCGTTCTGGGAGGAACGGGGGTTCGCTCATGCCACTCCGCGGGCCGGCGCCGCCCCCTTCACCATCATCCTCCCCCCGCCGAACGTGACCGGGATTCTCACGATCGGTCACATGCTGGGGGGCACCATGATGGATACCCTGATCCGGTGGCACCGGATGAAGGGAGCCTCGGCCCTCTGGGTGCCCGGGCTCGACCACGCGGGCCTCGCGACGCAGGTCGAGGTCCGCCGGAGGCTCCAGAAGCAGGGAGTCCGGCTCGAGTCGCTCCCCCGCGAGGAAATCCTCCGCCAAGTCGAGGAGTGGAAGCGGGAGCACGAGACCCACATTGTCTCCCAGCTCAAGGCGGCCGGCTTCTCGCTCGATTGGAGCCGGTACCGCTACACGATGGACCCGCCCGCGATCCGGGCGACCCGGGACGTGTTCGTCCGGCTGTTCGAGGCCGGGCTCATCTACCGCGGGGAACGGATGGTCAACTGGGACCCGCGCCTCCACACCGCCCTCTCGGACCTCGAGGTCCAGCACCGGGAGGAAGAGGACGACCTCCTGTACGTACTCTACCGGTGGGCCGACGGAAGCGAGGGGGGGCTTGTGGTCGCCACCGTGCGACCCGAGACGATCTTTGGCGACGTCGCGGTCGTAGTGCACCCGGACGACGTGCGACACCGGGAGGCGGTGGGTCGTCAGGTTCTCGTTCCGCTGACGAACCGGGCCGTTCCGGTCATCACGGACGCGGCGATCGACCCCGAGTTCGGTAACGGGGCGCTCAAGCTGACCCCCCGCCACGACCCCATCGACTACGAGATCTTTGGCCGGCACCGGGATCTCCCGATGCCCCCCGAGCTCTTCGACGAGGACGCCCGTCTCACCGGCGATGGCGTGCCGGCGGAGTTCCGGGAGCTCGACCGGGAGAAGGCCCGGGCAGCGGTCACGGGCGCCCTAGAGACGGCGGGGCTCGTCCAGAAGCGGGAGGCGTACCGCCACTCGGTCGGTCGGTCGGAGCGCTCGGACGCGGTCGTGGAGCCCCGGCTCTCGACACAGTGGTTCGTCAAGATGCGGGAGCTGGCCAACCCGGCCGTCCGCGCGGTCCGGGCCGGGGAGATCCGGATCCATCCGAGCCGCTGGGAGCTCACGTTCTTCCGGTGGATGGAGGAGCTCCAGGACTGGTGCATCTCCCGCCAGGTCGCCTGGGGCCACCCGATCCCGGTCTACTACTGTACGGCCTGTGCCCATGTGCTGGCCGCGGTCGAACCTCCCGCGCAATGCCCGGCCTGCAGGAGCCGGGCGCTTCGGCCCGACCCGGACGTGCTCGACACCTGGTTCACGAGCTGGCTCTGGCCGTTCGCCGCCCTCGGGTGGCCCGAAGCCACGGAGGCCCTCGAGCGGTTCTACCCCACGAGCGTCCTCGTCACCGGCCGCGACATCATGTTCTTCTGGGTCGCCCGAATGATGATGGCCGGGCTTCGCTTCACGGGAAAGGCGCCGTTCCGCGACGTTTACTTCACCGGGATGCTCCGCGACGCGTCCGGCCGCCGCATGAGTAAGCACCTCGGCAACTCCCCCGACCCGCTCGACGTGATCCGGGAGCGGGGCGCGGACGCTCTCCGCTTCGCCCTCCTGTTCCCGAACCCCGTGGACCAGGACGGCCCTTTCGGGAGCGCGACCCTCGACGGCGCGCGGAACTTCCTCACGAAGCTCTGGAACCTGGTGCGCTTCGCGACCCAGCAGCTCCCCCCGGGGGAGGACCCCCCCGTCGGAGCGCCGGCCCCGGCGGGGTTGTCGCGGGCCGACCGCTGGATCCTCTCCCGATGGAGCCGGACGGCCGAGGAGGTCGAAGCCGCTCTCACGGGTTTCGAGTTCACCCGCGCCGCGACCGCGCTCCATTCGTTCGTCTGGCACGACCTCGCCGACTGGTACGTCGAGATCGCGAAGGACGCGCTCCTGGGCCGGGCGGGCGAGCCGGCGGCCCGCGCCGCCCGCGCGACGCTCCTCTTCGTCCTCGAGCGTTCGCTCCGGCTCCTCCATCCCATGGTGCCCCACGTGACCGAAGAGCTCTGGCACGCCCTCCCCCATTCGGGGGATTCCCTCGCCCTCGCGTCCTGGCCGTCGGCGGCGGAGGCCCCCCGCGACCCCGAGGGGGAGCTCGCCCTGACCGTCGTGTTCGACTCCATCCGCGCCCTACGCAACCTGCGGGCCGAGAATCGCGTACCGGTGACCGACCGCTGCCGGGCCGCCCTCCTTCCCGCGGGTGCGGAGGAGACTCGAGTCCTACGAGAGGAGCAGGCGACCCTCGTCCGGCTGGCCCGGCTGGAGTCGCTCGAGTTCCTCGCCCCGGGCTCGCCCCGGCCCGGACGCACTGCGAGCCGCGTCATTCCGGCGGGGGAGCTGTTTCTCACCCTTCCCGAAGCCGGCACCGCGGAGACCGACACCCTGGAACGCGAGCGGGCGAAGCTGGCGGAGCTCTTGGAGAAGACCCGGGCGCGTCTCGCCGACCCGACGTTCCGGCTTCGGGCGCCGCCGCACGTCGTGCAAGAGGCGGAGGAGAAGGCGCGGGAGCTGGAGGAGCGGATCGGCCGGATCACGCTCCACCTCGCGGGAGCGGGGTCCGGAGCGGCCGCCTCATGACGCCGAAACGCCCCAGGAAGAAGCCGCGACCCCCGACGGCCCCTCCCTCGACCCCGCCCGCTCCCTCCAGCGAGGGGTTCCCTCTCGGGGCCACCGGTCTCGTGCACCCCCCACTCGGCCTCGGTCTCTGGGCGCTCGGGCGCTGGACCCGCGAGGACGAGGACCGAACACGGACCACGCTCGCCCGCGCCCTGGAACGGGGGGTCCGCTGGTTCGACACGGCCGAGGTCTACGGCACGGGTCGCTCCGAGCGCCTCCTCGGCGACGCCCTCGCGAGCGCCGGGGAGGCCGCCCGCGCCTCCTTTGTCACCACCAAGGTGTCGTGGGAGCACCTCCGCCCCACGCAGGTCCGGGCCTCGCTGCTCGGGAGCCTCCAGCGGCTGGGCCGTAAGCAGGTCGACCTCTACCTCGTCCACGCCCCCGACCCGCACACCCCCATCCCCGAGACGATGGGCGCCCTCGAGACGCTCTGGGAGGAAGGGTGGACCCGGTCGATCGGCGTGAGCAACTTCTCGCTGGAGGAGCTCGACGGCGCCCGGGAGTCGCTCGACCGCACGCAGGTGGTCGTAAACCAGGTGCGCTACAACCTCTTCGAACGCGAGGACGCCGAGGCGATCCTCGGCTACTGTAAGCAGCACGGCATCCTCGTCGAGGCGTACACGCCCCTCGGGCGGGGACTGCTCACCGGCCGCTACTTGGACGGCCGGGCGATCCCCCCTGAGGTCCGCCGGTTCGCCCGGCCGCTGTTCGAAGCGGACCGCCTCCCCGACGTCCTGCGTCGGGCGCGGGCGCTCCGCGACCTCGCGGACGGCGCCGGAGTCCCGCTCGCCTCGGTGGCCCTCCACTGGCTCGCCCGCCAGGGCGTCGCACCGGTGTTTGGCGCCAGCCGGCCGGAGCAGGTCGACCAGGTGCTGGCGGCGTGGGCGATCCGGCCGGCGGACGACCTCCTCGACCGCGCCGACGAGATCGCCCGGAGCCCGGCGTGATCCGCCTCGCCGTCTTCGACATGGACGGGACGCTGGTGGACGCCCGAAGCTCGTGGGCCTACGTGCACGACCACTTCGGGGAGTCCAACGCGGAGGCCCTCCGGATGTTCCTCGCCGACCAGATCGATGACGTCGAGTTCATCCGTCGGGATATCCAGCTGTGGTGGAAGCACGAGCCCCACCTGACCGTTCAACGGCTCGAGGAGATCCTGGCCGGTGTGCGGCTCATGCCCGGCGCGACGGAGCTCTTCGCGGGCCTGCATCAGCGCAAGGTCGTGACCGCGATCGTGAGCGGGGGGATCGACCTCCTGGCGCGGCGGATCGGCCGTGAGCTCGGGATCGAGTACGTTCTCGCGAACGGGTTTCGCGTGGATTCGCGCGGCCGCCTGACGGGCGAGGGATTGATCCGGGTTCCCATTAAGCAGAAAGAGGAGGTCCTGGCCCGGGTCCAGGCGCAACTGGGCATTCCGCCGGAGGCCACCGCCTCGGTGGGGAACTCGGAGATCGACGTCGGGCTCTTCCGCCGCAGCCGCCTGGGGATCGCCTTCGAGCCCGAGGACGACGCCGTCCGTCGTCACGCGAGCGCGGTGATCCCCCGGCGGGATCTTAGGCTCGTTCTCGATGTACTGGACGCGAACGCCACCGAGGACGGCGCCCCCAAGCAAGGCTTTTGAACGCCGCCCGGCTCCTTCGACGTGGCCGTGAACGACTACGCGGAGATGCTCAAGCGGGCGCGCGAGCGCCTGCCCCCCGTCCAGGTGGGAAGCGACCGGTTCCAGGTGCCGGAGCCGGATGTGATGACGGACGGGAAGAACACGGTCATCCGGAACTTCCAGGAGATCGCGGGCGTCCTGCGCCGCGAGCCGGCGCACGTCATCGGTCACCTCGCCCGAGAGCTCGGCTGTCCCGGGGTGCTCGACCTCCCGCGCGGCGTTTTGAAGTCGCGCATCGCGAAGGACGCGATCCAGCAGCGCATCCGCGAGTACACGGACAAGTACGTGATCTGCTCCGAGTGTAAGCGGCCCGACACCCACCTCCAGAAGGAGGGCCGGCTCACGCTCCTGATCTGCGAGGCCTGCGGCGCCCAGCGCCCGGTGACGGTGCGGCGGGTGGTGGAGCCGGAGAAGCCGAAGACCCCCGTCGTGGTGGGCGAGGTCTACCGCCTCACGATCGAGGACGTCGGCCGGCGCGGGGACGGGGTCGCGAAGAAGGAAGGGTTCGTCATCTTCGTGACCGGAGCCTCGACGCGCGGCACGACCGTGAACGCCAAGATCACGAAGGTGCTCGGCAACAACGCCTACGCCGTCGTCCAGCCGTAAGCGCCCCCATGCGCAGCCTGCGGTGGGCCGGGCTCCTCGGCCTCTATGTGGGCGCCCAGGTCGTGGCCCTCCTCCTCGCCTTTCCGTTCAAGTCGGCCGGGCTCGCGACGACGTCCAATCCGAACAGCCCCACGGACCCGATCCTCATCATCGCGGTCATCGTCATCGCTCCGCTGTTCATCCTCTGGGGCGCCCGCCGCTCGGGCGGGCTCTCCGCCCTGCGCTGGCTCATCCTCCTCGGCATGGCCGCCTCGCTCGACATCACCCTCGGGGCCGTGCTCGGCCTCGTGACCCCGGCGCCGGTGTACCTGCCTCCCTACGGCCTCGCTCAGGTCGCCGACCTCGCCGTGCCGCTCGCCGCGATCGCGGCCGTCGGGATGTTCCTCGCCCTCCTCATGGAGCCGCAGTGGTACGTCGTCGACACGGCCGGGTTCGTCGCGGGGGGCTCCCTCATCGCGATCCTCGGGATCTCCTTCGGCATCCTTCCGTGCTTCATCCTGCTGGGCGTCCTCGCGGTGTACGACTTCATCGCCGTCTATCGGACGAAGCACATGGTCTCCCTCGCGGACGTGGTCACCGACCTCAAGCTCCCGATTCTCATGGTGATGCCCGCGGAGGCGGACTACGACTACACGCGCTCGGGGTCGTTCCAGGCGCAGCGGAACGTCCCCCTCGAGGAGCGGGAGGCGATGTTCATGGGGCTGGGCGACGTGGTGATTCCCGGGACCCTCATCGTCTCGGCGTTCGTCTGGCTGCCGGCGGGCGGAGGCGTCCTCGGGGTCGGGGCCAACCTCCTCGCCGCGCTGGGGACGCTCCTCGGCTCGCTCGTCGGCTACGCCTTCCTGATGGGCCGGGTCGCCCGCGGGAACGCGCAGGCCGGCCTTCCGTTCCTGAACGGGGGCGCGCTCGCGGGATATATCCTCGCCTTCGTCCTCCTGTACCACAACTTCTCCCTCGGGCTCACCCTGGCGCTCTGAGAGGAAACCATGCCGCGAGCGGTCCGGGACTTCCGCGTGGACGACGGCCCGAGCCTCGACACGCTCCTAAGGCGCATGGAGGCGGCCGGGGGGTTCAGCGCGAAGGAGGTGACGCGCGGCGTCGACCTCCTGACGCGGATGCTCAAGGACCGGGAGATGACCCGGTTCCTCTCCTTCCCCGCCGACCTCGTCGCGACGGGACTGCGCGGGGTGCTCGCCGAGCTCGTGGCCGACGGCTACGTCGACGCCGTGATCACGACCTGCGGGACGCTCGACCACGACCTCGCCCGCGCCTACAAGCCCTACTACCACGGGGAGTGGGACCTCGATGACGCGAAGCTCCACCGCCGCCGGCTCTACCGGCTCGGGAACCTCGTCATCCCCCAGGCCCACTACGGCGGGGTCGTCGAACGCGAGATGCAGCGCCTCCTCCATCGGCTCTGGGCCCGGGGCGTGCGCAAGCTCTCGAGCGTCGATCTCGTCTGGGCGATCGGGGAGCATCTCGGCGCTCGGCGCGGACGGGGCAGCATCGCCCGCGCCGCCCTCGACCGCAAGGTCCCGGTGGTGGTCCCCGGGATCACGGATGGGGCGGTCGGCTCCCAGCTCTGGCTTTTCTGGCAGGACCACCGCGCGCTCGTCCTCGACCTCTTCGCCGATGAGCAGCGGCTCTCGGACCTCGTGTTCGGCGCGAAGCGCGCCGGGGCGATCATGCTCGGGGGCGGCATCTCGAAACATCACACCATCTGGTGGAACCAGTTCCGCGACGGGCTCGATGCGGCGCTCTACATCACGACGGCCGTCGAGTGGGACGGGAGCCTTTCCGGCGCGCGGACCCGCGAGGCGGTCTCCTGGGGGAAAGTGAAGCCCACGGCCCGCCACACGACCGTGACGGGGGACGTTACGGTCCTCTTCCCGCTCATGGTCGGAGCGGCGCTCGAACGATTGCGCTAGGGCGACGCCCTCGGACCGGGGCCCGCCCCGGACGTCGGGAGAAAGCGGCTAGATCGACGGCGGGTCGGGGCCCGGTTCTGCGTACGGTTCCCCCTCGACCGGGGGGGCGACGTACGACCCAGCGTCGTCGGGGCCGGAGGATGACTCCTCGCCGGCGGCCGTGGGCGGGCGGCGTCGCCGCACGGCCCAGACGGTGACCCCGACGCCCGCCACGACGATGGCGAGCGCCCCCAGGAGCCACAGTGCCAAGCCTGCGGATCCCGCGAGCGTGGCCGGTGTGGAGGGCGGCACCGGCACCACCTCGATCGTCACCGCCTTTGCGACCGTCCGATTGAGGGCGTCGCCGACCGTGATCGTCACGTTGAACGACCCGACGGCCGTGGGACGACAGGAGACCATGGCGGTTACACCGGCCGCGCACCCGGTCGGAAGATTCGACCATGCGTAGGTGTACGGTCCCTCTCCGCCGGAGGCGGTGGAGGTAAGGTTCGTCAGGTTGCCGACCCAGAGGGTCGTGGAGCTCGCGCTCAAGGCGGCGACGAGCGCCCCTTTCACCGTCACGGCGAGCGAATCGTGGACGACCTCGCCGAGTTTGTCGGTCACCGTCAGTCGGACCACGTAGGCTCCCGCCGACCGGTACGTATGGCCGTGCGGTCCGGCCCCCCACGCCGAACCCCCATCCCCGAACGTCCACGTCCAGTTGAGGGGGGCGAGCCCTCCGATCGTCACTGCCGAGAATCCGAACCCGTACGGTTCTTCCGTCAGGGTCGCGTTCGCGCTCATCGTGGAAGCGAGGGGCGATACGACCTGCACCTCGGTCACCGAGCGGGCGACGTGCCCCTGAGAATCCGTCACGTTGACGGCCACGGTGTGGTTGCCGACCAGCTGGAAGGTATGTGAGACGTTGAGCCCCTGCCCCGTCCCGCCGTCCCCGAACGTCCACGTAGCGCTATAGGGGGCGATCCCACCGGTGGGCAACACCGTGAACGTGATGGCGAGCGGGGAGACGCCCCGCCCCGTCGAAGCGTACAGCGAGGCCGCTAACGGCGGCACCACGGTGATGGTGGTCGTGGCCGACGCATTGCGGCCCAGCGCATCCTCAACGACGAGCTTCACCGTGTAGAACCCGACCGCCGTGAAGATGTGGCTCGGGCTGGCCTGGCTGGACACGTTGCCGTCCCCGAAACTCCAGGCAAACAGGTAGGGCGGGTTGCCGCCGGAGGGGCTGGAGGTGAAGTTCACCATGAAGGGCGCCACCCCGAGCCGGGCCCCGCCGCCGATGCTGGCGACGAGCGTCGGCGCCAGCGTCAGCGTAACGTTCCCGGTCGATTGGTCCCCAAACGCGTCCGTCAGGGTCAGGTTTACAACATACGCCCCGGCGACAGAGTACGTATGAGAGACATTGAGGCCCGTCGCGCTGCCTCCGTCCCCAAACGTCCACCGGCCCGTGAACGGACGCTCCCCGCCGGTCGGGTTCGCCATGAAGCTCTCGGTGAGCGGCACCGACCCGACGGGATTGGAAGCGGAAGGGCTCGCCACGAGCGGCGAAACGACCGTGGCCGTCGTCGTCACCGACGCGGTCCGGTTGAGGAGGTCGGAGACATTGAGTCGGATCGTGTACTTTCCCGCGCTGGAGAACAGGTGCGTCACCGAAGACCCGTTCAGATAGGTACCATCCCCGAAACTCCAGTTGTATGTGAAGCCCGCCTCCGACCCGCCCGTCGCGGTGGCGGTGAAGGCAACGCGAAGGGGGCCCTCTCCGCCGGTGCGGTTCTTCGCGATGGAGGCCGTGACGCTGGGAGTGACGAACGTCCATGTGTCGCCGAGGTACGCGCCCCCGCCGTTTCCTCCGAACAAGACGACCTCGTTATCGGCGGCGTCGTAGGCGATACCGCCGAGATACCGGGACGAGGGGGCCGAGGCCGAGACCCCGGTGATGTTCAGCCACTGACCCTCGACCCGGACCCAGAGGGAGTTGACCTGGGCGCACCCGACGCTCGAATTCGAGTAGCCCCCGAACACGAACAGATAGGGACCATCCGGTACGTAGGTCATCATCGCCTGCGCGAGCTCGCCGGGACCGACGTTCGCGGGATAAAGATACGACCGATTCGACACGAGCGTGCCCACGCGGGCCGATGGAGTACACCCCGACGCCGAGCCCGAGGTAAGGCCCCCCACCTCGACGACCGAGCGATTCCACGGGTCGTACGCGGCCTGCCCCAGACCCCGGACTCCCGGCGTCGGCGTGTAGATGGCAGTGAGGTTCGTCCAGGTCCCGTTTTGGAAAGACCAGACATCACTGAGGTAGTTCCAGCTGCTAAAGAACGAAGAGAGGTTCCGCCAGTCGCCCCCGTGCAGAAGAACGACGGCGTCCACGGGGTCGTATGCGAGCTCGAATTGTGCCCTCGGCCTCGGGGCCGCGGACGTTACGAGCGGGGACCAGGCCGTCCCGTTGAAGAGCCAGGTGTCGTTGAAGTAACTGGTGACGTTGCGCCCGCCAAACAACACGAGCTGCCCGATCACCGGGTCCCACACCATCGCGCCGCCCCACCGGGCCGGCGGGGCTACCGAGAGGTTGGAGGTCAGATCCGTCCAATTGTTGTTCGCGAATTCCCAGGTATCTCCGTCGGCCGCTACGGAGACGTCGTATCCCCCAAAGAGGACCACTTTCCGGATCGCCGGGTCGTAGGCGATCGCCGATTGGGTGCGGCCGGTAGGCGCCGTCGCAAGTGTGCCCGAGAGGTCGGACCAGCCGGGTCCAGAGCTCGATCCGTTCCCGGTCGAGCTCCCATTCGAGGGCCGCGGTAGTGCATGGCCCCCCGAGGCCTCGACCCCGGGGTCTCCGCAGGATCTTCCCGACACGCAATGGGACCCCGTGGCGACACTCGCAGCGTGGGCCCCGATGGAATGAGGGGCGGAGGTACTGGGGACCGCGACGGGCGAGGAGAGCCCCAACCCCCCGAGCCCGCTCACCACCAGGAGCAGAACCACGCTGGCGGCGCCACCGGCGCCTGCTCGGATTCTTCCCCGCTGGACGATGCCCACGTCGGCTCCCGTGCGTGCCTTCGGCCGAATCGGTCGGAGGGGCCGTCCGGGGACAGGTCGAATCGCACTTACGGGTTGCGGGCCGGCGTGCCTTGCCTCCGAAGAGCCCCCCGATTATCGAGCCCGGCAGCTGCCGGGGTCGACCGTCCGACGTCTGTGCGAATCCGCCCGCGGGCCCACCCCCTCAGCATCGACCGGTGGGCGAGGCGGAGGGATTCCGGCCCGACGTCCGTATGGCCATCAAGGCCCGCGGGTGTATCTTAATAGTCAGGCCCGGGTCGCCCGTCCGCGTCACGCCGTGGGCCCGTAGCTCAGCTCGGTAGAGCAGGCGGCTCTTAACCGCAAGGTCAGGGGTTCGAATCCCCTCGGGCCCGGGTCGCCTCCCGCGATACTCCCGGCCGCTGCCCGATGCTCACCGAGGCCGGGCGGCCCGGCGTCGCAGCTCCGGAAGGAGGTCGTCCGCGTGCTCTCGGCGGGCCACCTCGGTAATGTACTCCCAATCGAGGTCCGCGCCGTACTCCGCGGCGAGTGCGACCGCTTGGTCAAGCATCTGGGTTCCCGCGCGGGGCCAAACCTTGACCTCGATGAGCCGCTTCCCGATCAGGTCTTCCACCGAGGCCAGGCGGATTGGCCCGTAGGGAGTCGACACCTCTCGGAGCTTTCGGACGTCACCAGAGTAGTGTCGCCCCACCGGGTCGACCCAGAGCTCGAGGTCGGAGCGGGACCAGAGTCTGCCGTCACGACGGAAGCCCCATCGCTCCAGCGTAGAGATGATCGCATCGCGCTCCCCCACCAGGTCAACATCCTCCGAAACGAACAACCCGCCCGTGTAGACCTCGATCGCAGAGCCCCCCACGATGACCACGTCGGCCGAAGACGCCTTCGCGATGAGGGCCCCCAGCCAGAGGTTCCTCTCCCCTCCGCTCCTGGCCCTGCGGAGGATCGCAGCCAGATCGACCGCGTTCACGTCGTCGTCCGCTGCGCGCGGGCGGAGGTCCGGGCCCCGGCCGCCCGAAGGACCCGGTCCTTTTCCACGCGTCGGCGGACGGCGGCCGCCGACGGTGGACGGCCGGGCCCGAACTCGGAGAGATCGAGCGGAACCCGGGAGCTCCTCCGAGCGGCGAGCGTCGCCCTACGGCCTCGCTCGGCCGCTCCCCGAAACAGGTCTTCACTCCAGACGATCCGGAGACGTCGCCGCAGAAGTGCGCGGACATTGGCGTCAATCAGCGTCCAGCCGAGCGCTCCCTGAGGAGTCGGCGACCGGGCCACCTCGTTGTACCGGACGAGTCGCTTCAGTTCGCGATAGACGTTGGGCGGGTTCATCCCCGCGATGGCGGCGACCCGGTACGCGGTGAGGGGCGCGTCGGCATTGGCCAGGGCTGCCAGCGTCTTCACGCGGCCCTCCGACCCGAAGAGGGCCGTCAGGCCCGGGTCCACCTTGATTCTCACGCATACGTATTAGTCACCGTGACTAATAACGGTGAGGGCAGCAATCTCCGTGGCACCGCCGCCCTCCTGCGAGAGCGCTTTCCCCGGGGTCCTCCTTCGGGGCGTCTACGAATCCCAGGCCCCAAATCTTTGGTCGGGTCCCCTCGGGCGCGAGGCGACCTTTGCAACGCCACCCTCGCAACGCGGCGAGCGCCGGTTCGTCGGGCCTTGAATGAACGGAACCGAGGGTTCGAGTCCGGCTGCACGTTCTCGAGAGTCGGCCAAGACTCGAGATCCCCGGTCTTGTGGGCGAGGCGAACTGTTTAGGGATTCGAGGCGGTCGGGAGCGCGAGCATGGGTACCGACGAATCTCAGCGAAGTGATGGTGAAGCACCCGGCGATTCCGAGGTACTCATCGAGGTGAAGCACCTCGTCAAGCGTTATGGAAGCTACGCTGCAGTGAACGATGTTTCCTTCGCAGTCCGACGCGGCGAGATCTTCGGCATCATCGGGCCAAATGGAGCCGGGAAGACAACCACTGTCGAGTGTATCTCTGGCCTCCGTGCGCCTGACTCGGGGTCGATCTCGGTCGCGGGGTACTCTCCCCTGAAGGAGCGAGACCGAATCCGAGAGATCGTTGGCGTCCAACTGCAGGAGAGCATTCTCCCTCCGCGAATTACCGTTTCCGAGGCGGTCGGATTGTTTGCGTCGTTCTACCCTGCACCCCTCAACCCACACGAACTTCTCGAGACCCTGGGACTCGAGGAACGATGCGATACGCAATTCCGGCGGCTCTCCGGGGGCCAGAAGCAGCGAGTTTCCATCGCCTTGGCTTTGGTCGGCAACCTTCAGGTCGCAGTATTGGACGAACTGACCACGGGATTGGACCCGGAGGCGCGCCGGGAGACCTGGGCCTTGATCGAACGCGTAAGAGACCGTGGCGTCACGGTCCTCCTCGTGACTCACTTTATGGACGAGGCGGAACGGCTCTGCGACCGGGTGGCCCTGATAGATCACGGCACGATTCGCGCGCTCGACGCGCCGGAGGCGATCGCGGCGCGAAGCGGCGGGAGTCGGGTGCGGTTCCACCCATCCGCCCCATTTGATGACCAAGTTCTCCGCTCGATTCCCGGGGTGGAGGAAGTCGAGTGGAAGGACTACTACGTGACCGTCTTGGGATCGGGGGATCTTGCGCCGCTCGTTCTCGATACTCTCAGGAAGATGGGCATCCGCGTGTCCGAACTCGAGGCACGGGGGGGAAGCCTCGATGACGCCTTCGTGAAGCTGACTAAACCGCCGGCACCCGCTCCTCCTGAGGACACGTCGAAATGAGTCGGGACTCCGGACTGGCCACGAAGTGGCGGCCCCCACGGGGGGGGTTCTCGGAACTACTTCGCGTGCAAGCGCGGCTTGCCTTGAGAGAGCCGTACTTCCTCCTCGGCATTGGACTACCGGCAGGGCTGCTCGTCGTGTTCTGGCTGATTGGGCTGTGGGCCTCAGGAGGCGTGGGCTCCTCGGGACTCACTGTGCTGGAGCTCTACATCCCCACGGTGCTGGTGATCGGGTACATCGCCATCGGCCTCATGGGGCTCCCGGTCACGTTTGCGAGGGACAGGGAGATCGGGTGGCTCCGGAGAGTCTCTACTACTCCCGTCCCCCCCTCGCGATTGCTCGCGGCGCAGCTCGTCTTCAACCTCGGCATCGCCGTGGTCGCCACCGTCCTTGTCTTGGTGCTTGGCACGCTCATGCTCGGGTTCCCGGTTCCGGTCGGGGTCGCCTTCGTAGGAGTTGCGGTCCTTGCGACTGTAGAGATGTTTTCCCTGGGCCTGATTGTGGCGGCCATCGCTCCGACTCAAACCGCCGCCAACGCGATTGCCGGTGGTCTGTTCTTTCCCCTGCTCTTCTTCTCTGGCCTATGGGTCCAGCCGGTCCAAGTAAGCGGACCATTGCAGACCGCGATCTACTACTCCCCCGCGGGGGCGGCCGTGAAGGCGCTACTCGACACAACCTTCTCCTCCACCCCACCGTACCTCCCGGTCGCCACGATGCTGGGGTATGCCGTCGCATTCGCTTTCGTGGCGTCCCGGAGCTTTAGGTGGGAATAGTCTCGAGGGGTCGACGGCTGGGCCGGAATCGCGGGCCGGCTCGTTCGAGGGAGTCCAAGGACCCGCAACGGTTACGGTTCTCGCCTACTCCGAAGTGTCACCTGGCGTGCCCGACCGCTCCGGACGGCCCCCGCCTTCGGAGAATCAGATAGGTTCGAGCCCTATCGGGCCCGTACCCCTTCCCTTTGTGGCAGTCCTGGATAGTCTCCCGAGCTGCGTGACCTCTCCTTGGGGGCAGGTTCGGGAGGGCCGATCGGGGTCCAGGCCGGTCCCCTAAGCAGGGGGAGGACGCAGTGGGCGTCTACCCCGCACCCCGGGACGGTCCGTCGCGGTTAGGACTGGAAGTGGATCGGGCCCCCGCTCGTCGGGTCCATCGCCTTCGAACCCCCAGGACCAGTCCTAGGGTGCCGACAACCAACACCCCGAGGAGCGGAAGTTCAGCCGCGGATCCGAACACCCAAGCCGGAGCGGTGGCGCCCGGGAGGGGCGCGGGCAGCGAGGAGGCGTTCACCTGCCCATTCTGGGAGAAGGTGAAGAGACCCGTCATCGCCGGAAATGCGGAGGTTCCATCCCAGCCTCCGTCGTTCCCCAACTTGAACAGCCATTCCACCGTCGACTGGAGGTTGTAGTCGCTGGCATCCCCCACGTAGTGGAGTTTGGCGGACCAGGGGCTGACCGCCACGGCGTAGACCAGCCCGCCGCAGGCGGAGAGGGCCGTGCCCGTGGTGTTCTTGCACCAGGTGTTCACGTAACTGCCCCCCGCCGAGTATCCGGCGTAGAAGGCGGCGCCCGTCTCCTCCCCTTCGTCATACACGACCAAGAAGACCGTCGACGCCACCAGCTTCTGGACGGCGGGGCTCGTGCTGTTCAGGATCGGGCTCAGGAAGTTCTTGAGCCAGTTGTCGCAGAACGCCATGCTGGACTTGTAGCAGTCGTCGTAGATGTTGGGCACATAGTACGAAAAGCTCGGCAGCGTACCCTGGGCGACGCTGGAATTGAAGGCGGCGCTGTTCACGTCATGGGTGTCGCATCGGCTCGTGTTGTACCGAATGTCCTTGTAGAGGATGAACGGGTTGTGGTAGGAGACGTACGAACCGGCGCTCGCCAGTTGGCAGGAACTCGACATCGACTCGAAGTACGCCGCCCAGGTCAGGTTGGCCCGCTCGAGCAGGTCGGCGATGTTGGTCACATCCTGGACGGGGATGGACGCGTTGCCGCACGCGAAGTAGCGTCCACTGGTCATCGCGGCGTAATCGGGGTAGGAGTAGTGGCAGGCCCCATAGAAGTGGGTCGCCTGGGCGTAGGTCGACGCGAGGTACGATTGGTAGGGCGCCGTGGAGAGGACGGTGGCCGCCGCCTCGTTTTCCATGACGATCTCAACCACGTGTTGGATCGCCGCTCCGAACACGACCGTCGTTGCGACCGACGACCCGCTCACCGTCACATTGCCGGAACCGGGCGCGGCACGGTAGCCATCGACCGCCCCCACGACGAACCCGTAGGTACCGTTTGGGAGATCGAAGGCGACGGACCCCGGCGCCGTGGCCGAAGTCGTGGTTCCGTTCATTTGCACGGACCAAGTAGTCCCGGTCGCGAGTCCGCGCTCCGCAAAGGTCACGGGGTACGTGGTGGGGGCCCCGGCTTTGAAGGTGATCTTCACGGTCACCAAGGTGCTACTGACCGTGACCGTCCCCGACGCGGGGGAGGCGGAGTAGCCGGGAACCGTGCCGATAGTGTATGGGTAGGCCCCATTGGCCTCCGTGAAAACGTTCGAGAGGGGAGCGAGCGCCGTGGAGTTGGATCCATTCAGCGTTACCGACCAGGAGGTCAGGAGGGGCAGGCCCGATTCTTGGAACGTCACCACGTTCGTCCCGAGCAGCATCCTCGTCACGGGGGGCCCCGTCGGCGCCACGTGGGCGCCGCCCCCCGTGCTCGCCGCGAGGGGGGCGAACAGGACCAACACTGCGACGGCGAAGCCTAGCCCGCCAACGACTCCATGCTTTCGAAGGGCGTTCATGGTGCCTCCCCGCCGGCGTCGGACCCTAAAGTTCGGACGGCATGCGGCTCGCCCTGCTTGGGGCCAGCCCGGTGAATCCCCGCGGAAGTCGGGGCGGCCGACAGAACTGCTCCCCGAACCCCCTGGTTGCGGCCGCAGGTCGGGGGTCGAGGCACGGTAGTTGCGGTCATGGTCGATGCCCATTTTTGGGCCCGGAGGCATATAGTCGGCCCTGGAGCAGGTACCGATGACCTTACGGAATGGTCAGGTCCGAACGTTGCCCGGTTCGGCCGCTGGGCTCACGGCGGTCGCGTCAAGGCCGATGGGCCCGGGCTGCCTCCCCCGCCCGGAGCTCGTACGCCCTCCAAGTCCGAACGTTCGGGAGATTCACCAGCTCCGGTGGGGGTAACCTTTCGACGACGGAGTCCTCCCGTACGGCCGGAGCCATCGGGGGGGGCCCCACCGCGCCACCGAGCGTTCCCCCGTGCCTGAAGCGGAAGGGAGGTTGTTGGCGTCGGTGGCCGGAGACCCGCTGCCCGTGGCCCCCGCGATCACCCTGAAGCGCTGATTGGTGAGCGGTTCGCCGCCAGGCCGAGACTGGAGGTCCCTGCCGGTAAAGCTACCACCGGAACCGACAATCCGTATCTAGGGGACCCCACGGCGCCCGGGCTGCCGGGTACCCAGAGCGGAGCCAGCGAGGGGACCATCGAGACGTTGACGATATGGGCCGCGCCCGCCACCTTCACCGAAACGATCGTGCTAGTGTACCCCTTGGCGGAGACGTTCAAGGTGTACGACCCGTTCGCCAACCAGAGGATGAACTTTCCAGTGCTGCTAGTCGTAGCACTCTGCTTATAGCTCGAGGGCCCGGAGAGGACCGTTACGGTGGCGCCGGAAATCGCGCTCGCAGAGGTTCCGTTTCGAACAGTTCCGGACACCTCCCAGTAGAACCGGGGGAGCAGGAAGTTCGAGGTGACGGCCGCCCCCTTGACCGTGACGCTCTGGAGCGTCGGCTTGAACGACGTCTCCCAGGCCGTGACGGCATAGGTGCCGTTCGGCTCGTAGAACCAGTACGT
>DASRSW010000018.1:0-43519 GCA_035656275.1 Thermoplasmata archaeon
GCTCGGGTGCAGCAACGCGACGGGCCTGCAGCGCGACTGGGGCGTGTCCGTGGCGCGCTCGACCGATGGCGGCCAGACGTTCGGACCGACCGAGCAGCTCACCGCGACCCAGGGCCTACAGTGGGAGAGCTTCCCCACGAACTGCACCTCCTTTGCCTCCAACTTCTACTACCTCAACGTCCCCGAGCGCCCCGCGCTCGCCATCAACCCCGCAACGGGGGTCGCGATCCTCACGTGGGACCAGTTCCACGCCAACATCAACACGGCCGGCTGCTCCGACCTGGGCACGGCGCAGGTGATGTACTCGACCTCCTCCGACGGCGGGAAAACGTGGAGCACGCCGAAGGGACTGAGCGGCGACCTCTCGGAGCTCTCCCAGGTCTCGATCGGCCCCTCCCCCAGCTACACCGTCACCGCGACGTTCCTCGACTTCCAGAACGGCTCGGGTAGCGCCATCAGCATCGAGGCCACGAGCTCCTCGAACAGCGGGTCCACCTGGTCGACCCCGAAGGACGTCGTCCTCGCGGGGTACTACTTCCCGCAGTTCCCGTCGGGCGCCGGGTTCGCCTTCGGGTTCGGAACGATCCTCAGCATGACCGCGGACGGCCACGCGGGTTCGCTCTACTCGACCCACGTCTACGAGGCGTGGGCGGACAACGGCAACATCACGACGAACCCCGGCTACGCCACCATCGAGGTCTCGGTGAGCTCGAACAGTGGGACCAGCTTTGCCCCGCCGGTGGCCATCACTCCCGTCAGCACCTCCACCATCTACGTCGAGCCCACGGTCACGACGGACGACCAGGGCGTCGTGTGGGTCACGTTCCTCGGCATCACGATCAGCTCGGGGAACTACAACACCTACGGCGTCTTGTCGACGGACGGCGGCACGACCTGGTCGAGCCCCTTCCTGGTCTCCGACTCGGTCAGCACCCCGGGGAGCACCATCAATGACATCGGGCTCTACACAGGGGCCATCGGGACCTCGAACGGCGCCTACCCCGTCTGGACCGACTGCTCGAGCGCGAGCTGCGCCGTGAGCGCGGACGCCCAGCTGGCGGTCGCGAACGTGCACACGGTCTCGATCTCCGCGAACATCACCGGCGTCAACGCGACCATCTCCACCTTCGGGGCTTCCAAGACGAGCAAGCTGCCCACGGTGGTCGGCTGGGACAACGCGAGCACGAGCACCGTGACCGTGCCCCAGTTCCTGCCGGACCCGGCGAACTCCTCGGACGTCTACACGTTCCAGGCCTGGTCGGGGATCTCGACCTCTCCCAACTACCAGGCGTCGGTGACGTACTCGGGCACGGGTAGCCAGCTCGTCGCGAACTACGCCGCCGTCCCGGCCGCGGTCATTCGCGGGACGATCGCTCCCAACGTTCCGGGCCTCGCGCTCAAGGTGAACAACGCCCCCGTCTCGCTGACGCCGTACAACGCGACCGCCCTCCAGTACCTGATCAGCGTCCCCGGCGGGCTCACCTACACGCTTGTCGCCTCGGCGCCCAACTACGCGAGCCAGACGCACCCGGTCCAGACGAGCCAGTCGGGCACCTATTACTGGAACTTCACGCTGACGAAGCGCCTCGGCTACTTCGTGGGCCAGTTGACCCCGAGCTCGGCGACGCTCAAGGTGAACGGCTCGGTCGTCACCACCGTAAACCCCGTGACGGGCCTCTTCAACATCCCCGAGCCGTTCGGATGGTACTGGCTCAACGCCTCGGGCACCGGTCTCACCGCCTCGAACCAGTACCTCGAGGTGCTGGCGGGCCAGAACGTGACCGTGAACATCGTCCTCATCGGCGGATGGGTCCAGGGGGTCGTCCTCGGGGCGCAGCCATCCAAGCCCGGGCTCCTTGTGAAGATCGACGGGGTCCCCATCCCCGTCTCGGCGGCCGGGACGTTCAACAACTCGACGCTCGGCGGGTTCCACACGCTCACGGCGACGCAGGCCGGCTTCAACCTCTCGAGCATGAGCCTCTTCGTCGCCCCGGGCCACGCGACGCTCGTCAATGTCACGCTGACGAACCGCGGGTGGATCAGCGGCATCATCCAGCCGGCGGCGGCGGTGAAGACGGCGCTCCTCCACATCTATAGCGGCGCGGTCGGGCAGTACTACGCGGTCGCGGCCGATGGGACGTTCAACGTGAGCCTGGTCGGGAATCCGAAGTACACGGTCAACGTGACGTCGACCGGCTACACCTCGTTCCAGAACTCGAGCGTCGCGGTGACGCCGGGGAACGGGACGGATGTCTCGGTGACCCTCACCATCATCCCCACGGGCTGCACGTCCAACTGCGGCTCTAAAGGCGGGGGCGGCAACAACGCGACGCCGTCGAGCGGCCTCACCACCACGGAGCTCATCCTCATCGTGGTCGTGATCGTTGTCGTGGCCGCGGTGGCGGTGGTCCTCCTGATGCGGCGGCGCGGTGGCGGGTCGGCCCCCGAAGCGTACGACGAGGGGGGCGAGGGTGGCCAGGTGTACGAGAGCTCGAACCCCGCGGACCTCCCCCGACTCCAGTCCGATGGGACGATGGGGCCCGGCAACCCCCCGCCCCCGCCGAGCTAGGGCGAACCCTCGAGCACGCCGGACCAACCCTTTCCTTCGTTTCTTACGGGTTCGGAGGACCGCGGGCGGGAAGCCGCTTTTCTTCCCCTGGGAAGGAAGAATCCCTCGGGTTTATCCCCCCCGGCGGTCTCGGCCCGAGGAGGCCCCCCAATGGACCGGATTCTCTCTCGAAGGCTCGCCGCCGTCGCGCTCGTCATCCTGCTCGGTTTCGGGCTCCCGGGGCTCGTCCACATAGCCTCGGCCGCCTCCGCGGCACCTCCGGCCCATAGCGCCCTCCCCTCCACCCCCGCGGCGTCCCCGTCGAGCCCCACGGTCCTGCCTACCGCGTCCGCGACACACGGCTACCCGTACCACCCGGTCCCGCCCCCCCTCGCCAACTGGAACAACTCGGCCGCCTGCCAGGATCGGCTCCAGCACTACCTCTCCTACTATGGAGCGACCCTCCCCACGGACGTCGTCCACACCGAGCAGACGCCGTGCTACATCGGGCACGATGAGCCCGGCCTCAACTTCGTCTCGAACGGCTCCTACTCCGGATCCCGCGTGCAGTTCGTCATCGACCTGCCTCCCGCGGGCACGAACACCGCGAGCGCCTTTGCGACGATGTGGGTCGGTCTCTGGCTCGCGGGGGTTCCGTGCTCGTATCGGGGCCAGTCGTACCTCGAGGTCCAGATCAACCCGCCCTACAACGTCCTCGGACTCACCCCCAACCCCAACTGGACCGTCCAGGCCCCCGTCTGGGACCTGGTCCCCGCCGGCTCCTGTGACCCCCAGTGCCAGAACGACACCGCCTTCTCAACCGTGGGTGGGCTGAGCTACTGCGAGGACGACGCGGCCATCTCGGGAGTCGGGACCTACACCTCGACGGGATGGGGGAACTTCGCCCCCGGCGACCAGCTGGTCGTCCAGATCGTCGGCCAGGTGAACGGGACGAGCGGCACCAGCGTGTTCATCAACGACACGACGCATTCCTCCTCGAGCCTCGCCTGGACGTACTCCCCCGCCGTCACGACGGACGGGCTCCCGCTCACGCCGTTCTACAACGCCTCCTCCTTCACCTCGGGGGGGTGGGGCTACGGCCTCAACGTCGAGGCGACCTGGGAGAACTGCCCGGAGCCGACCGGGGCCGATTACCCGAGTCCGTGCAACAGCTACAACGAGCCCGGCGTCGATGCGGTGAGCGTCCCCGCCTTTGAATCCGCCACGTACTGGAACGCCTCCACCCTCAGCTACTCTACCCCGTTCCCCTGGACGGCCACCACGTCGAGCGCGGGGGCCTGCTCCGGCTACGCGGCGCCCTGCCAGGACTTCACGACCTACGGGGGGACCGGCTTCTACCCGTACTGGTCGCTCCACGCCTTCGCCGGCCACAGCTGGTGGGTCTACGGCGGGACGGCCCCGCACGAGGTGAACACCTGGGGGAAGAGCGCTGGGGAGTTCAATCCGCTCGGGTTCGTCCCCGTGTACCTGGACCCCACGAGCGTCTTCTCGATCTCGACGTTCACCGTCGGCAACACCTTCTCGCTGAGCGCGGCCGTGGCGGACCCGAACGGGGTCCAGGCGGTCCAGGTTGGCGCCGACTTCTGCTTCGGATCGACCACGCCGTCCGTGGTGACGAAGGATGCGGTGCTCACGATCTCGACCGTCGACACCGCCCAGGAGGGGAACTGGACGACCTCCTTTTCGACGGGGATCTATACGGGAACGCTCCACTACTGGGTACGGGCCGAGTCGGCCTCGGGGGTCTGGACGACCCCCGTCAACGGCTCGAAGTCGATCACCGGCGCGACCTCGTGCGGCTTCACCGCGCCCGCCGCCCCGGGCTTCTCGCTCGCGAACGTGACGAGCGTTGGCGGAGGGTACGCGCTTAACTGGACCGAGTCGAGCGCCGAGGTCGTCGACTACACTGTCTGGATGAACGCCACCGTGAACGGGACGCCGTTCTCCCTGGATGCCGGGAACGCGACCGAGCTGTTCGCCTCGATCGGACTCCCCCCCACCCCGTTCACGCTGTGGGTCAATGCGACCAACGGCGCCGGGCTCACCCAGGCCAGCGCGGCCGTCGTGGCCCCCGCGCCGCTTCCGGCCCTCACGGCCCTCCTGACGGGCCCCACCTCAACGATCTTCTGGGTTCACCACGCCTCCGTGACGTTCACGGTGAACGCGACCGGCGGGGAAGCCCCGTACACGTACCTCGTCATCTTCGGCGACGGCCTGACCCAGACGATCGTCTCCAGCCTCTCCTCGATCAACGTGACCCACGACTATGGCGGATACTACGGGAACGCCCGGGCGAGCATCTCCGTCACCGACGCGCTCGGCGACACCGCCATCTCCCCGCGGCAGCTGATCCAGGTCTGGGCGACGCCGCTCGGGGTGCCGCAGGCGATCGCGGCGAGCAACGGCGAAGTCCTCGTGAGCTGGGGGCCGCCCGCCTCCCCGGCGGGGTCTGTCCTCTACTACACCGTGTACTACTCGGAGAGCCCCGTCTGGGCCTACGCCATCACCGAGACGTGGCCCCTCAACAACTCCGCCCTCGGGCTCTACCTCTGGAACACCACGGGGTCCTCGCTCACCCTCCTCGTCCCCGACGGGGTGACCTTCTGGGCCCAGGTCGTCGCCTGGGACGGCTACGGCGAGGGCCAGCTTCCGAGCGGCTCCCCGTACCTCCTCGGCGTCCCGGCGCCGTATGTCGTCGGACCGATCGTGACGTCGCCCGGGGGCCCGGCCCCGTACACCGCGACGCTCTCCAGCCTGGTGACGAACGGGACGAACGACGCCCTCGTCCAGGCGGTCTATACGGCGGACAACGGGACGACGAACGCGCAAGTGACCCCCACGGCCGGCGGGGCGTACGTGAACGCCACCCTCCTCTTCAGCAACCCCGGGCTCCACCTCATCGTCCTCCACGCCACCGACACGTTCTACAACATCGGCATCCAGCTCGCCACCGTCTATGTGTCCCCGGGAGCGGCCCCCTCGGTCGTCCTCACGGCGCTGGGCACGAACAGCTGGACCGGCTGGCAGGGCTCCGCGGTCAATCTCGCGGCCTCGGCGTCGGGGGGCCTCGGGCCGTACGCCTACGCCTGGTCGTTCGGGGACGGCGGCAGCGCGAGCGGCGCGAACGCGACCCACGTCTTCACCGTCCCGGGCAACTACACGGTGAGCGTCCAGGTGACCGATACCGTGACGCTCGGCACGAGCACGGCGACCCATCCGATCCAGATCTACGCGCTTCCCGCCCTCGCCATCACGGCGCTCCCCGGCCCCGACGGGAGCCTCTCCATCGCCTTCGGGAGCATCGTCACGGGCGGGAGCGGGCCCGCGAAGGTCACCTGGTCGTTCGGCGACGGGGAGACCGTGACGGGGCCGGCGCCGACCCACGACTACGCGAGCGCGGGCACGTACATCGTGAACGCCACGTCGACCGACCCCACCGGGCGGACCGCCTCGGCCCAGGTGACGCTCGCGCTGACCGGCGGGACGGGTGCCTCGCCCGGCGGCGGGACGTTCTTGGGGGTCGGCGCCTCCACCCTCGGGATCCTCCTCATCGGGATCGGGGTCCTCGCCGTCCTCTTCCTCCTGGGGATGGTCTACTTCTGGAGCCGGGCGCGGCGGCCGGCGGTCATGATGGCCCCCGAGCCCGCCCGCGCTCCCGAGGAGCGGAACCCGTAGCGACGGGTTGTTTCGCATGGGCTTATCTTCCCGCCACCGCTCGCTTTCGTGCTGATGCGCCCGCATACCTTCGCCGGAGCCCGGTCGGCCGTCGTCGCCCTCCTGGTCGGTCTTCTCGCCGTCCCCATGCTGGCGGTCGCCCCGCACCCCCTCTCACCTGCGACGGGCGGCAGTCCGTCGCCGGCGAGCGGTCCTTCCCTCGTTCCCTCAACACTGGAGCCGCCCGGAATGCTGCGGGCGCCGCCGTCGGGGGCTACCGGGGTGCGGAACGTGCTGGCGGACGCCCCGTGCAACACCAGCTACGCTAACGCCGAGGTCGTCGAAGCGTGGGACCCGGTGGCGAGCGTTCTCTACGAGCTCTGGATCGGCTGCGGGGGGATCGGCTTCTCCCGCTCCGTGGATGGGGGTTACTCGTTCGAGGCGGCGTTCGCGCTCCCCGGGAGCACGACCGGCGCGAGCTGGGATCCCGCGCTGGGGGTCGCCCCCAACGGGACCGTCTACGCGGCGTTCATGCTCAACAATGGCACCGGGGATTCGCCGGCGGTCGCGTGGTCCTACGACCACGGCCAGTCGTTCGCCGGCTGGACGGAGATCTACCCCGCGACGACGAGCGAGTTCTCCGACAGGGACTACATCGCCGTCGCCCCGAACGGGACCGTCTTCGTGAGCTGGGACCTCTCTCCCAACTCCACGCTCGACCAGATCGGCTGCGCCCCCGGCGGCAGCTGCTACTTCCTCGCCGGGGACTACAACATCGTGGTCGAGTGGTCCTCGGACGGCGGACGCCGCTGGAGCGCGCCGGTGCCCGTGGAGCCCGAGTACCCGAACGCGGCCGCCCCAGCCGGCCCCCTGCTCGTCGAGCCGAACGGCACGGTCGACCTCCTCTACGAGGACTATCCGACCACCGGGAGCCCCCACTGGCTGGGCGTCGGCCGCAACTACTTCGTTCGTTCGGTCGACGGCGGCGTCCACTGGTCGGTGCCGGTCGCCGTTGAGAACGGCACCTTCGCGAACGACACCTGGTGGATCGATGGCGACCTCGCGCGCGACTCCAGCGGAACGCTCTACGCGACCTTCGATTCGCAGAATGCGACCGCCGACACCGCGTTCGTCGCCGTCTCGAGGGACGACGGGGGGAGCTGGTCCGCCCCGATCCGGCTCAACCCCGACCACAACAGCGCGGTCCACGCCCTCGTCTCGGTCGCCGGCGGGGCGAACGGGACCGCCTATCTTTCCTGGCTCGCCAACAACTCGACCGTAGGCTGGAGCGTCTTCGCCGCGACGCTCTTCAAGAACGGCTCGCTCCTCTCCGCGCCGACCCTGGTGTCGAGCCAGTTCGGGATCCCGGGCGAATGGATCGGCGACACGATGGGGATCGCCGATCTCGGCAACGGCCGGGTGGCGGTGAGCTGGTCGTACGGGGTCCCCGTGGGGAACGCGAGCTCCTCCCAGGTCTTTGCCGCCGTCCTTGGGGCGGCTCCACCTCTGGATGCCCCGCGCATCACGGGCGTCGTTCCCGGTCGGGGGAACGTGACGTTGAGCTGGGCCCCCCCGACCGGCGCCGGCGATTGGGTCGGAGGCTACCTTCTCGTCTGGGGCCTCGAAAACCAGCACAACTTCTACAACCTCACGCTCCCCGGGAGCGCCACCTCCACGACGGTCCCGAACCTTCCGCCGTTCCTGCACTGGTACTTCGAGATCGCCGCGACGAACGGGGCCGGAGAAGGGCCCCTCTCCGCTCCCGTCTACGTGGACCTCACCGACTGGGGGGTCGTGCGGGGAACCGTGACCCCCGCGTCCGCGACCGTGCGCGTCGACGGGTTGCCCGTCCCGTCGCCCGGCGGCGCCTACACGGCGAACACCACGGCCGGCCCGCACGTGGTCGACTTCTCGCTCTCGGGATACTTCGAGCTGTTCGTGACCGTCCTCCTCCCCTGGAACGACACGGCATGGCAGAACGCGACGCTGGTCCCCATCCCGGGCACGGTCGAGGGGTGGGTCCACCCCGTGGACGCGACGGTCCAGTTGGATGGAGCGTCCGTGGCCCTGACCACGGGGGGCTACTTCCTCGTCGGGAACCTCTCCTCCGGGACGCACGTCCTCACGGTGACGCGCCACGCGTTCAACTCCCTCACCGAGAACCTCACCGTCGCCGACAACACCACCGTCTGGGCGAACGTGTCGCTCGTGCCGTCCAACGGGACGATCGCGCTCACGGTCACCCCCGCGACCGCGACCGTGACCCTGAACGGCAACGCCGTCTCCCTCAACGCCACGGGGGAGGCGAGCCTGAGCCTCTTCCCCGGTCGCTACGCACTCGAGGTAGCGGCGACGGGGTTCCTCCCCTTCTTCGCCAACGCGTCCCTCGCCTCGCTCGCCGTGGTTCCCCTCACCGTCACTCTCCTTCCTGCTCCCACGAACTCCTCGGGGAACCCAGGCGGCGGCCAGATGTTGCCGCTTCCCGGCTACCTCCTCGTCGTGTTCGCCGTGGTGCTCGTGGTCGGCGTCGCCGCGTCCGCCCTCCTCCTCCGCCGGCGTCGCGGTCCCGGCGCCACCGAGGGGGAGCGCGCGCCGACCTACGGGGACCCGCTCTGGGAGCCGGACGAAGAGCCGGAACCCGCGGAACCGGTGCCGGACGACGCCGCCTGAGGAGCTCCGAGCCTCCCCGGGGCCATCCAGGACGGACGCCCGACGCGAATCTCGAAAATCTTCGCTTCGTCGCGGCGCCGGGCGAGGTCCGGGCAAAAGGTAGATATGGCTCGCGCCCCTCCAAAATTCGCCCGAGGCCCGGGTCGATGCTCCCACTGGATTCTCCCGATGCAGCGCCAGCCCCGGCCGTGGGGGGACCCCAGGCGAGCCCGGGGGGCGAGGGCCCTCAGCCGGTGACGGAGCGGGCCGCTCCGGCGGGCGCCGGCCCCGCGCCCCCGCCCTCGACCGCCGGCGAGGTGTTCGATAGCGTCCTCCGCTACACCTCCGAGCTGTATCGCGCGAGCCGGGAGATCCTGCGCGAGTCGTATCTCCCGAGCCGGCTGCCCCACCGCGAGCACCAGATCCGCCAGGTCGCGGAGATCCTCGCCCCCGCGCTCCGCGGGGACGTGCCGAGTAACCTCCTCATCTACGGGAAGATCGGCACGGGCAAGACCGCCGTCGTCGCCCAGGTCCGCACGGATATGCAGCGGCGGACCGACGGACGGGGTCGCGTGACGTTCATCACCGTCAACTGCGGCAACATCGACACGCCCTACAGCCTCCTCCAGACGATCGGGAACACGCTCGCGCCGCGCGAGGAGGACCGGATCCCCACGGGCTGGTCGCTCGACCGCGTCCAGACGGCGATGCGCCAGCTCATGGACGCGCGCGACGGGACGCAGATCCTCATCCTCGACGAGATCGACCGCCTCGTGGCGCGGAGCGGCGACGGCGTCCTCTACACGTTGAGCCAGCTCAACACCGAGCTCGCCTCGGCGCGGCTCGTCCTCGTCGGCATCTCGAACGACCTCAAGTTCACGAACCATCTGGACGCCCGCGTCCGCAGTCGGCTCAACGAGGAGAAGATCCTCTTCCCGCCCTACGACGCCCCCCAGCTCCAGGACATCCTTAGGGACCGGGCGAAGGAGGCGTTCAAGGAGGGGGTCCTCGACGCCGGCGTGATCGAGCGGTGCGCGGCGTACGCCGCCCTCGAGAACGGGGACGCCCGCCGGGCCCTGGCGCTGCTGCGCGTCGCGGCCGACGTCGCCGAGCGCGACCGCGCGAAACGGATCACCTCCGACCACGTCGTCCGCGCCAAGAGCCGCCTCGAGCAGGACATCATCATCGACTGCTGCCGGACGCTGCCCCCGCACTGTAAGGTCCTCCTCTACGCCATCCTCCAGGCGTACGAACGGCGGCGGAGCGGCGTGCTCACCGGGGAGGTCTACGACGGCTACGCCCGGCTCTCCCAGCGGCTCGGCCTCTCCCCGCTCCACGCCCGGAGCATCTCGAACTACCTCTCGGAACTCGAGACGCTGGGCCTCATCCGCGCCACCATCGTCTCGCGCGGCCGGGGCGGCCGCACCCGCGAGATCGTGGTCGACGTTCCGATCTCCGAGACGATGCCGGCGCTCGAGGAGGACCCGCTCCTCGCCCCCCTCGCGCGGCCGCGGACGCTGAGCCAGACGCTGCTCACGAACTTCGACAACCCGAACCGAACGGCGCCGTTCTAGGCGCTCGCCGCCGCCGTTCCACCGGTCGCCGGCACCTCGGCGCGGACGCGCCGCCGGGCCCGCTCGGCCTTGAGCTCGCGGAGCTCCCGCTCAAGGTCGTTGAGCTCGCGCGTCGCCCGCTTCACCCGGACGCGGGCCATCGCCTCCAGCGTGGCGATCTCCCGGTCGAGGGTCGAATCGTCCCCGCGGAAGCTCCCCACGTCGCCCTCAGGTGGTGTCGATCTGCGCCTTCTGGAGCCGGTTCGAGAAGTCGATGAAGACGCTCTTGATCTCGGTGAATTCGTCCACGGCGACCGAGCCGGCCTCCCGGCCCCCGTTGCCCGTGTTCTTGACGCCGCCGAACGGCAGCTGGACCTCGGCGCCGATGGTCGGGGCGTTGATGTAGGTGATCCCCGCCTCGAGGTCGTCCACGGCGTGGAACGCCCGGTTCACGTCCTTCGTGTAGATCGAGGAGGACAGCCCGTACTCGACGTCGTTCGCGACCCGGACCGCCTCGGCATAGTCCGCCACGCGGATCACTGACAGGACGGGGCCGAAGATCTCCTCCTTGGTGATCCGCTGGCCATGCTGGGCGGAGAAGATGGTGGGGGCGAGGAAGTGCCCGTGGTCGTAGGCGCCCCCGGTGAGCTTCGTTCCGCCCGTCACGAGGGTGGCGCCTTCCTGCTTCCCTACCTCGATGTAGTGGAGCACCTTTTCCTCCTGATCGGCCGAAGCGACCGGCCCCATGTCGACGCTCGGGTCCAGCGGGTCTCCGACCCGGAACTTTCGTACCCGCTCCGCGAGTCGCCCCAGGAACTCGTCATGGATCCGGTCGTGGAGGATGAGCCGGCTCGTCGCCGTGCAGCGCTGACCCGCCGTCCCGAACGCTCCGAAGAGGACTCCGTCGAGGGCGAGGTCGAGATTCGCGTCGTCCATGACGATCACCGGGTTCTTACCCCCGAGCTCGAGGTGGACCATCTTGAGCCCCTTCGCCCCGCGGACGTAGACCTCGCGTCCCGTGTCGACCCCGCCGGTAAAGGAGACCGCACGGACGCGCGGGTCGTCGATGAGCGCGTTCCCGACGGCCCCCCCCGGTCCCGTCACCAGGTTAAGGACCCCGGGGGGGACTCCCGCTTCCTCGTAGACGCGGACGACCTCGGCCGCGCACCGCGCGGTCGCCGAGGCGGGCTTGAAGACCACGGTGTTGCCGCAGATGAGGGCGGCGGCGATCTTCCAGTTCGGGATGGAGGTCGGGAAGTTCCAGGGGGTGATGCACGCCACCACGCCCTTCGGCTGGCGGACCGTGAGGCAGAACTTCGAGCGGAGCTCGGAAGGGATCGTCTCGCCCGCCAGCCGGCGACCCTCCCCGGCCATGTATTCAATGAAATCGATGGACTCCTGGACGTCGCCGCGGCCTTCCGCGATGACCTTCCCCATCTCCTGCGTGACCAGCCGGGCGACCTCCTCCTTGCGACGGCGGAGGACGTCGGCGGCGCGCAGCAGGATCTCCCCCCGCTTCGGGGCCGGGGTCGCCTTCCAGTGGGGGAAGGCCGCCTGGGCTTTTTCGACCGCCGCCCGGGCATCGGCCGCGGTGCCGGCCACGAACTCCCCCACGACCTCGCCGGTGGCGGGGTTGAGCGTCCGGAACGTGGGGGCGCTCGGTGGCGTATGCCACTTTCCGCCGATGAAGAGCCCGTAGGACGCCGCCGATGCGGACATGGAATAGACCCGGACGTTGCGACGCCCGGCGGGCAGAAAAGGCTAGCCGTGCGCCACGCCGCCCGTGAAATAGCCTCGAGCGTACATGGCGCGGCCGATGGCCGACCCGCCCCGCAAGCGAACGGTCTCGGTAGCCCAGAATCGGGTGGTGGCACCGTCAGTCCGTCTCCTCACCTTCTCCCTAGAACCGACCGACCAGCTCCATTTCGACCCGGGACAGTTCGTCACGTTCTATGTGCCGAGGAGTGGCACGACGGTCACCCGGTCCTACTCGATCTGCTCGAGCCCCGATCGAGAATCGGATTTCGACCTCTGCATCAAGCAGGTGGACGGGGGCTTCGTCTCCACCTACCTCTCTGCCCGTTCGCCAGGCGAGCGGCAAAACGTGATCGCCCCTCTCGGCCGTTTTCTGCTTCGCGATCCCGAGTCGCACCCGGTCATCTTCGCTTCCACCGGGACTGGGATCGCGCCGTTCATCCCCATGCTCGAACGTCTGGAGCGGATGCGCCCCGGGCATCCGCGCTGGTTGTTCTCGGGGTGTCGCCACAAAGAGGACCTCCTGTTCCATCCGGAACTCTCGGCCATGGGGGCGCGCGACCCCTCCTTCCACTACGTTCCGGTGCTCTCTCGGCCGCCGCCCACCTGGAGCGGGGCGTCCGGTCACCTCCAGGACTCTTTGCGGACCATGGTTCCCACCCTCGCAGGCTTCCACCTCTACATCTGTGGAGTGCCGCAGATGGTCGCGGAGGTCCAGGCGCTCGCCCAGGAGCTGGGGTGCCCGCGCGATCAAACGTTCATCGAACGGTATTGACCGCCGGCCCGGGCGCAGAGCCTTAGTATTTCCATCCGAGTCGGGAGCGAGATGGAGAACCTCCTCGAGGCGGAGCTGACCCTGAGCGGAGCGCTGCCGCACCCCGAGATGCTCGACGCGCTCCTCCCCGAGCTGGCGACCGACGCGATCCGTCGAACGGTCGGGCAGCGGGGCGAGGGGGCTCTCACGCAGTGGAAGCTCCACGGTGCCCAGCTCACGCTCACGCTCGTGACCACCGGACCGCGACCGCATCAAACGCTGCTTGCGCTCGCCCGACGGCTGAGCGAGGAATTGGGCCGTCGAGAACGGGTCGGAGTCCGCACCTTCCGGGCCGTGCGCTACCGGGTGCGCTTCCCCCTCGACCTGGCGCCCACAAAGCCGATCGGCCTCCCTCTTCCGCATCACCTCGAGGTCGAAGGGACGACCGCCACGCTCGAGCTGACGGGACTCGGCGAGGAGGGTCTCCGCGACAACTGGATGGACCGGGCGGTGGGCGTCGTGCAAGAGAAGGCCCGCCGCCAGAGCTACACGGGAAAGGAGCAGTACTGGGCGCTCCTGACCCAGAGCCCGAAGCGGACCCATCCGTTCGCCGGCGACCCCACGGAGGAATTGCTGAAGCGCGACTGGGTTCGCAGCGGTCCCACGAAGGGGAAATGGTTCCTTGGACCGACCGTGGCCCACCTCCTGCGGACGATGGACCGCATCGCCCGCGAGGAGGTGCTCCGCCCGCTGGGCTTCGTGGAGGTCGTCCAGCCCCACCACGATTCGTTCGACATCCTCCTCAAGACCGGCCACCTCGAGGGCCTCCCCGGGGAGTTCTACTACGTCACCGAGCCGAAGACCCGCGACCCCGCCGCCTGGGAGGAGTTCACCGACCTCGTCAAGATCACGCGCCACGTCCCGGAAGACAAACTGGCCGCCCTCGTCACCGGACCCACGGCGGTCTCCTGCTACGCCCAGTGCCCGACCATCTACTGGTGGCTCTCCGGGCGAACGATCGCCCAGGAGAGCCTTCCGCTCCGCGTCTTCGACCGCACGGCGGTCTCGAACCGCTACGAAAGTGGCGGGCGCCATGGGCTCGAGCGCGTGGACGAGTTCCACCGGATCGAGCCCGTCTACGTGGGCACTCCCGAGCAGCTGGTCGAGATCCGGGAGAAGCTGCTCGCCCGCTACACCCACGTCTTCGACCAGGTCCTCGAACTGGAATGGCGTACGGCGTGGGTGACGCCGTTCTACATGCAGCAGTCCGGGGGTGTCGGCGTGGAGGACGCCCAGGAGAAGGTCAAGGGGACGATCGACTTCGAGGCGTACCTCCCGTACCGGGGCGCGCGGGAGACCGCGGAGTGGCTCGAGTTCCAGAACCTCTCCATTGTCGGGGACAAGTACACGAAGGCGTTCACGATCCGGACCCAAAAAGGCGAGCTGTGGAGCGGCTGCTCGGGCATCGGGCTCGAGCGGTGGTTGACCGCGTTCCTCGCCCAGAAAGGGTTCGACCCCGCGGATTGGCCCGGGCGCTTCCGGGAGTACGTGGGCGAGCTCCCCCGCGACATCCGATTCCTGTGAGAGCGACGGACCCGTCGTAAGGTCGGGGGCGCCGTGGTCGGAGTTCGATCGGGGGCGCCCCGACCCCGTCGCCTCGAGGAGTTTGATGAAGGAGGGGCGGAGCCCATCCCCTTCCCCGAAGTCCGTCGACGGGAGCATCCCCCGGCGCTCCCGGGGGTGTGGGAGGTCGCCGATGGGTACGTAGAACATCCGCTCCTCCGTCCCCAACTTCTGCGCGCGCTCCCCTTCCAGCTCGACCTCGCCCGCGTGGGCCTTCGCGAAGACCTGCTCGTCGTACTGCCGACCGGGCTCGGGAAGACCGTCATCGCCGCCCTCACGGCCGCCGAGCTCCTCCGCGGGGAGGACGGAAAGCTCCTCGTGCTCGCGCCCACCCGTCCACTCGTCCAGCAGCACGCGAGCTCCTTCCAGCGCTGGTTTCGCGACCTCAAGATCGCTCGGTTCACCGGCACGGTGAAACGACCCGTCCGGGAGGGGAGTTGGGAGTCCGCGGACGCGGTCTTCGCGACCCCCGAGATCGTCAGCAACGACCTCGCCGCGGGTCGTTACGACCTGCGGGGAGTCTCGTTGATGGTCGTCGACGAGGCCCACCACGCCGTGGGCAAGTATGCGTACGTCGCGGTCGCGGAGAGGTTCCGCGCGGAACGGGCCCCTCACGCCCGCTTGCTGGGGCTCACGGCCTCCCCGGGAGGAAAGGATGAGCGGATCGAAGAGGTCGTTCGGACGCTCGGAGTGGAGCGGATCGAGGCGCGGAGCCGCGAGGACCCGGGGGTCCGCGAGTACGTCCAGGAGGTCCAGGTCGAGTATCAGTGGGTCGAGCTGCCCCCCGAGGCGAAGCGAATCCAGGAGCGCCTGGCGGAGTCCGCGAAAGAGTCGGCGCGGAAGCTCCAGAAGATGGGGTACCTCCGGAAGAAGCCGATCGCTTCGCTATCGGTCAAGGACCTGATCGCCCTCCGTGCCGAGATCTTCGCGCGGCCCGGGCCGATGACCCGCAAGTTCGGCCCGCTCTTCCACCAGTTGGTGCTCCTCCACCTTCACCATGCCCAGGAGCGGCTGGAGACCCAGGGGGTCGAGCCGTTCCTGCAGTACGTGGAGCGCGTGCGCTCGAAGGAAAAGCCGAGCCGGGGCGACCGCGCGTTCGTCCAGTCGACCGGGGTCACCGCGGCCGTTCGGGAGGGCACCGCGTTCCTTGCCACGGGTCGCGCCGTTTCCCACCCCAAGCTCGACGCGCTCGTCGCGCTCGTCCAAAAGGAACTCGACCGGCCGCATGGGCACCCGCCGCGGATCCTGATCTTCGCCCAGTACCGGGACACGATCCAGACCATTCAGGAGGTGCTCGAGAAGGCCGGATGGGCCGTCGGTCGGTTCGTCGGCCAGTCGACGCGGGACGTGGCCGACCGCGGAATGTCCCAAAAGGAGCAGGGGGCGATCCTCGACGGGTTTCGGGCCGGACGGTTCCCCCTCCTGGTGGCGAGCAGCGTGGCGGAAGAGGGGCTGGATGTCCCCGATGTGGACCTGGTGGTCTTCTTTGAGGCGGTCGCGAGCGAGATCCGAGCGATCCAGCGACGCGGCCGGACCGGTCGCAGTTCCCTGGGCCGGGTCGTGGTCCTGTTGACGCAAGAGACGCGGGACGTCGGGTACCAGAAGGCCGAGGCGAGACGGGAGGGAGCGATGCGGCGAATCGTACGGCGGCTATCGGCCAAATCTCGGGCTCGCTCCGTCCCCGGGCCTCCGCCGGAGCCCCCCGCTGAGCGCCCCTCCGCCTCGACGGAGAAGGCGGCTCCGACCGAGCCACGGTCCACATCGTAGCACGGCGCCGCGCTGGTCGGCCGTCGGGTCTAAATACGGGCCATCGCCATCGTCCGCCCCGGTCCATGCCCCTCCTGGATTCGATCGTGCAGAACCTCGGTCTGGTGGTCTTCACCGGGCTCTCGGTCGCGATCATCGTCTACCTTCTTTACGCGATGATCAACCCCACCCGATTCTGAGCCCGTCCTGGGGAGGGTAGCCGCTGACCGCCTATCCGCCGGCCGCCCTGTTCGAGGTGGGCCTCACGCTCGCCATCGGCCTGTTTCTCGCCGCCATCTTTGGGCGGTACATGGCCAAGGTCTACCTGGGCCGCCCCACGGCGCTGGACGGCCTGTTCAACCCGGTCGAGCGGGCGATCTTCCGGATCCTGGGCATCGACCCGCGGCGCAACATGGGCTGGAAGGAGTACGCGGTCTGCCTCCTCCTCTTCAACGGGGTGACGACGCTGATGGTGTTCCTTCTCCTGCTGTTCCAAGGGGGGCTTCCCCTCAACGCCCTCGGGGCCCCGGGCATGGAGTGGACCCTCGCCACCCATACGGCCGCCTCGTTCAACACGAACACCGACTTCCAGCATTACACCGGGGAGGGACAGGTGTCGCTGCTGTCGAGCCTGCTCGGACTCCAGGTCGAGATGTTCACGTCGGCGGCGAGCGGCCTCGCCGTCGGGGTCGCCTTCATCCGCGGATTCGTCCGCCGGGACGGGGCGATCGGGAACTTCTGGTGGGATATGGTCCGCTCCCTCATCCGGATCCTGCTCCCGGTCGCGCTCGTGGCGGCGGGCGTGTTCGTCCTGCTCGACGTCCCCCAAACGCTCGCCCAATCGACCGTGATCCACCCCCTGGGGGGCGGAAGCCAGGTCCTTCCCGTGGGACCGCTCGGGTCGTGGGACGCCATCGAGTTCCTCGGGACGAACGGAGGGGGGTTCTTCGGGGCGAACGCGGGTCACCCGTTCCAGAACCCGACCCCGCTCACGAACTTCGTGGCAGTCCTGTTGATGATGCTCATCCCCTTCGGCGCGGTCTTCATGTTCGGCGCGATGGTCCGACGACCGGGCGAGGCGGCCCCGCTCGCGGTCGCGGCCGTCGTCATCTTCCTCGTCGCGCTGTTCCTGTTCAGCTTCTTCGAGGCCTCGAACCCGTTCCTCTCGGGCCTGCCGGTGACGCAGAACTCCGGCTACCTGGTCGGCGCCGAGTCCCGGTTCTCGTGGCCGGAAAGCGCCCTCTTCCAGGTCACCAGCGTCTACGGGAACGTCGGGGCCACGTCGATGTCGCTCGGCGCGCTGACCCCGGGGGCCCAGATGGTCCTCCTCTGGGGGATGTTCCTGCAGACGGCCCCGGGCGGCGACGGGACGGGGTTCGGTACGCTCCTCATCAACGCCCTGCTGGCGATCTTCGTGGGCGGCCTCATGGTCGGACGGACGCCGGAGTACCTGGGGAAGAAGATCGGTCGCGGAGAGGTGAAGTGGGCGGCCGCGACGATCCTTTCCCATCCGTTCGCGATCCTGATCCCGCTCGCGGTCGCCTACATTGCCGGGTTCGCCACCCTCGCCGTACCGCCGGGGTCCCACGGGTTCACGATCGTGCTCTACGAGTTCACGAGCGAGTCGGCCAACAACGGGAGCGGGATGGGCCCCATCAACGACGCCTCGGTCTTCTTCAATCTCGCGGGGGCGGTCGTGATGCTCTTCTCGCGCTACCTCCCGATGATCGCCATGCTGGCGATTGGCGGCTCCCTCGCACGGCAGACGCCGCTGCCCCCCGGGCCCGGGACGATCAAGACCGAGTCGGCGACCTTCACCGTGTACCTGATCGCGTTCATCCTGATCGTCTCGGGGCTCCTCTTTCTCCCCGTGCTGGCCCTCGGACCGTTCGGCCAGGGGGGCCTGTAGCCCGACCCTATGGCCACCGCCGCTGCGGCCCCCCAGGTCAGTGTGCAGCGCCGCCCGCACACGAGCCTCAGCCGGGTCCTGTCGAAGTCGTTCACGAAGTTCTCCCCGACGGAGCAGGTGCGGAACCCGGTCATGTTCGTCGTGTACGTCTACCTGCTCCTGGTCGTCACGGTGACGCTCCTTCCCTGGGCGTTCCCGGACCTGACCGGCCCGGGGTTCGACCCGAACTACTACTTCCTCGTGGCGGTCACGCTGTTCGCGACGGTCTGGTTTGCCAACCTGGCCGAAGCGATCGCGGAGGCCCAGGCGAAGGCGCAGGCGGACTCGCTGCGGGAAGCGCGGACGGGGCTCAAGGCCCGGCAGATCCTGCCCGACGGGGCCCGGGTCTGGGTCCCGAGCGGGCGCCTCCACGTCGGCGACAAGATCGAGGTCCGCCCGAACGAGGTCGTCGCGGTCGATGGCGATGTCACGTCGGGCGCCGCGGTGATCGACGAGTCGATGATGACCGGCGAGTCCGCCCCGGTGGTCCGCGAGAGCGGCGGGGACCACACGAGCGTCATCGCGGGCAGCCGGCTCCTCCAGGGGACCGTCACCATCCGCGTCACCGCCGAACCCGGCGCGAGCTTCCTCGACAAGATGATCCAGCTCGTGGAGCGGACCCACCGGGACAAGAGCCCGAACGAGGTGGCCCTCACGATCCTGCTCGCCGCGCTGACCACGGCGCTCCTGCTCGGCATCGTCTCGTTCGGCTACCTCCTCCTGGGCACCCACCTGGGCGCGTTCAACCTCGCGACCATGATCGCGCTCATCGTCTGCCTCATCCCGACGACGATCGGGGGCCTCCTCTCCGCGGTCGGCATCTCGGGGGTGAACCGGGTCGCCCGGGCGAACGTGGTCGCGAAATCCGGCCGGGCCGTCGAAGCCGCGGGGGACCTGGACGTCCTGATTCTCGATAAGACCGGGACCATCACCGTCGGGAATCGCCTCGCGGTGCAGTTCATCCCCGCCCCGGGCGAGGACGCCCAGTCCGTGATGCGCGCCGCGCTTCTCGTCTCCGCGTTCGACGAGACCCCCGAAGGACGGTCCATCGTGCGGCTGGCGGGCCTGAGGGGCGTGCAGCCCGAGAAGACGTCGATGGAGAACGTGCAGGTGATCCCGTTCACCGCGGAGCGCCGGATGTCCGGCATCCGGTTTCCCGACGGCTCGGAGGCGCTGAAGGGGTCGATCACGGCGATGGAGCAGGCCGTGGGATCGATCCCGCGCGAGACGAAGACCGCGGCCGAGGAGGCGTCCCGCCAGGGCATGACGCCCCTGGTCATCAGCCTACGGCGTCGCATCATGGGCGTGGTCGTCCTGAAGGACGTTGTAAAGCCGGGCATCCGCGACCGCTTGGCCGACCTCAAGGTGATGGGGATCCGAACGGTCATGTGCACCGGGGACAACCGGCTCACCGCCGAAGCGATCGCGCGGGAGAGCGGCGTCGATGAGTACGTCGCGGAGGCGAAGCCCGAGACGAAGCTCTCGCTCATCAATCGGGAAAAGCAGTACGGGCGCCTGGTCGCGATGACGGGGGACGGCACCAACGACGCCCCGGCGCTCGCCCGGGCGGACGTGGGGCTCGCCATGAACAGCGGCACCTCGGCGGCGAAGGAGGCCGGCAACATGGTCGACCTCGACAGCGACCCCACGAAGCTCATTGAAATCGTCTCGATCGGAAAGCAGCTCCTCATCACTCGAGGGGCGCTCACCACCTTCTCCATCACCAACGACGTGGCGAAGTACTTCGCGATCCTCCCCGGGATCTTTTCGACGCTGGGGGGCGTGGCGGCGCTCAACCTCCTCCAGCTGACGAACAGCGAGGTCGCGGTCCTCGCGACCCTGATCTTCAACGCGTTGATGATCCCGATCCTCATCCCGCTCGCGCTTAGGGGGGTATCGTTCCGGCCCCAATCGGCCGTCGACCTCCTGCGGCGGAACCTTCTGATCTATGGCGTCGGGGGACTCGTGAGCGCCTTCGTCGGGATCAAGCTCCTCTACCTCCTCCTGGCCTACCTCGAAGGGGTGCCGTTCTTCGTCCAGGCCGGGCTGTCCCTGCACCAGCTTTTGGGGGGCCTGTGAAAGCGAGCGCCGCGCAGTCGACGCCGCCCGCACGCCAGACGGTCGGGGCGCCCTCCAGTCCCGTGCCCCCGCCGGGGGGTCTCGCCCCCGACCCGCCGTTCCGTCTCCCGTCGTGGCGCTCGGCGTTGGGTCTCCTCGCCATCACCGTCCTCTTGGGCGGCCTCGCGTATCCCGCCGCCGTGACCGGGTTCGCGCAGGCGCTCGTTCCGGGTCCGGCGAACGGGAGTCTCGTGTACGCGTCCAACGGAACCGCCATCGGCTCCGAGCTCATCGGCCAGAACATCACGAACGCCTCCCTGTTCTGGCTCCGCCCCTCCTTCCACGACTTCAGCGCGACCCTGGGGAGCGGCCAGAGTCCGTACGGACCGACCGACCCGAACCTCGTCAATCTGACCAAGTACTACATCGCCCAGTACGGCCTCAATGGGACCGCGGTGCCTCTCGTGCTCATCGCGCCGTCGGAGAGCGGGCTCGATCCGGATCTGACGCCCGAGGCGGCCCTCGTCCAGATCCCGCGGGTCGCGTTCCATACCGGGCTCTCGCCCGCGTTCCTGGTGGGGTTCGTGGAGAACCATGTCCAGGCGCCGCTCCTCGGGTTTCTCGGCCCGTCGTACGTGGACGTCATCCAGCTCGACCTCGACCTCCTGAGCCTCCTGGGGAAGTGAGCATGTACCGGCGCATCCTCATCCCGGTCGACGAGCCCCCCGAGGTCGAGCCGCTGATCCGGTTCGCCTCGCTGCTCCTGGACGCGGACGGCGAGATCCGGGTCCTGCACATCATCCCAACCACGACGTTGCCGGCCGTCACGCGGGAGTGGCGGGCCTCCGTCAACATCGTGGTGCCGGCCCATGAGACGGGCGCGGCGCTCGATGTACGGGTGGACCCCGAGGTCCGCGCCTCGACGGACGTGACGGGGGAGATCCTCGAGAGCGCCGAGGCCCACCAGGTCGACGCGATCCTGATGACCCTGCGCGGCGACCGACGCAGCCGCAATCCGTTCGTCGGCCACACCGCGAGCGCGCTCCTCCACCACGCCCCCTGTGACGTGGTCGTGGTGAACCGCCTCACGCTCGTCGAGGAGAAGGCCCAGCGGATCCTCATCCCGACGTTCCAGCCGACCACGCCACCGAAGACGCTTCGCCTCGCCGAGGAGCTCGCGGTCCACAGCCACGGCATCCCCATCATCACCCTCCAGCTCTCTCCCGAGCGCGGGGACCTCGCCGCGCCGCCCCCGTCGCGCTCGCCGCGGGGGGTGCCGATCCATCATCACCCCATCTTCTCCCCGGGAGCGCTCCTCGCCGGACGCCGGCGCCTCGCGGGCCTCATCCTCGAGCAGGCGGCGCGGGAGCGCTACGGCATCCTCCTGGTCGGGGAGGAGGCCCCCTCCGAAGGAGGTCCGCTCATCACCCGACGCTTCCTCGAGGAGCTCTTCCGCGGCGCCCCGTGCCCCGTCGTGGCGGTTCGGGGCTAGCGGAGGGAAGGGTGGCGGTACTCTGGTTCGTCGGGGCCGGACTCACCGACGAGCGCGGCTTGAGCGCCCGCGCGCTCGAGGTCTTGGGCGGCGCCGACGCGATCTTCTACGAAGAGTACACGGCGGCGCTCGCCCCGGGCTCGTTCGACCGGCTTGGCCGCCAGCTCGGAAAGCCCCTCCACCCGCTCGGCCGGGCCGAGGTCGAAGGGGCGGCCCCGGTCCTCGCGGCACTCGAGCGGGGGGGAGCGGTGGCGTTCGTCGTGCCCGGGGACGCCTTCGCGGCGACGACGCACGTGGCGCTAAGGCTCGCCTGCGAGCGCGCGGGGCACGACTGGCGCTACGTGCCGAACGCGAGCATCCTTACCGCCGCCGCCGGCTTTCTCGGACTCATGCTCTACCGGCTCGGCCGGGTCGTGTCCCTGCCGTTCCCTGAGCCCGAGTTTCGTCCCACGTCGCCCATCGACATGATCGCGGCGAACCGGGCGATGGACCTCCACACGCTCGTCCTCCTCGACCTCCGGCCTTCCGACGGACGCTACCTCCTCGGGAACGAGGCGCTCTCGATCCTGCTCGACCGCGACCCCGAGGCCCGGGCGATCTCACGAGCGAGCCCGCTCGGCGTCGTCGCCCGGGTAGGAACCGAGGAGGCCCAGGCGTGGTGGGGGACCCCTGAGCGCCTCCGCGGCGTCGACTTCGGTCCTCCGCTGCACGCGCTGCTCATTCCCGCCCCCCGCCTCCACTTCGAGGAGGAGGCGGCCGTTCTCCGCTTCCGCGTCGAGTAAGGCCCACTACGCGGGCGGTCGCCCGCGGCTCACGGCGGTGGCGAACTCCTGGATCCGGAACGGACGGCGCAGCACGACGTCGGGGCCCTCGGGCCCATCGGTAGGAGCGGGAACGCCACCGTGCAAGACCAGAACGACGCGAACGGCGGGAAAACGCCGTCGGACGGCCGGGACCAGACTGTCGGCCGACCCCTCCGCGAGCTGGCTATCGACGACGAGCACCTGGGGCGCGGCCTCCCGGAGCCGGTCGAGCGCCCCGCTGCCCCCCTCGGCCTCGCCCAGTACCCGAAAGTGGTGGAGCCGCAATAGCCCCCGCAGGAGGACCCGGGTCTCCTCCTCGCCAGCGACCACCATCGCCGTGGGAGGTTCGACCGGGGAAGCAATCGACATGGCACGCCGTCCGGTACGTCAAGACACGTCGAGGGACAGGGGGTATTTCGACTATCCGGCGGACGCAGGGACACCCCAGTTGGCGACGCCCGCCCGGCCCAGGAGGGCGTCGAGGGCGGCGTGGTAGTCCTGGGCGGGCGCCGACAGGAGATGTTCCGCCGCCGGGGCGAGCGAGGTGCCGAACTGCTGCTCGGTCTCGGTGAACTGCCAGCGGTGGGCCGGGGCCTGCCCCAGGGCGACGAGAAGGCCGAAGCCGAGCCCCCGCTCCTTTCCCTCCGGGGGAAGGGTCTGGATGAGCTGCTTGACCGCCTCCCCTCCGCCCTGCGAACGGTAGAGGCGCGCCACCCGATCGACGAACGCGGCCTCGCGCGAGAGCTCGGCGTACTGCGGGAGCGCTTCCAATACCTCCCTTTCTCGCGTCTCGCGGGAGGCGCGTCGGAGCAGGTCCGACACACGACCGGGGTTGGCGCGGGCCTCCCGAACGAGCGTCTGGGCGCGGGCGGGGTCGGGCACGATGGCCGCGACGATCTCCTCCGCGTGGCCCGCCCAGAGCTTCTCGAGCGCGCGGCTCGCGGCGGCCTCGTCGACCTCGAAGAGCCCGGGGACGCCCGCCAGGATCCCCTCCAGTGCGCGTCGCTCTTCGGGGCTCGGCTTCAGGGCCGTGAGGAACGCCTCCCGGTCCGACCCGAAGCAGCTCCCGGCCGCCACATAGAGGGGCGAGCTCGTGCGTTCGAGGCGCGCGCCCAGGGTCGGAAGGTACTCGCGGAGGAGCGCCGCGTCCGAGAGCCGGCCAAAGAAGTACCCCTTGCGGGTCGACCGGGGGAGGTCGGGAAGCCGCGCATGGAGGCAGTTCGCTCCATCGCGGCAGACGACGTTGAGCGAGGCGAGGACCGTGAACTCCCGCTCCGGGTCGGGGACCGCCACGCCGCTCGACAGCGCCGCGAGGAGCTGGCGGTCGTCGCGCGCGCACTTCTGGCAGACGCGAAAGGTGCTACCAGCCCCGGCCCACTCGACCCCTAAGAACGGGCGGTGGTCCCCGGCCTTGAGGTGCGCGCAATCGTAGGTCTTTCCGTCCCCAGACGCCTGCAGGCGGTAGGGGAGCTCCTTCAGCTGGGCGCCGCGGAACCAGGTCGGGGGCTCCGCGGAGCGCCCGGTGCAATAGAGACGGTCGGAGGTGGCGAAGAAGTGGAGTCCCTTCCGCGCCCACGCGAGGTAGCCGAGCAGGAGCCGACGGCGATCGGACCCGAGCTGGACCGCGATCTGGGCCTCCCGCGCCGCGCCGTTCAGTACCGCGAAGGAGACGTCGCCGCCCGGGAGCGGCGCCACGCCGACCACCGGCGTAGCCGGGTCCAGGTAGAACTTGAAGAGGCCGGCCAGCGCGCGGACCATCGGCTCCCGCCAGCCGCCCCCCAGCCGTTCGAGAGCGGCCTCGTCGTCCCGCTGGGTCCGTACCTCCTCGAGCTCGGAACGAAGTCGGGTGAAGCGGTCCTCGGGCGCGTCGCCGCTGAGCTCGGGCAACAGCCCGTCGATCCCCTTGCGGAGCTCCGTCGCGCGCTGGAGGAGTTCGCCCTCGCGGCCCCCGGTTCCGCGCCGAACCCGCATTGCCGGCGCGAGACCGTGCGGATTACTTAGCGGTTGGGCGGTTCACCGCCGACAGAGGGCGACGAACCGCTCCAGGATCTCGCGCCCGTGCTCGGTATGCTCGACCTCGGGATGGAACTGGATCCCGAAGATCGGTCGACCCGGGTGGGCCATCGCCTCGAACCGGCAGGTCGGCGAATGCGCGAGGCCCTGCCACCCCGGGGGCAGCCGTACGACCTGGTCGTTGTGACTCGCCCACACGCGGAGGGACGCCGGTAGACCGTCGAACAACGGATGGGCCGGCGCATCTACGGTGAGGTCGACGCGGCCGAACTCCGGGTCCGCCGCAAGGACCACCCCGCCAAAATGGCGCCCGAGGAACTGGTGGCCCACGCAGATCCCCAGCACGGGCACGGGCGCGCGGTCGATCCATTCCGCGACCCGTCCGAGGGGGGTATCGGCCCCTTCGAGGCTCAGCGCCCCCCCGCTCAGGAGGATGCCGTCCGCGTCCAGCTCCTCGAGCGGCGTCGTGTTGGGTACGATCCGGCTTTCCACGCCCAGATCCCGGAGGACCCGGTATTCCCGGTGCGTCCACTGTCCGCCGTTGTCGAGCACGGGGATCTTCATGTCCGCCCTTTCGGGTCGGCGGACCGGGGCGACGGAGCGGGATCGGGAGCGACCACACGCCGCACCCCCTCCACTTCCTGCTTCAGCTGCGCGACCTCGGAACGCATCTTCAACATCTCCTCCTCGAAGGGGGTGAATCCCGTCGGAGAGCTCAGTCGGTGGGCGATGTACACGCCGATGAACACCGCGCCGACGAGGGCGAGCACGGTCGTGAAGAAGAGGGCGAAGATGAACGAAAGGACGTTGAGGAGGGCCGACTGGACGGGGATCGTAAACAGATGGGTCAGCTCCGCGAACTCCACGAAGAGGAGAAGCGCGATGACGACGACCCAGAACACGATGAGCCGGGAGGGCCTCATAGGACCCCCGGCACGGACGAGCCCGAGAGCGGAAAGGCGATCGGCAGATTCGTCAACGCGGTCGGGCTCACGGGTGACGCGCCCGGAGCCAGGTCGACGGTAAAGAGCGTATCGTCGGCGATGTGGAACGCGTAGAGCCCCGAGTACCAGACCCGCTGGCCGCTGGAGTCGACGTAGACCGCCGAGATGTTGAGCGCGACGGGGTCGGAGGGGAGGACGACGCCGACTTCCAGGGTCTCGTTCACGGTCGTGCGATTCGTCCAGTTCTCAGCCGCGATGGCCGCCGTCGGCGGCCACGTGAAATTCGTGAGCCAGGCGAGCGAGATGTTCGCATAGCGGACCATCCCGAAGCCGTGGACGTAGGCGTGGAGCGGACCCGCCCCGGGCACATGGTCGACCACGAGCTCGGCCTGGGCTTCGATGCTGCCCGCACCGGCGCCCCCGCCGGTGGACAAAAGGCTCGGCGTGATCAAGATCAGGACCAGCAGGAGGACCGCCACCCCTACGAACGGCCAGGGGAACAGCTGGCCGAGGCTGCGGGCCACCTACCCTTCCCCCGCCCGCCAGCCCCGGTAGAGCTGATGCGGGACGCCGAGCTGGTCGAGGACCTTCCCCGCCAGGAACGCCACCTGGTCGTCGACGCCCTTAGGGTGAGTGTAGTAGGGCGGCGCGGCGTCCAGGACCACCACTCCGAGCTCCGCGAGCGCGGCGAGGTGGCGGAGGTGGATCGCGGAGAGCGGGGTCTCCCGCGGCACCAGGATGAGCCGCCGACCCTCTTTCAGCTGGACGTGGGCGGCCCGGGTGATGAGGGTGTCCGCGAGCCCCAGCGCGACCTTGGCGGCCGTGTTCATCGAGCACGGCACGATCACCATCCCCCGGCTCTTCCGCGAGCCGCTGGCGATGGGGGCGGCCAGGTCGTTCTCCGCGTAGTGCGCCGTGGCGGTCCGCGCCAGCTCCTTCACCGATAGACCGCACTCCTCCTGGAGCACCGCCGCTCCGCCCGAGGAAACGACGAGGGTGACGGGGACGTCCGCCGCGCGCAGTGCCTGGACCACCCGGACCGCGATGGGGGCGCCACTCGCCCCCGTCACACCGACAATGACTGTTTCCTCGTCCGTCAACGGCCTCGTTCCCGCTCTCTTATAGGGGGACCATCGGTTGGCGTGATAAGAACGTTCGGGGGCCTCGAACTCTGACTGGACGACGGGCGGCGATCGTCGGCGCGGGTCACACGCGGTTCGGCGTCCTGCCCGAGGGCCCGCGGGCCCTGTTGCGCGCGGCGGTCGATGGCGCGTTCGCGAGTGTGGACCGGTCCATGGATCGTTCCCAGGTCGAGGAGGGGTTCGTGGGAACCTTGGGGTTCTCGGGCTGGCAGCTGGGCAACGCCTCCGCGGTGCTGGCGGAAGAGGCCGGAACCCCCGGCGTCCCCGTCAGCCGGATCGAGAATGCCTGCGCCTCCGCGGGATTCGCCCTGCGCGCGGGGGTCCAGGCGATCGAAAGCGGGGCCCGTGACGCGGTCCTCGTGGCGGGCGTCGAGAAGATGACCGATGTCCCCTCGGCCCGCCGGCGCTACTGGCTCGGGGTCTCCGGCGACACGGAGTGGGAGCGACTCGCCGGGCTCACGTTCGCCGGGGTCTACGGGCTCATCGCCTCCCGTCATCGGGCCGAATATGGGACTTCGCCGGAAGCGCTGGCCGAGGTCGCGGTGAAGAACCACGCCAACGGCGCGCTGAATCCGAACGCGCACTTTCGGAAGGCGATCACGCGGGAGGAGGTGTTGGCGAGCCCGCGCGTGGCCGAACCGCTCGGTCTCCTCGACTGTTGCCCGGTCAGCGACGGAGCGGCCGCGCTCCTCCTCGTGTCCGCCGAGGTGGCGCACCGGTTCACGGATGCGCCCGTCTACGTGGCGGGGAGCGGGGCCGGGTCGGACTGGCTCGCGCTCCAGGAACGGGAGTCCCTGACGAGCCTCGCGGCGAGCCGCCGCGCGGCCGAGGAGGCATTCCGGCGGGCTGGGCTCGAGCGGAAGGCCGTCAACCTCCTCGAAGTCCACGATTGTTTCACCATCGCGGAATTGGTGGCGCTCGAGGACCTGGGTTTCGCCGCTCCCGGTGGGGCGGCGGCCCTCACGCTCAACGGGAGCACCCGAATCGGAGGGGACCTCCCGGTCAACCCGGACGGCGGGCTCAAATCCAAAGGGCACCCGATCGGAGCCACCGGCGCGAGCCAAGCGTACGAGGCGTTCCTCCAGTTGCGGGGCGCGGCCGGCCGCCGTCAGGTGGCGGGGGCGGAGTGCGCGCTCACGCACAACGTCGGCGGCTCGGGGGCGAGCGCGGTCGTGACGCTCTTTACGCGGAGCGCACCGTGACGCGCGGCATCGTGGCCGCGGCGCTCGTTCGCCCGGTCTGGGAGGCGAGCGGGCTAAGGGTCGAGGGGCCGGACGAGGATGCCTTCACCCTCGCGGTGGCGGCCATCGAGGAGCTGGGACTCCCACCGGCCGAGCTCGCGCACCTCGAGCGGGTCGACCTCGTCGGCGAGTTCCCCCCCGAGGTCGACTGGGGAATCGGGGAGGCGCTCGGGGTCGACAATGTGGCCGTCCACCACCACCACGAAGGGGTGCCCTCGTTCTATGGGGCGCTCGCCTCGGCGGCGGCGAGCCCTCCCTCGGGGAGCGGTCTCTCGGTCGTCGTCGGCGTCGACCTTGCGACCCGCGGCCGGGAACCGCCACAGCCCCGTCAGGCCGCCTGCGCCGTCGCGGTCCTTCTGAAGGAAGGGCCCGGTTCGCGCGTCGTCGGACTCACCTCCCGGAATCATCCCCCCGAGCGCCGCCCCGACGCTTCGGCCTGGGTACGGCAAGCCCACAAAGCCGCCCCCGAGATCTCGCGGGACTCGAGAGGCATTCTGGGGGTCATCGCCGAGGCCCCGCCCCCCGTGCTCCTCCACGAGTGGCAGACCACGTTCCCTTCCCTCGTTCCGGTTGTTCGGCCCTGGGAGCTGCCGGAGTGGGGCCACCTGGGGTCGTGTCGGGGAGCGCTCGCGCTTCACGAGCACCTCCAAGCCGCGCCGAGCGGGGAGTTCGTGTGTATAGCCGCGATTCGCAAGGAGCGCACCGACTTTCTCGCCTTGAGACGCGACGCGGAACCGACGTGGCACGGGGATTGGTCCGAGGCCGGGGCCGCCCTCCCGACCCCGAACGACCGCCCGTTCGCTCTCGCGGTCGATCTCGAAGCGGTGTCGGAGGGTGCGTACGTCCCCCGACCCCGGTATGTCGAAAACCTCCCCAGCCGCTGGCGATTCGCGGCGGAGGAGTGCGGGGGATGCGGCAAGGTCACGTTCCCCCGCCGAGGGTACTGCCGCCACTGTCGAAGGACCGAGGGCCTCCAGCGGGTGGAGCTTCCCCGCGAGGGGCTGACGGTGGAGGCGGTCACCACGGTCGCCCCGGGAGCGCAGCCGACGGAGTTCGACCCGCAGGTCGCCGCCAGTGGGAGCTACAGCGTGGCCCTCGTGGATCTTACCCGCGGCGCCCGGGCCACGCTCCAAGTCTCCGACGCCCCTCGCGGCTCGCTTCGCGTGGGAGACCGGGTTGCGACTCGGCTTCGCCGCCTCTACCCTATGGAGGGGGCTTGGCGGTACGGTCGGAAGGCCGTCCCGCTCCTTCCGCGATCCTAGGTGAGCGCCCGGAGTCTGCGGTCCCGGGGGTACCTTCGGCTAACCGAAGCCCGGAATCTCCCGGTCGTCCGTGCCCTTCCCCGGTTTCTTGTACGGCTCGGAGGCGATCCCCAGATGGACCGCGAGGGAGCGGAACGTTTGGACGAGTTGCTCGATGGCATGGGCCATCTCTCTCTGTTCGTTTCTCAGCTCGGCGACCTCGTTCCGTAGCGCCTGGAGCTCCCCTGCCAATCGGTCCGTGGCCGACCCTGTGCCTGCCATGCTCGCCCGAGGGCCACGGCGCGTAGGCTCTTATCCCGTCGGGGGGCTACCGGCTCCCGCCCGGCCCGAACGGGGAGTCCGAGGTCCCCTTCTCCTCGAAGGCCACCCAGCCCCGTCGCTCCGCCGAATAGTCGACCCGCTGAAGCTCGACCACGAAACGTCGCAGCATCTCGTCTGCCGCGGGCCGTACCGCGATCGAGTACACGTAGATCCCGAACCCCATGAAATCCGTGATCCGCCGCAGTACCTCGGGGAGGTCCTCCTTGGGCACTTCGAGCTGGATGGTCGTCTCTCCGAGGAGTTGGGAGAACCCGTCGATGTCAAACGGACGTTCGAGGCTGAGAAGCCCTTTCGGGGGGGGCACGACGGGTGCGGACGAAGCAGCGGGGGCCGCCGACGGCGACGGGGAAGCCACCGGAACCGGAGCCGGGGGGGAACCGGGTGCCCCCGTGGGCCGCCGCGAGTACGAATCGAGTACGGGAGAACCCTCGCGTCCTACGAAGCCGGTAGATTTCGACGCCCGCCGCTTTCTTCGGCCCTTCGGAAGGGGGGGACGGGGGCGTTTGGGGGCAGGACTCCGGGCTGCCTTTCGGACCATACGGGACTCCGCTCCGGGTAGCGGGTCCAGGGCTTAATGGAGAGGGTTCAGGGCGGCGTTCCGACGCGCTTGTAGCGCCTTAAGCCGTGACACGGCCCGTCACGGAAGGCCGATTCTGTCGCGCGCAGAGCGACAGATGGTATATGTACGATAGAGTTCGTGGGCGATTCAAGGCCCAGTCCCTCCCAGGGCCACCACAAGAGGAAAGCATATGCCGGCAAGGGTCATGAAAGAGTTCCAGGCGCCGCGCGGCCTCCCGCGAAAGACCGCGAGCGTCTGCCCGGAGTGCATCAAGGTCATCCCCGCGGTCGTCCGTGAAAAGGATGGACGCGTGATCATGGAGAAGACGTGCCGCGTGCACGGCTACTTCTGGGACATCATTTCGAACGACGTCGACTTCTACCTGCGGATGGAGGTCTATGCCCACGACGGGGTCGGGTACGAGAACCCGTACTTCGAGAAGTTCCGCGGCTGCCCGACCACCTGCGGGATGTGCAGCCACCACAAGTCCCACACGGGGCTTGCGCTCATGGACCTAACCAACCGCTGCAATCTCAAGTGCCCGGTCTGTTTTGCGAACGCCAACGCGGCCGGATACGTGTTCGAGCCCACCCGCGAGCAGATCCACTTCATGCTGAAGACCCTCCGGGAGCAGAAGCCGGTCGGGGCCGTGGCCGTCCAGTTCTCGGGCGGCGAGCCGACCCTTTCCCCGCTCTTCCTGGACGCGGTCGGAATGGCCCGCGAGCTCGGCTTCAAGCAGATCCAGGTCGCCACGAACGGTATTCGCGTGGCGAACGAGCCCGGCTTCGCCCAGGCCGCTCGCGAGGCGGGTCTCCACACCCTCTACCTCCAGTTCGATGGACTGGACGATGAGATCTACCGAAAGGTCCGCGGGGTGCCCCTGCTCAAGGTGAAGCAGAAGGCGATTCAGGCGGCCCGGGAAACCCACTCCTCGGCCGTTGAGCTCTCCCAGGGGAAGCCGGACAAGCCGCTCAGCGTCGTGCTCGTCCCGACCCTCGTCGGGGGATTCAACGAGAAGGAGATCTGGCCCACGGTGAAGTTCGCCATCGACAACATCGATGTGGTCCGTGGCGTCAACTTCCAGCCCGTCGCGCTGACCGCGCGGATTCCGGACAAGGACCGCTTCCAGATGCGGTTCACGCAGTCGGACCTGGTGCGGATCCTCTGCACGGACGGGCCGTTCGAGAAGTCGGACTTCTTCCCCGTTCCGTCCGTCGCCCCGATCTCGGAACTGGTGTCGATCATCCACGGCGAGGAGAAGATGACGCTCACGACCCACCCGGGCTGTGGCTGCGCCACGTTCGCCTTCATCTCGAAGGACGGACAGAAGATCACGCCGCTCCCGCGCTTCATGGACGTCGACGGGTTCTTCGAGAACGTCGAGCAGATGATCGAGAAGTACCGCGACGCCCGCTTTGCGCGGGTCCGCTCGGCGGTCGCGGGCGCCCGGCTGCTCCACGACGTGTCGAAGTTCTTCGACTTCTCCCGGGCCCCGGAGGGGCTCAGTGAGAAGAACGCCGTGAAGGTCATCGCCGCGATCTTCACCGAGGGGAACAAGGAAGCGCTCGCCAAGTTCACCTGGCGGACGCTCTACATCGGGAACATGCACTTCCAGGACGCGTACGACTACGATATCCAGCGCCTCATGCGCTGCGATATCCACTACTCCGTCCCGGACGGGCGCATCATCCCGTTCTGCTCGTACAACTCGGGCCCGATCTACCGGACGGAGGTCGAGAAGAAGTTCTCGATCCCGATCGGGGACTGGCAGAAGGCGAAGGCCCAGAGCGGCCTCACGCTGAAGTCCATCGAAACGATGGGCGTCAACGGCGAGGTCGTCGTGGACCCGGAGTACTACAAAGTTCGGGCCCTCAAGGGCGCGCCCGGGATGAGCGGCTAGACCGCCCCTCCCTCCCCCTCGGGACCAACCCCTTCCTTCTCCGTTTCGCCCGTTCGCCGGGGCCTCGAGCCTAACCGAAACTCTTGTCGCGGAGTCGGTCAAAGAGCGCGGCCCCTATCGACCGAAGCGCAGGGCCATCCGCCGTCGCGGCGTTGAGGACGGCCCGCCGCCGGTCGATCTCCGCCCATCGGGCCCCCACGTCGGGGCTGGGGGGACGCGGGCGCGGCTCCAACACGGGATGCTCGGCGATCCATCGCCCGGTCCCTTCGAGGTGCTTACAGGTTCCAAGACCCCGACGCGCAAAATCCGGGCAGGTGCAGAGCGCCCAGTCGCGTGAGGGGTAGGCGGGGAGGTAGATCTGGTACTGGGTCCCATGGAGGGGATTCCGAACCCGGAGGACGACGATGGGGGAGGTTTCCTGGGCGACGTAGTCCAGCGGCTCCTCCACCGCTCGACGCCGTCGCGCCCCCGTTTCGTCCGCGGGCCCCTCCTTCGGGGCCACCGGGGGAGCTCGAGGGGGCCGCGAGGGGGACACGGGGTTCCCAGGGCCCCGAGGTATATCTCCCCGCCCGCCGGACGCCTGTAACGATTCAAGACGAAGGTAGATATCGGGTGAGCACCGGCTTGTGGCCGAAGAACCCGGACCGTCCTCCCCCGGGTCGCCCGGGCTCCCCGGCGCCGCCATCGGAGCCGGCCGAACCGACCCGGTCGAGCGGGGCCCCGGTGGGTAATCCGTCACAAGGTACGGGAGGCGCTCGATGGACCTCACGCTGTTCCTGGTCGGGCTGTTCATTCTCCTCGCCGCCGCCGTGCTGGTCGGCGAGCTCATGACGCGCCTCCACCAGGCCGCCCTCGTCGGTCAGCTTGCGGTCGGGGTCCTCCTCGGCCCGACCCTCCTCGGTCCCCTCATCGGGCTCTCGAGCATGAACGAGGAGCTGGTCGGTATCCAGTTCCTGGCCACGTTCTTCATTCTCGTGATGGCGGGGCTCGAGGTCTCGCCCGAGCAGATCTGGAGGACCGGGCTTCCGGCGGCGCTCCTCGGCGTCGCGGTCTTCCTCGGCCCCTTCCTTCTCGGGGCCGTCGTCCTCCCCTTCGTCTATCCCGGGCTGCCGTTCCTGACGGGGGTCTTCGTCTCCCTCACCCTGTCCATCACCGCGCTCCCCGTCATGGGCATCATGCTCGCGGAGTTCCGCCTGGGAAGGACCCCGATGGGGCTCCTCCTGATCAACGCGGCCGTCATCAACGAGCTGGCCGCGGTCACCGTGTTCGCCATCCTGCTCCAGCTCGATGGCCCTACCGCGGGAGGCGTCCGGGGCGTCGCGGTCGCCATCGTGTCCGTCGTCCTGTTCCTCTCCACGGTCCTATCGGTCCACATGGGGCTGCGGGTCCTCCGAGAAAGCCGCCGGCTCCAGTCCCTGCGGCAGCGGTTCCGTCGGACCTGGAAATCGAAGGAGGCCGGTTTCGCGGTCCTCATGGTGATGGCGCTCGGGGCGGCCCTGTACTCCCAATTCCTCGGACTGACGTTCCTCGTGGGGGCGTTCTACGCGGGACTGCTCATCACGCCCGAGAGCGCGGGACGCCGTGAGCATCGCTCCATCGGCCTTGTCTTTGACGCCATGACCTGGGGATTCTTCATCCCGCTCTTCTTCGCCTTCGTGGGGCTCGGAATGGACCTCCGCACCCTCGCCACCTCGCCCTCGGCCGTCGTCGCCTTCGCCCTCCTCGTCGTGTTCGCCATCGGGGCGAAGTTCGGGATCGGCGCGGCGGTGGCGCGCGGGCTGGGCTGGTCGAGCCCCGAGGCGCGCACGATCGGATTCCTCGTGAGCAGCCGCGGAGCCGTCGAGCTCGCCATGGCGGTGATCCTGCTCCAGCTGGGCGTCTTCTCGACGGGGCTCTACACGGTCGTCGCGGGGGTCGGCCTGGTCACTACCGTAGCCGCGCCGATCGGCGCGTCCTATCTCGGGAGCCTTCGGGCGAGCCGGCTGCGGGGGTCGGCCAGTCCGCCGACGCCGCTCGAACCCGCGGAGGGGTTCGGCCCCCTCGCGGACCCGGTCGATTGACCGGGAGACCTTGGTCCTCCCCGTGGGGCCCGGTGCGCACCACGGTTAAGTGCCGCCCCGGCTCGAACGACCGATGGGTGCTTCCGTCGTGGCGCCGCCCCGCGCGTCGCGTCGCCGCCAGGGGCTGGTCATGCTCGGCCTTCTCGTGACGTTCGTAGCCCTCGGCTCGGTCGCCCTGGGGCTACCAACCGCGATCGCCCTCTCTGGTCCCGGAGTTGGGTATCTTGCGCTGGGAAGCGTGGGGCTCTTCGTCGGAGGGGGCCTGCTCGGCTACGCCGCCGGGGCCCGGCGGCGGTAAGCCATGCGGCCGTGGCCCTGGAAGCTCGTCACCTTCGACATCGACGGGACCCTGACCCGCGGGCACGGCTGGCGGTTCCTCGCCGAGCGCACCGGCCAGCGAGCCGCCTTTGAGGCGACCAACCGCCGGTTCTTTGCGGGGGAATCGGACGAAAACGCGCATCTGCGTGCCCTGCTCGACCTCGCCGTCGGGCGCACCCCGGCCGAAGTGCTCGCCATCGTGGCGGCGGGCCCGAAGATCGCCGGGATCCGCGAAAGCGTGGAAGAACTTCACCGACGCGGCGCGCAAGTGGCGATCCTCTCGCACAACCCCGAGTTCATCGAGGCGTGGTACCAATCGACCTATGGGTTCGACGATGCCGAAGGGATCCAGGCCACGCGGCTCGTCGACGGCCGTGTCGCGCCCTACCCGCCGCTGAACGCCGAGAAGCTCGTGTGGATGCACCGCCTGCTTTCGCGCCGGGGGATTCCGGCGGAGGGGGCGGTCCATGTGGGCGATGGCCGGGCCGATGCCCTGGTCTTCCCGCACGTGGGAGGTGGGGTCGCTCTCAACTCGGAGCTCCCGGACGTCCGGGCGGCGGCGGACCTGGCGCTGGAGGCCGACGACCTGCGTAGCCTGCTTCCGAGGCTCGCCGAGCTCTCCCCGCGTCGGCGGTGAACGATGCTGGGCCGGGGTTCTTATACCCCGGTCGCCGTCGTTTCTCTCGTCCATGGAGTACGTGATCCTCCGGGCGGCCCGCCCCACGTACCTCAATACGCAGCTGCCCACGGAGGCCGCGGAACTGATCCGCTTCGACCCTCCCAACGCGCGGGGCATGCGAGACTATCACCGGGGGATCGTCTTCTTTTCCCGGGGCCCCGGGATCACCCGGGTCGTGAGCGCCTACCAGGCCCAGGATGTGCTTCCCGGGGAGATGGCGCAGAACCGCTACCTCGGACTGGCGCGGGTCTCCGAGCGGCTGCTCTTCAACATCCCGGCCCCGGTCCAACGGCATGTGGGGCTCCGGTCGGAGCCCCGGGGGCCCGAGGGCCCGCGGGCCACGGACGACAGCCTCATCTGGTTCCTTCCGGCGCCCGAGTACTACGAGTACCGGGCGCTCCAGCGACGGGAGCGGTCTTGGGCCGGTCCGTCGAGCGGCGGCGTGGCCCACATCTACCTCGCGAAGTCGATCCTCCCCTTGGACCGCCAGCTCACGCCGCTTACGGACCTGGAGACTCGCATCGAGTGGGACGAGTGGCGCCCTCGGATTGAGGCCCTCCAGCGGGTCGGTGCGCACCGACGGGCCGCCTAGCGGGTCCCATTGCCGTCCCCGGTTACACGACGGGCCCGAGACCCCTTCCAAGAGTCTATATACCCACCCCAGCGATTATTCACTGTATGGAGCGTTCTCCCGTCTCGCATGCTCAGGGCGAGCGTCGGCCCTACACGCTCCGCAACCCCGTTCCCCTGCGCACCAAGGAGGATTTCACTACCACACGCGCCGGCATCCCCAACGACCCCACCCTCGCCCTCGCGGGTCCCGTCGACCACGACTCCCTCGCGAAGGCGATCCGTCGGTCGGTCGGCCACGACGGGATGCGGCCCGAAGACGCGCGTGCCATCGCCGCCCACGTGCTGAACTTCTTCGGCTTCAACGAGCGGATCATCGACAACGTGCTCGAGCCGGACGACCGCGACACGTTCTACATGCTCGAGGACACGGGCATTCTCGAGACCGAGCGGGACGAGACCACGCTCTACGATGGCCGCGAGTGGCGGATCCACTACTGGATGTTCCGCAAGGACCGCATCTTCGACCTCGCCCGCGAGGAGACGCTCGCGATGGCCGAGGCCGGCGAGCAGGACGTTGTTTACTCGAACAACGCCGGCCGCTCGGCCGGCTTCCGTCTCCCGCACGGCGAACGGGGCACGGGCCTTCCGGCCCATGCGGTCTACCACGAGCTGGGGGACGAGATCTGGCTGGAACGGGAGAACCGAAGCACCTCCGCCCCGAGCCCCCCCGGCCGGTCGACCTCGCGGACCTCCCGACCGCACCGCGAGTGAACCGCCGGTCGGCGAAACCCTAACTAACCGGGCGGCCACGCCCGGCCGTGCGGCGGTTTCTGCTCCTCGCCCACCGCGTCCCCGTGTCGGGCGCCTTTACGCTCAACGACCTCGCGGGGGGCGCCGGGCGGATGGACGAGATCGCCCGGGCGGTCTCCACGGCGTTCACCCTCTCGAACGACCTGCGCCGAGACACGGAGGTGACGATCCTCTTCTCGGCCGAGGCGCCGCCCCGTGCCCGGCGGATCGACCTCGTCGGCGGGCGACTCCGCTACCTCAACCCCGACGAGCGGTCGACGGCGGCCCTGCTCAAGAACGCCCTCGTACGGTCGTCGTCGCTTGAGACCGGGCTCGACGCCTCCCCCGGCCTCCGAGTCGGCCCGGCGGACCCGCCGGCGCTCCTGGCGGAGTTCGTCCGCGCCCCCGATGCGTTCTGGCTGACGGAGAAAGGAGGCCCGCTCCGCGACTGGCGACCGGGGTCGACTAGCTTCTCGGCGGTAGTCAGCGACCCCCTCGACCCCACCTGGGAGGAGGTCCACCTCCTCGAAGCGGCGGGAGTACCCCGCGTCTCGCTCGGGCCGCGCTCGATGCGCACCTCCCAGTGTGTGGACGTGCTCCACTACGAGTTCGACCGGCGGGAAGGAGCGCGGCCGGCCGCCCCCGGAGCGGAGTCGGAACCCTCCTAGGCCGGACGAGGGGTCGGGGGGCTGGCAGGAAGTCCCAGTCCCCCCATCGCCTCGCGCATCGTGCGGGGCTTGAGCCCCCCCACGATCGCGGTCAGTTTCACGACGTCGCGACGTTCGGGGTGATAGCGCGTGCCGAGGATGAGCCGTCGCGGCGTCCCGAGACGCTGGCGCATCGTGCTCAGGACCCGATGGACCATCTGAAGGGTGAGATTCGACCCGCCGTCCAGGTGGACGAGGGCCGAGGCCCCCGGGGGGATCGCGAAATCGAGGAGGGACTCCCCCAGCGCCTCGTGGACCAGGCGTTCGGGTTCGGAGACGTGGTACTCACTGTAGAGGAGCGTCGAGAGCCCCGCCTCCGCGAGGTGGGCGCGGACGCTCGCGAGGTCGACGTTGAGCTGGCTCGGATGCTCGACCATGTCGACGAGGCTGGTCACGAGGCGGTGGAGGTAGGTGTTCCGGACCAGGAAGGCGCGATGGAGCGACAGCGACTCGAACCGCCGGAGTTTTTCGTTGGAGAGCGCCAAGAGGAGCCCGCCCATCTCCTCGAGCTCCGCCAGCGTCTCCTCGACATTCGTACGGCGGTCGGGGTTCGTCTCGAGCTCGACGTGGAACGGGAGGAAGACGACGGGGATGGCGAGGGCGTCGGTTTCCCGCAGGGCGTTCGCAAGGAACGGGAGCAGCGCGCTCCCGGTGCCGCCGCCGAGCCCCGCGAGGAGGAACACCACCTCGTAGCGGCCGAGCCGTCGCATCAGCTCCTCTTTCCCTTCCTCGGCCGCGTCCAGGACGGCAGAGCGGTTGCCGCCGCTCCCCCGGCCTTTCAGCCGACGATGTCCGATGAGCACGCGCTCCTCGACGGGGAGGCTCAGAAGGTGCTTCGCGTCCGTGTTCACGGCGTAGGCGTGAACCCCGGGAACGCCGAGCTCGACGAGGTCCCGGACGGCGTCCCCGCCGGCCCCACCGAGACCGACCACCGCGAAGGTGTCCTGACGCGCCAGCGAGGCCCACGCCTCGAGCGAGTCGGGTTCCATCAGCGCCGCCTCCGTGCGACTACGGCGGCGGGCTGCCCTCGGCCGTCACGGATTCCCCTTCCCGGCGGGGCCGGCCCGAGGCGGAGCCGACCTGGTCGAGCCGGGTACGAATGTACTCGCGCACCGCGGAGCGCACGGCGTCGTCCACGGAGACGCTCGTGCCGTCGCGCACGAGCTCTTCCAGCTGACGATTGTCCTGGCGGGGAAGGTCGATGACGACCTTGCGTATGTTCGGGGGCGGGAGATTCATCTCGATGAACCGTTCGAGCCCTTCACGGATCGTATCCGAAATGGTCGGCGTGCCCCGGGCCTGCTGGATCTGTTTCAGTTTCTCAAGGAGGTCCTGCGGAATCCGGACCGTCACGCGCTCCGAGGTGTCGACCATCGTATGTCAGACGTCTCTCCTCGCTTTGTCTGACGTTTGGCATATGGGGACCCCACCTTTTATATCTATCGACCCCGCGCGTTCGGAAGTTCTACCCCTCTGACCATGGCGACGGTCGCGCGGCCCACCGAACTCCCCATAGAGATCCGCCCTGCGCACCTTCTCGATTCAGAGGCGATCTCTGAGGTCCATTCCTCCGAGGTGTCGACGTGGTGGCGCTTCGGAAAGGGCGGCGCGAGGACGCCGGTTCCGTATGCGGAGCTTACCCCTCTCGAGCGGTATGCGAATATCGGGCCCCACGGGGACCCGACGATACTTCGCGCGCATCTCGAGCAACTGACGGGAGCGGGACAAACCGCTCTCGTCGCGCGAACGAACGGACAGATTCGAGGCGAAATCGAGCTGTTCGTGGGAGAGGCACCGGGGGACGGCCGGGCGGGTCACCTCGACGTGCTGTGCGTGCATCGGGACCATCAACGGCAGGGGATCGGCCGGGCCTTGGTCGCGGCGGCCCTCGTGGCGGCTTCGGCGGCCGACGCCGAGTACCTGACGGTCTGGCCAGAGCCGACGGCGGAGGAGTTCTACCGGAGCTTGGGTTTTGGAGGAGTCGCCGCGGAGTTGACGGAGGTCGAAATCCCCGTGCCCAGCGATTTCCCCCTATCGGATCGCACTCGATTTGGGCCCGGTCTCCGACTGAGGGGGCTCGGACCTCCGGGAGTTCTGGTCCTCGGCCGCTATCAGTCGAGCTACTCGCAGTGGCTGAAACGCTCGTGGAGCCTCCCGGGCCTCGAGGGGTCACCTCCGGCGCTCGAAGGGCTATTGCCGGGAGGGGTTGGTGTGGCCCGACTGCGACGGATCCCGACGGCCCCGACAACCTTGGTCCTGGAGTCCTGGTTGAAGGACGAAACGGCGATCACGACGGCCGTGACCGCCGGGCTCACGGAGGCCCGCCGACAGGGGATGGCCGCCCTTCACACGACCATCCGGAGCCCGGACCTTTCCGAGGTGCCTTCGCGCGGGATTCGGGAGCTTGGGAAAGTTCGCATCCTCCGTCACTGAATCGGCCCTCCCTCGGAGGAAGGAGGCACTCCCCGGCGCCCGCCGAGACGAGTTCTCGGCTCGCCGGGAGGAGATCCGGAAGGCGGGGAATCGGGACGCGTAGAGGCCGCAACGGCTATCCTCGGGGTCCCGTACTCGTTGCCACGCCGCCGAGCGACTGGACTCGGCAGGTCGGCAGAGAACGCGTATGACGCCCCCGGAGGGAAGCGGCGGCCGGCATCGCCGGATCCTGGTCCTCGACGTGGGGGGAAGTCATGTGAAGGTCCTGGCCACGGGACGCCGCCAACCCGTTCGTATCCCTTCCGGGCCCCGCCTCACTCCCTCGAGCATGGTGTCGGCGGTGCGTCGGAGCACGCGCGGGTGGCGGTACGAGGCGGTCTCGATCGGGTTTCCCGGACCCGTCCTGCACGGTCGACCGATACGCGAGCCGGCCCACCTCGGGCCCGGCTGGGTCGGCTATGATTTCGAGCGGGCGTTCCACCGACCCGTGCGCATCGTGAACGACGCCGCGATGCAGGCCCTCGGGAGTTACGAGGGGGGACGCATGCTGTTTCTCGGCCTGGGCACCGGGCTCGGCTCGGCGATGATCGTCGACGGCATCCTGGAGCCGTTCGAGCTCGCCCATCTCCCGTATCGGAAGGGGAAGACCTACGAGGACTACGTCGGGGAACGCGGGTTAGAGCGTCTCGGGAAGAAACGATGGCGTCGCGAGGTGGTGCGCGTCGTGGAGTCGCTCTCCGCGGCCCTGGAGCCCGACTACGTCGTGCTCGGGGGAGGCAACGTCCGCAAGATCAAACAGCTCCCGCCCCGGACCCGACGAGGGAACAACGCCAACGCGTTCGTGGGGGGATTCCGCCTCTGGGCGGGCCCGCCCGGGGCTCCCGATTCGGGCGCGAGATCCCCTACTCGATGACGCCCGCATCGGACTCGTGCAGGGGGGTCGGGGGCGTCAGGCTCCCCACCTCCCCGCCGCCCTCGGCCGGGCTGAAGCCCAGACGTCGCAACCCTCCGTAGAGCGCCATCAGGAGCCCGACCGTTGTGGTCCCGATACCGGCAATGATGTACGTGAAGGGAATCCCCGCAACGGCGGTCGCAAACCCTCCCACGTACTGGCCCACGGGGATCATGGCGAAGCTCCCCACCTCATCCGCCGCGAGGACGCGGCCCAAGATGGAGTTGGGCACCGTCGCCTGAATCGTCGCAAAGAAGATCGTCGTGAACATCCCCGGGAAGAGCCCGAACAGGAACATGTCCGGTAGGGCGAGCCAGATGGTTCGGACCAGTCCGAGGACGGCGACCGTGACCCCCTGCAAGACCACGAGAACGACCAGGTACTGCCCCGCCCTCCGTTCGAAGTGGAACCGGTTCACGAGGAGCGTCCCCGCCGCGGCCCCGAGGCTCCCCCCGGACATCATCGCGCCGACCAGTACGGCGGCGTTCACCTGAAGCCAGTTGACGACGTAGAGCCCCAGCTCGACGAACGCCACGGCCGAGAAGAAGTTGATCGCCAGGGCCGCGAGGGTCAGTCCGAGAAGGGGCCGCCGCTCGTACAGGAACCGATACCCCTCCTTCGCTTCGCGCAGGAACGGGGCTAGGGGGCCCTCCCGCGGGGCGGAGATCGGGTCGACGACCCCGAACAGGAAGAGCTGTGTCGCCAGGAAGAACCCGACGGGGATCAGGAGGGCCACGGCCGGCCCGGACGCATTGGTCGCGGCTCCCGCGGCGAGGGAACCCACAATGCTGAACGCGAGGGCGAGCGCGTAGACGAGCCCGTTCGCCCGTCCCAGTTGGGCGCGGGAGACCAGCAGCGGGACCGACGCGTTGAAGGCAGGGCGGAACAGCGTGACGGCAGTCGTTTCGAGGGCCCAGAGGGGGTAGAGCAGAAGGATCCATTCCGGGAAGTAGAACCCCGCGGATCCCCCGATCGACACGGGAGCGGCGGGCCGAAGATACAGCAAGAATGCGATGGCGAGCGTTGCCACGAGGGCCGCCGCGTTGACCCAGCGCAGCAGGCGACGACGGTTGGCCCGGTCGGCGACCGTCCCGGCGAACACGGCGGTGACGAGGGTGGGGACCGTGGATGACAGGCCCAGGAAGGCGAGCGCGAGAGCGCCAAGCTCGATCGGGTGGGCCGAAGAGGAGAAGGTGATGGCGATCGAGTAGAGCAGAACGACCAGCGATGCCGTCGGCGCCGCGAAAGAACCCGCCCCCGCGAGGCTCAGCGAGAGGAAGGAGCGATTTGCCGCCAGTTCGCGGTAGCCGACCGTCGGCGCACCTCTGGCCCGCCCGACCGAAGGACACGGGCTTAAGCGTTCCGTGAACTGCTCGGGGAGGGCTGGGGAAACAGAGAAAGGACTATGGCACCCCACGTGACTCGGCACGCTGACAGGAAGTGGGTCGAGCGGCCTATGGGATTCAAGAGCCCCACGGCGTGGACCCCGAATCGCGCCCTCATCGCGGGAATCGTCGTCCTCGTACTCGTTCTACTCCTCGCGCCCGCGCAACGCGGGGGGGGCCTTGGTTCGACGCTTCGGGCCCTCCCCGGCACCGCGAGCGTGAACCACGCGTCTGCCGTGGTCCCCGCGTCCTCCACCACCCCCACCCTGACACTCGGGAGCGCCGCGAGCCCGAGCTCAATCTGCGCACTGGGTCTGGCGGGCTGCAGCGCAGGTTCGCCGACCGCCCGGGTCACCTTGAGCGCCCAGGTGAACGCGGTCCCCAAGGCGTTCTGGCCGGATGTCCAGGTGGCGTTCGTCGTCGAAACGACCGGCCCGGACGGCGTCGAGGACCACTACAACTCTTACTACGGCATCGACCCGTGCGCGGCCGCCTCGCTGGGCCAGGGGCCCCTCTGCGAAGAATCCAACGGCGTCCCGTTCCTCATCGCGAACGCCCAGAGCATCGCCACCGCGATCGCCCAGGCGAACTCCCACTCCAACGTCTCCTTCGCCATGGTCGACTTCTTCGGGACCGACTACAACTGGAACGACGGTCCCGGCGACTCGTGGAAGTACCACGTCGATATCCCGACGTTCGTCCCCGCGGCCGAGTTCGGCTCGGCGGTCCATACGGGATTCCAGAACACCCAGCTCAACGAGGCGAACGGCTGGGGGTGCATCTGCGGCCTGGACGATAACTTCCTTCACACCTCCTCCATCACGGCCCTCTACGGGGCGATCATCGGGAGCGGGCTCGACTGGTCCGCCAACACCCACCACGTCCTCGTCCTCATGGGCTCCGCCGCGCCGCGGGCGCCGGGATACCAGGAGAACTACTGGGTCTCCGCCTTCGACCACTGCTGCGCGTACCTGGACGGCATCGTCTCGCCGTTTGGCTCGACGTGCGAGCCCAGCTACCAGTATGCGAACGGGATCAGCCCCGAATGCGAGGGCTGGGTCTCGAGCCAGGATGGCAACCCGCACGACTCGATCGCCGCGCTCACGAAGGAATCTCCCACGTGCACGGATTCGGTTGGACACGACTGCACCGTGGACGTCATCAACTACTGGGATACGCCGACCGACCCGTACTCCCAGGGCTGGCCGAGGAACCCGGGGTGGCCGTCCGGGTCCCAGGGAGCCGGGGCGGGGGGTAGCGGCGTCATCACCGACGCCGCCCACATCCTCCAGTCCGGCTGCGACCTCGCGGCAGCGACGGGGGGCTCATGGGACGGCCCGGCGTACTGGACGTGCCCGAACGGGGTCTCCGGGACGCTCCAGTATGTCCCGCACGGTTCACTGACCAATCCCAATACGGCGAACCCGACCCTCTTCTCGGCCCTGCGGCAGATCTCCTTTGGACCGGTCTACCAGTCGCTGGTGGCGAACGGGACGGCGCAGCCGATCTTCAGCTACCTTCCTCCGCCGAACTTCAAGGTCTCGTCGAACCCGCAGTTCACCGCCGCCTGCACGACGCCGACGGGATTCCTCCCGACCTGCCAGGAGACGCCGTCGGTCGAGCACCAGAACGGGGAG
>DASRSW010000019.1:0-40297 GCA_035656275.1 Thermoplasmata archaeon
GTCAGCCGACGATGGAGATCGAGGGGGACCTGCGCGAGGTCGGCCACGGCGAGGTCGGTCCCCTCGTGGCGCGCCGGGGCCGCCCGCCCCCCGAGTAGCCCTCCGGGGACACTACCGGGGCACGACGACCTGCGTCGGGAGCAGGTAGACCTGCCAGTCCCCGTTCGTCCACAGGAGCGTTACGCCGAACTCAGCCTGGAGCCAGTTGAGCTCCTGGGGGTTCACGGCCCGCTCGATGAGACGCGGGACCGCGGCACGCTCATAGATGAAGAGACCCGCGTGCAGCGAGTTCCAGACGATCCCGGCCGAAATGAACGGAGGGAGACCCGTGACAAAGTTCGTGGAGTACGGGCTCGTGAGCGTGATGGAGACGGAGAGGCTCGCCTGCGGCGCCCCCGGTCGTCCGTTCAAAGCTGTCGGCGGAGCCACAGAGAGGTTGAGCCCGACGGGGCTCGCGAGGCTCGCATTGCGGCCGAGCGGGAGGGGCACGAGGGCGGTCGCGGGGGAAACGACCCCCGTCGTGTAGCCGTAGCCGGGGAAGATCCCCGCCGGGTTCCATTCGAAGCTTCCCGGATCTCCGGTTTCGTTGAACCACGCCGACCCCCCGAACCCGGGGCGTAGTCCGGCAGAGAGTCCGGTGAGGTTCGTCGGGCCCGTCGCGTTGGCGGTGATCGTGATGCTGCCGGTGTCGGTCCCAGGCGTCGCGCTCGCGAGGATCGTCACGTTCACTCCCCGACCGGTGAGCTCGATCCCGAACGTCGACCCGCCGGCGGCGGGGAGCAGGTAGACGGGGGGAGGAGAGTTGGCGGTGACGAGAGGGACGAGGAGTCCGGACTCGTTCACGACGAGGGACTGGGGAAGCACCCGCAATACGGGGAAGAAGAGCCCGAAGTAGGACGACTCGTAGAGGGGGTAGGCCGTCGAATAGGGCGCGCTGTACCCGTACGAGGTAAACGCCACCAGGTCGTTCGTGACCGCGTAGCGATAGTTGAGCGCGAACCCCACCTGCTCGTCGATGAGGATGTGGGGGGCGTTGAGCGCGTACCCGGGCAGAAACGGTGCGTAGACGTCGCGATGCGTGATGGCCCGGGTCCAGCTCGTCGCATGGGCCATCGTGAGGATGCTGCCCGAGATCGAGGAGTTGTTGATGTACCCGAGCATGTTGAGAAAGCTCGCGTTGTGCGCGAGGTTCGTGTCGGCGGTCTCGAGGCGCTGGAAGTTCGGCAGCGTCTGGCCGTGGACGTAGAGGCCGAGCAGGACCAGGAAGGCGGCGGCCACGAGGGCGGGCAGGACGAGCGTCCAGCGCGGCGAGGTCCGGATCCGCCGCCACAGGACCCGGTGGTAGCTCTGCGGGGCCGGCGGGGGGGGTTCGGGCTTCTCGACGATCGTGGACACCCAGAAGGCGGTCCCCTCGATCGCCATCCCCGCCGCGGCGATGATGGGGAGAACCAGGAGCTCGCCAAACCGCACATAGGGGGTCACGATCTCGAGCTTGAACCCCACGTAGCCGAAGACGACCTGGGCGAGGCTCCAGCTCAGCACGGCGACCCAGGGGAGCGTGAGCCACCGTGGGCGGAACAGGCGGAGCACCACGATCCCGAGGCCCCCGGCGGCCAGGAGGAGAGCCATCGTCTCCAACGCCTGCGTCGGAACGAGGAACCACTTCGGAAAGAACGGGTCGACGACGGAGGAGAAGACGACCCCGATGGTGTGGGCGATGACGGTGAAGTAGCCGTTCTTTAGAAGGAAGCTGTTCTGATGGACCCCGAGGAGCCGGGGGAGGAGGACATACCAGGTGATGGAAACCCCGGCGAAGAACGCGATGCCGAGTCGACCGGTCCAGGTGGTGATGAGCTCCTTCGGCAGCTGACGCATCCAGAGCAACAGGAGGCCCATGATGGCGAGGACCCCGGGGATCTCCGCGATCATCGACGGGTGACTGAAGATGGCGGCCGTAGCGGAGAGCCAGAAGAGGGCGAGGTGGAGATTCCGTCGCGAGCGAATGAACCGGATCGCGTAGGCGATCGCGAGATTCATGAAGACGAAGGAGAAGAGGTACTGGTACGCGCCGGAAAAGAACAGGCCGTCCAGCGTGGGATTGACCAGGACGAACCCCTCGATGGCCAGGGCGGTGATGGGGTGCCGCGTCAGCGACCGGCCCAAAACGAAGATGGAACCGCCCAGGAGGACGGCCTCCACGAGGACGAACAGGCGGGCCCCCGGCAGGGGGCCGCCCCCGAGCACGATGAGCGCCCCCAAGAGCGGGAACATGAGCGGTGGGCTGTCGGAGCTCGCGTACCAGCTGGGGAACGGCTGGCCGATGAGCTGGTAGGACCCGGCGATCCACTCCCCGGGGTCCCCCCCCGGAGGAACGAGGTGCTGGGACATGTACACGAAGACGATGCAGAGACCGAAGGCGAGCCCGCCGACCAGGCCCGCGACCACCCCGACGAGCTCCCACCACTTTCGCGGCGCGAGGAGTCCGGAGCGGTCGGTCGTGTCGACCGGCACCTTCGAGAACGGCCCGGGCCACGCGGCCCACCACGCCCTGAGGCGGCGCATCGAGCGCGAGGCGAACCCGGGCCGGTAGGTCGGCAGCTCCGACGGCGCGTCGGGGCCGGGCACCGAAGCGTCGACGCTCCCCTCAGTCACTCGTCCCCGTGCCCGCGGCTCGAGGTCCCCGAGGCGGCCCGGGCCCCCCAGTCCTGACCCCGACCGCTCCCTGCGTTCCCGCGTCTAGGGGGCTCGCTATATCTCCCCTTCGGCGGGGCGCCTGCGCTCCGATGCCCCGACCGGGACGTCAGCGCCTCAGTAGGAGCGAGACTGGAGGTTGGTACCGTAGGGGTATCCTCCCCACAAGAACCCCGCCGTACGCTGCCCCATCCAGAAGGCGAAGAGGTCCGTCGCGTTCACTACGTTCAGGTTGTGCTTCCCCGTCGGCTCAAAGACGTAGCGCCAGTCCCAGCTCGTCGGGTCGGCTCTCGAGTAGTTGGCGAAAGGTACGGTGCAGTCCGCCGGCTCCCCGAGCGAGGGAATCGTGTGGCAGGTCGAGTAGAGATACGTGTTGTTCGCGTTTTGGTACGGCCAGAGGTTGGGATTGTTCGGACAGTCGGCGTCATTCCCGCCCTGGTCCGCGTAGATGAGGAGATGCGAGTAGTTCTGAGGATAGAACCGTGCGGCCGAGAGGTAGTACGTGATCCTCGAGGCGTACGCGGACTGGCCCGGTAGATTCCCGCCGGTTACCTGCTTCACCCCGTTCAAGCTCGCCTGATTGTTGGTCACGATGCGCCACTGGACCGCCTCGTAGGCATCGGGACATTCGTTGAGGAGACCGATCCCTTTGAACATCCCGATGTGGTGGCCGGCGATGGAGTACGAACCCAGGGTCCCCATCGAGCTGCCGAACAGGAAGAGCGCCCCCACGTGCCGCAGGGATTCCTCGTGGGCGATCGCGTCGAGCACGTCCTGCTCTTCGGGGCCCGTGTACTGCGAGTTCACGTAGAACCCCGAGGTACTGCGGGGTGTGTTGATGGAAATCAGCAGAAACCCGCTCGCCTGGGCCGCGGCCGTGAGCTGGGGTCCGCCATCGTGCACGAGGAGTTCGTCCCCGTCCATGTACTGGCCGTGGAGGAAGATTGCGAGCGGATACGTGGAATTCGGATCGTAGCCGGTGGGGACCCACTCGTAATAGCTGAGCGCGAGGCCATCGACGCTCGAGGAATAGTTGACCAGCGAATAAGGCCCGGGAGGTATCCCTCCGCCACCCCCACCGCCGCCTCCACCGGCGCGGTGGAGCCTCAGGAGCCCCGGTACTACAAGCACCGACGCGAGCACCACCACTGCCACGATGACCAGGGCGGCGACGACGACCGCGATGGTTGAGTTGGACGCCATGGTTGAGTTGCTCAGAGCCGGCCCCGGACGGCTCGTCCGACTCTCAGAACTGGGGTAAATAAAGGCACGTCCATCATCCGGTACCCGGGGTCACGCTGGCCCCCAGCGAGCGGAGAGCCGGGCCCGCTAAACGTAGCCCCACGAGCGGAGGCGATCCTCGACCTCGTCCGAGATGCTCGCGGCCGGGCCGCCCGTCAAAAGCTCCCCCACGTGCTGGGCCTCCCGCGCCAATGCCGCGAACGGCGCCGGGCTCGAGGGCCAGAGGTCGTGGTCTTCCCCCGGGTCCCCGTCGATTTCGAACGCGCGGGTGCGATTCTCCTGGAGGTCCACCGTCACTTTGCGGTTCCCCTGATACGCCGCGACCCAGGAGCGGTCTACCCAGGCCATTCGGTCGGCGCCGAGCTGGCGTCGCTCCTGGGCGAAGGCGAGCCCGTCGGCCATGGCGTAGACGGGGTCGGGCCGTTCGGCGTTGTGGAGCGTCCGTAGGGGGACCCCATGGAACGACAGCGGCAGGGGGAGGCCGGCGGCATCGAGCGCCGTGGGCGCGATGTCGACCAGGCTCGCCCAGCCCTCGGCCCTCGCGCCGCCCCCCTCGCCGTGGGGGTAGCGTACCCAGAGGGGGATGCGGAGCAGCCCTTCATCGGGCCGGTGCATGTGAAAGAGGGTGCCGTGTTCCAAAAACGCCTGTCCGTGGTCGCTCGTCACCACGAGCAGCGTGTTCTCCCATCGCTGGGTCGCCTTCAGGACCTCCACGATCCGACGGACCCGGTACTCCAGCAGCCGGAACGTGCTCCGGTAGAGGGCGCGCAGGAGCCGGAGCTCCTCGGGGTCCGGGGTCCAACGACCGCTCAGGACCGAGGGCCGGTCCTGCCACGTTCGCGCATATCGAAGGTACTCCCGGAGACCGTGGACCACCGAGCCGTCGTCGAAGTAGGGCTCGTGGGCCTCCAGGAGATTGACGAAGACGAAGACCGGCTGGGTCGACGGAACGGCGGCGAGCCAGCCCGAGAGGGTAGGGTCGATCCAACGCGCCAGGAGCGCGTGGTCCCGTTCTTCGGGCATTGTCAGCTTCTGCAGCAGATGGTTTCCCGCGCTCACGGCGAAGGGGTAGCGGTAGACGAGGTCCGCCAACCGGTGGAGCAGGGAGACCAGCGGGCTGTCGTGCAGGCGTTGGAGCCGCGAGCCGGTGCTCCCTTTCGCCTTTGCGCCCTCGACAAGTGGTTTCGGCTCCCGGGCCCTCGGAGTGTTCCGGATGTACGGCTCCCACCACTCGGACCAGCCCGCCGCATCAAACCCGGTGACGAGCCCGAGGTCGGAGTTGAGGAGCGGATTCGCGGACAGCGTGAGGCTCGCATAGCCCGCCGCGCGCAGCAGATCGGGAAGTCGGGGAAGATCGGAGCTGAGCGGGAGCGTCCCCTTCGCGTGGGCGCGGTGCTCCCACGGATAGAGGCCCGTAAAGATCGTGGCGTGGGCCGGGACCGTCCAGGGCGCCACGCTGACCGCCTTCGAGAACACGACCGACTCTCGACGGAGCTCCTCGAGGATCCCGCCGCCCCCGGTGCCGATGCCGCTGGCGGCAAAATCGTCGGCGCGAGCGCAGTCGAGCACCAGCACCACAATGTTGGGCGGCTGTGGAGCTCCGGGGGCAGCCCCCTTCGCCGTAAGCGTCACCGGAGCCGGCTCCGGCGACGGGGCGGGACCGTCGGACGGCGGCGCACGGTTGGCCATCAGTCCACGGTCCTCGCGGCGGGCGGCTACCCGGGGCCCCATGTAAAGATTCCGCGGTGTGCCAACCCGAGGAACCGCGCCGCGATTGGCCGGTCTCCGACGGAGGCTGGGCCGTGCGCCAACCGAAAGGGATATGGCGGGCGGCTGGCACGCGCGCGGGCCGGGTCGACGGGAATGCCGCGGAATCTCATCGTCATCGTGGCCGACACGCTCCGGCATCCCGAGTACATCGCGGGCGAGCCGGCGCGCACCATGCCGTTCCTCCATCGCTGGGAGAGCCTGGGGACGACCCTGCCGCGTTTGATCGCCAGCTCACCATGGACCTGCCCGTCCCACGTCAGCCTCCTCACCGGCGTCGACCCATGGCTCACACACTTCTACCTCGCCCAGAGCCGGGCCGCGCTTCCGCCCAGCCGCTCGCTCGCCGACCAATGGAAGGAGGCCGGGAGCGACACGGTCGCTTTCTCCGAGAACTTCCTCGTCGCGCCCGAGCTCGGCACCGCCCCGGGATACGATGCGTACAATCCCGGCCTGTGGGCTCGGATGGCGGGCAACGCTCAACGCGGCGTGACCCTCTTCGGCTATGAACAGCTCCTTCACCGGGTTATGGAACGGTCCCTCCGAGAGGATACCTCGGGGCGGAAGGGCGGTCGCGGCCTACGCGGCGTCGGGACCGCGGTGTACCGGATGATCAACAGCATGCGGAGCGGGGCCGAGCTCAATCGGGCGCTCGCGCGGTATCTCCGTCGACGACGCAGCGGGAGACCGATCCACCTGTTCGTCAACCTCTCCGAGCCGCACGAACCGTACCTGCTCCCCTCGGCCGCGCTGGGTCCGGCCTCCCTCGGCCACCTCCCCAGCGTCAATCTCGCACGGCACACGGACTACCTTGCCCGCACCGATTCGGGCGCGGCGTTCCGCACCGCCTATCTCGACTCCGTCCGGGAGCTCGACCGACAGCTCGAAACGCTGATGGGCACTCTCCAGCGACACGGGCTCCTGCGCGAAGCGACCGTGCTCTTTGTGAGCGACCACGGCCAGGCCCTCGGGGAGAACGGGTTCTTCGGCCACGGGCACTACCTCCACGACGAACTGCTTCGCATTCCGGGAACTCTCTGGACCTACCGAAACGGGAGCCCCGTTCGGGAGGCGCCCCCGCCGACGGACTGGGTGGACCTCCGACACGTGAACGATGTGCTCCGAACTGAGCTTGACGACTCTTCGCAGTCCCTGGGGACCCGGCTCGACGAGAGCCTTGCCCGGCGCGGTCCGGCGTCCAGCTTCTGGGAGGGGCCGCTGCCGCGGGCCCCCGCAGGATTCCTCTTCGCTTCCACCCGGTCGGAGATCTATCGAGAGGTTCGCCTCCTGAAAGGGGATACCACCGTCACGGTCCACGAAGCCGAGACCGGGAGCCTCGCGACGATTCCGACCCCGGGCCACGCCACGGGCCCCGAGGAGCTGGCCGAGGCCGCCCGTCGACTGGTCGCCCTCGCCCGAGACGCGCCCAGCGGCGCGGGGTCCCCCTCCGCGTTGGGCCACGACGTGGACGAGCGACTGAAGTCGTGGGGCTACGACTGATATCCTCGGGCGCCGCCGGAAGGCGAGACGGTGGGAAAGCTTTATACCGGGCCGCTTGGGCTTCCCGGCACCGGGGAACGCCGTGTCGACCAGCATGCGGGGAAAGAAGGTCCTGATTACCGGGGCGGCGGGGTTCATCGGATCCCACCTGTCCACCCGGCTCCTTGCCGACGGGGCGAGCGTCGTCGGCATCGACAACTTTTCCTTTGCCCGCCCCGACCGGGCGAGCGCGGAGAGCGACTTCACGGCGGCGACGGCGGACCTTCGGAAGATCGATGAGCTGAGGGCGATCATCAATGCGAACCCGCCCGAGGTCATCTTCCACCTCGCCGCGATCGCCAACCCGCGGCAGTGTAAGCAGGACCTCCCGCTCGCCTTCGACGTCAACGTGAGCGGGACGCACAATCTCCTGCGGGCGGCCCCTCCGTCCGCCCGCATCATCTTCATGTCGAGCGCCGCGGTCTACGGGGAGCCGCAGCACCTCCCCATCGACGAGGCCCATCCGCGCCAGGGTTCGGACCCGTACTCCATCACCAAGATCATCGGCGAAGACCTGTGCGCCGTCTACAACCGCCACTACGACCGGCAGATTGCCATCGTCCGCAACTTCAACTCGTTCGGCGTGGGGCAGGCCGGGGACTACATCATTCCCCAGATGATCCGCCAGGGCCTTACCGAGAAGAAGATCGAGATCTGGGATTCGCGGACGGTCCGCGACTTCCTCTACATCGACAACGCGGTCGACGCCCTGATCTCCATCGCGGGCCAGGCCGACAACGGTCCCATCAACATCGGGAGCGGGCGGGGCACCTCGATCGGCGACCTGGCCCAGACGATCGCCGACCGCTTCGGCGGAGGGATGCCGGTCGTCGACCTCAAGAAGAAGGTGCTAGGGAGTCCCGCGCTGGTCTCGAGCAATGACCGGCTTCGCTCGCTCGGATGGACCGAGCGCGTGAGCTTCGCCGACGGGATCGACCGCACGATCCGTTGGACCGAGCGACTGGTCGGTCACCCGGCCGGGTAGCGCACCCGGCGGAATGCGGGTCGGGTCGCCCACCCGTCGGAAGATCTCTTCGAGATCCACGGCCGCTTCCATGTTCGGCTGGCCCGGGGCGTGGAGGTCGGGCCGGTTCGTGGCCCAGATCCTCCAGCCGAACCGCTCCGCCGTGCGACGGCTGGGCACGTTCCCGGCGATGATCGTCCCGTGGGCCTTCCGGATCCCGAGTTCGCGGGTCACGTAGGCCTGGGCGATCATGATCTGCTTACCAATCCCGCGGTTCTGGAGGTGGTCCTCGACGAGGAATCCGAACTTCGCGACCATCTCACCGTCCGTGTCGACCTCGGGTCGAACGGTGCCGTAGCCGATCGGCTTCGGAGAGCCGGGGAGGAGGGCCACCACGACGACGCCGCACCAGCCCGGGATCCGGCGCATGAGGGAGCCGACCCACCGTCGGGTCAGGATGAGCCAGGCAAAGATGATCGTGAGGCGGAGGCGGTCCGCGGGGAAGGGGTGATAGAACGCCCAGGAGCGCTCGGAGCGGTGCCGATACAGGTGCACGAGCGTCCCGAGGTCCCGGAGCCGGGCGAGACGGAGGCGGACCGCCACGGGCGAGCTGGACGCGGGAGTACTCGCCAACAAAACTCTACCCGGGCTCGACCCGCGCTAGAGGGGTTCATAAAGGGTTGTCCAACGCGCCCTCCACGGGCAGCCGCAGGGAACGGGCGAACGCCGGGATCAGGGTTTCTGACCCCGAAGGATGTCCTCCAGGTCGGCGACGGTTTCGAGGTTCTCCTCCTGGGGGGCGCCCCGGTCCACGCCGCCTTTACGGAGACGCCAGCCCCACTTCTCAATGAGATGGGAGCTGGGCGCGTTCGTCTTGAGGACCGTCCCTCCGCCCTTGCGGATCCCGAACGCCTTCGCCGCAAGCACCTGCGCCCGGACGATCTGCCCGCCGACGCCCCGCCCCTGGCAGTCGTCCCGGACGAGGTACCCGAACCGGGCCACGGGCTCTTCCCCTGGACCGCTCATCAACCGCACCGTCCCATACCCCACGAGCCGCGGGGGCTCGGGTCGCTCGGCCACGAGCAGGGTCGCCGCCTGCTTCGGGAAATGGCGGATGAACGCGCGCATCCAGCGCTGGACCACGATCATCCAGAGGTAGATCGCGACCAATCGCGTCCGACTGAACGGAAAGGGATGGTACGTGCGCTTCGACTCCTCGGAGCGGTTCCGATACAGCCGGACCAGGTCCGGGAGGTCCTGGAGCCGAGAGAGGCGGACCGAGACAGTGAGTTTGGGGGGCCGGGTGGGCGTCGCGCTCATCCCGCGCCGGCCGTGTGCCGGACCTCCTCAAACAACCGGACATAGTCGTGGGCCGTGTCCGCCCAGCTGCGGGCAGCCGCGGGACGGGCCGGTCGGCCGGATTCGATGAGACCCCCCACCGCCTGGGCGAGCGCGGGGACGTCCCGGGGCGGGACGAGGCGTCCCCGTTCCCCGTCGTTCGGGACCGTCTCTTCCGTTCCTGGGAGGGTAGTGCCGACGACGGGCGTTCCGAAGGCCATCGCCTCCTGGAGGGTGATCGGAGTCGATTCGAGGAGGCTCACGGAGGGACACGCCACCACATCCGCCTCGGAGTACAGCCGACCCACGTCCGAGTCGGGGACGAATCCCAGGAATCGGACGACGCCCGCAAGCCCCAGCTCGGCGACGAGTTGGTCGAGGGCCGAGCGCATGGGTCCTTTCCCGCCGATCAGGAGCTCGACGGGTCTTCCCCCCCGGCGCAGCGTGTCCACCGCGCGCACGAGGTCGGGCAGCCCCTTGTAGCCAACGAGGCGTCCGATGAAGACGACCCGCGCAACCCCGGGAACTCGAGGAGGGAGCGTCGCTCCTCCCCCTTGCGGTGTCGGCTTGAGACGATCCAGGTCGATGCCCTGGTAGATGACCCGAACCTTCGGCAAGTAGCGAGAGAGCACGGGAGAGGCGCGGGCGTAGCCGAGGCTGTTCGACACCACCGCGCGGCAGTTCCGAAGTGCCGGAAGGGCGGAGAGCCGGCGGTAGCTTCCCATGATGAAGCGGCTCGTGAATCGGGCGGGGTCGCTCCCGAACTCCGCGTCCATGTGGTACGTGAGGACCGAGGGAACGCCGGCATCGTGCGCCCACTTGGTGACGCGCCGCTCGACCCAGGGGAAGGGCATGTGCAGCTGAACGACGCCGGCGCGCGCGACCACTCGCTTAAGTTCGGCCCGGGCCCGAGGACCCACGAGCAGCGGACGCTCCAGGAACTCCCGGGCCGGCAGGCGCTCGAGGGTGGCGCTCCCGATCGCCAGGTTGTCCGCCCCGTCCTTCCAGCGCACGCTCGTGGTGACCACGTGGACCGGGAGCGCATCGGCGCAGTGGCGGACGACCTGGTAGGCGTACTCCTCGGTCCCGCCCCGGTAGGACGGCGGCATCGGGATGATGACGACGAGCGAGCCCCGTTCGGGGGTCGTCGGCGGAGACGCAGAACTGGCGGCTGACTGGGACGCCACGCCCTATCCCCCCGGAGCGGGCACGCTCACCGGGGCCACTCGGATCTCCCGGGACTCGAAAAGCCGGATCAGCCGGGGCAGCCGGAATCCGAGTCGGCGTTCCACGCCTCGGAGTACGATCACGTCGCCGGGGTCCACCGAGCGGGTGGCAAGGATCGACCCCAGATAGACGAGGACCACCGCCACGAACAGGATCGGCAGCATCCACCACACCCTCAGGCTCGAGGAAAGGTAGAAGATGGGAAGCAGGACCACGACCGAGAGGGCGAGGGGCTTTAGGTAGTGGGCGGCGAACGGGTGGATCCCGTACTCCGACCACAGGAACGCGAGGCAGAGGACGGGGTAGAGGACGCGCGCGACGGACCACGCGTAGGCGGCCCCCGCGAGGCCGAACAGGGGGATGAGCGTGAAACTGAGCGCCACGTTCGCGACGGCCGAGGAGAGAGTGAAGAGGAGCATGGCCCGGGGCCGTCCGATCCCCCCTAGGCACGAGGCGGCGGGGCCCACCATGACGGCGATGAAGCTTCCGACGGCGAGGACCTGCAGGGTCGGCGCGGCGCTCACGTAGAGCTTCCCGAAGGTCACGCCGAGCGTGTTGGCCGGGTCGAAGGTGAAGAGGAAGAAGAGGGGCAGCGTGATCAGGACGAGCCAGCGCGAACTGGTCACGTAGCTCTGCCGGACGGTGGCGTAATCCCCCTCGCGGCGGAGTCGGGCGGAGACGGGGAGATAGATGTAGGTGATGGCCCCGGACCCGACCAGGAAGAGCCGGGCGAGCGTCATCGCCGAGGAGTACTGCCCGACGATCTGGGTGGAACGGAAGACCCCGAGGACGAGCGTGTCGCCGAAGGAGGTGACGTAGCTCAGCGTACTGATCCCGAAGAGCGTCACGGCGAGCTCGACCAAGGGGATCCGGCCGCTGACGTCGCCCGTGAACGTCTCGGTCGAGGAGGCGCGGAGCACGGCGGGCAGGCGAAGCGCCGAGTAGACCGCGAGCGCAGCGAACGAGAAGGCGTAGGAGAGAACGTAGCCGAGGACCGCGCCGGTAAAGTGCCAGCCGTAGAACAGGAGGAGCCAGGCGAAGACGAGGAAGAGCCCCGGATTGACGATCTGGTTGAAGATCGCGTTCGGCTCGGCCCGCTCCATTCCCTGGAAGAATCCTGCGAGCACGCTCGAGAGGATCGAGAACGGGATGGTGAGGGCGAAGAGCTGGAGGACGCCCGTGAGGTTCGCGTCGTGGAACCCGGCAGCGATTCCCCCGGCGAAGACGTAGAGGAGGATCGTGGACGCGGCGGCGACACCGATGGAGAAGAGCGTCGCGCGTCGGACGACCCGCGTGCGTTCCTCGTAGGTCGGCTCAAACGCGAGGGAGCGGGCGACGGCCGTGGGGATGCCGAACGCCGCCAGGAGGGCCACGAGGCTCGTGAGCGCGAGAGCGAGCGAGAACTCCCCCCACTCCGTGACGGAGACGGACCGGGTGACGAGGACTCTCGCCAGGAACTGGAACGCGAGAAGGCACAAGGTCGCGACGGCCATCGCCGTGGCGCCGCGACCGACGCTGTGGATCGTCCGGCCCAGCGGCGTGGCCGCCGGGCGACCGGGTTGGGGGGAGGACTCCATCAAGACCCGGTCTAGTGCAGACTTTCCTCTACAAGAACCTCGGCTGGCGAATGGGTCCCCGGGTTCATGGACAGCAGCGAGCCTTCCGTCCGGGCATCCGCGCCGTCCGCGGTCTCGCCCTCCCACACCGTCATCGCGGCGTGGCGGCCGTTCGCTCCCAGGAACGCGAGCTCCCGGCGCTCATCGGAGGGGAAGATGCTGGCGAAGACCGCCCGGGCGGAGGAAGAGCGGGCGGTGGTGGCTCCGGCGGACATCCTCAGACGGTAGCCGGCGGAGCGCGCGAGGGCGTCCACCGAGAGCTTCTCGGACCCGACCTCGGCCGACGGGATCTCCCCCAGGGCGATCAGCCGACCAGAGCGAGGAAGATGGACGACGGCCGCGGGAAAACCGTTCGGTTGAGTCGCCGCGGGGAGCGTCAGAATGACGGGCGGGTCCCGGCCTCCGGTGAGCGGCGACAAGCCGTGCGGCGTTGACGAGAACTCCCCCGATCGGACCGTTACGCGGGCGCCGGGAGCCGAAGCCCGGAACGAGGCGGCGATGCGCTCCGCCTCGAGGCGGCGCGACCCATCCGCAATCAGGACGAGTTCGTCCTCGCCGTGGACGAGGGCGATGGAGATGATGTCCCTCAGGATCGACCGCCCCGGCAACTGGAGCGCCGAGACCAGCCGACGTCGACCGAAACGGATCGACGTGAGAAGGATCCGCGCACCATCCCTCAGCGCGCGGAGCTTCGCGACGCCCACACGCTCGCGGTAGGGGATCGGAATCTGGGTCACCATGTAGCCGGCCCGATAGGCCTTGGTGAACAGCTCGGCCTCGATCTCGAATCCGTCCGTCTCCAGCTTGAGGGGAGGCACGGCCTCCACGAGGACCCCCCAGAAGCCGCTGCAGAGGTCCAGGATGGGGAGGCCTGAAAGCTGGCTCGCGGCGAGGTTGAGAAGCCCGTTGCCCACGCGGTGCACCGCCTCCCGCGAGTCGGTCCGTGCCGAGCTCACGGGCTGCCGCACGCCCACCACAAGCTGGCTACCCGAGTCGAGGAGGTGGACCACCGCGGGAATGCTTGCACCGGGGTAGGTGAAGTCCGCATCGAGCACGACCGCGTAGCGAACCTTCCGCTCGTGAAGCCAGGCCAGCGCCTGACGGATGGCCTGACCTTTTCCCCGTCCCAGCTGCCGCAAGACAGGGATCCCCCGCTCGCGGGCGATCTCGGTCGTCCGGTCGGTCGACCCTCCGTCCACGATGACCAGACGCACGACCAACGTCTCCTTGTCGGAGGCGAGCCCCGCGAGCCGGTCGAAAGGCAGGTCGCTCAGGGTCCGAAGCAGACCTTGTTCCTCGTTGAGCGTCGGCAGGACAATGGCGACGTCGACCCCGTTGAACGCTTGCTCGGCGGAGGACTCAGGGCCCGCCGTCGCGGGCGTATCGCTGCGAGCACTAATCGTAACCATGAAAGCGTTTGATACCCCGGAGCTTACGGGGCGTGGAGTTGTCCCCCCTTATAAACACGCATCATGGTCTGGCTTTGATATTTCGATGTGAGACAGCCGCTAGCGGTTTCCGGTATCAGTGGGGGTGGAACTGGGACCTCCCACCCCGTTGGCGAGGCGCCAGAAGTCCCGACTTCTAAGGGAATTGGGGACCAGATAAGGTGTGCCGTCCTTGCGTTCGAGGTCCGGGGGTAGGATCCCCTCGTTCGGGGCACGAAAAGGGTAGCCTACGGGGGGTTTAGCCCACCGCGAATGTACTACCCGAGTCTGCCGGTCGAGGTGGGGGCCGCTACTTCCCAGCCTGAACCCACCCGTGTAAGGGCAATAAGGCTCATATGGACGGCGACGGGTGGCCGGCGACCTTGACGAGAGACGCGCGGTTTCGCCCCGCGCTACGATCCCCGTCGGTCGCGAGAGGCCTCGGAGCCGTTCTCGCGGTGGTCTTAATGGTCCCGGGACCAGCCATAGGCCTCTGGGCCGCATCCGATCAACCGATGTGGCTGTTCCCGGGCGGCTCGGGCACTAGGGCGGGAGGCTTCCACGGAACCCAGGGCCCCGTCCAGGTGCTCGGAGGGCTGGAGACTCCCGCCCATTCGCTGGCTACCTTGACCGAGGCTTCTCCAGCCGGTCCTTCCCCCGATGCCTCGGTGTCCGTCCAGATCAGCGCCAGTCCTCGCCGTGGCCATATTCCTCTCGTGGTCAATCTCAACTCAACGGCCCGGGGGAACTCGCATGTCCTCGAGTACAACTTCACTTGGCACTTCGGGGACGGGTCCCCGCCCGTCGTGGCGACCGTGAACGTGACCGCGGGGGCCGCCGGGGCGACCTCGACGTCGCACACCTACACCCAGGTGGGTACATACACCGCCAACGTCACGGTCTCCGACGGGGTGGACTCGAACGCCTCCGCCCTCACGGTCATCACCGCGACTCTGCCCTTGACCGCCACCGCCACGGCGGTCCCCACCGCGGTGACGGTGGGCCGCCCGGTGCTCCTTCTAGGAAACGCCAGCGGAGGATCGCCGCCCTACACCTTCATCTGGAGCGGCGTTCCCTCGGGGTGCGGGGTCAGCGGCCAGAACCTCAGCTGCGTGCCCACGGTCGTCGGTCCGTACTCCGTCCGGCTCCAGGTCTCCGACAGCATCCCGAACTACGCATCGGCCTTCGTCGGATTCACCGTGAACGGCCGAATGTCCCTCGGCGTGTCCTACACAAGCTGGTACCACTGCGCCGGCAGCACGGACTTCCTTACCGACAATTTCACCGGGACCGTTAAGGGCGGAACCGCGCCGTACCGGTTCTCCTGGAACCCGGGGGACGGAGGCTCGAACCAAACGGGAGCCAACGTCTCTCACGTCTATGTCCAGTCGACCCTCTTCAACGTCTCGCTGACTGTTACTGACGCCTCAGGGGCGGTCGCGAACAGGACCCTCCCCATCTCCACCAGCTTCGTCGCCTGCGGAGGGCTCCCCCCGGTCAATCCACTCGTGACCCCGGCGTTGGTCGGTGGGACCATCGCCGCCGCGGTTGCCGTTGGGGTGCTCGGGTTCATCCTGTATCGGGGCCTTTCGCGCGGAGGCCGCCCTCCGTCGCGCGACGCTGACTCGGCCACGGCTACTCGAGAGGGAGCGCCAAGCCCCTCGGAACTCGATCCGAGCGTCCCCGAAGGCGCGAGCGGCCCGAACCGCTAGGGGAAGGGTCCGGTGGGCCGCCGATGGGCGGCTTGCGGCAAGGAGCCGTCTACGATGCCCAGGCAGCCGCGAATCTCCACCTCCCCGAGCCAGCATGAAGTTCTCGATTGCAGATCCGGGGCTGCGACCTTCGAGAAGGATTCCACGTTGGTTTCAAGTAGCACTAGCAAACTGGACGGCCGCCTCCGGGGGCACAAATGAGTTCCGTCATGCGATTTGGGTTGCTGGCCGTCGCCGTAGTTTTCAGCCTCACTGCGTTGACCGCGGCCGGCTTCGGTGCAAGTCACGGAAACGCTCCGGGCCTTCCCCCCAGCTCGGGGGGAGGGGGAGGGTGCCCGTCCTCGAACGCGCTGGGCAACTTCAATCAATCCTCCCTCGTGGGCGTCGCGGTCACCAAGGGTTCGACCTCCTGGTCCTACTACTTTAGCTCGCTCAAGAACCTGAATCCGACGAGCGGCGTTCCCGGCCTCATTTCGTACTGCGTCTACGCCGGGTCCACCAGTCCGACCTCTATCTCCGTCAGCGCGAGCGGGGCGGACGGCAACCTCTGGACCAGCACCGCGAAGTCGACGCAGGGTTACCACGCCTTCCCGCGCGGGCACGGCGACCCGTCGAACATCCCGCTCGACGGCACCATGAACATTCTGATGGGGTCCGCTTCCTGGACCGCGGGAGCCCCCACGAATCAAACGATCCTCCTTCACATCAACGACGCCACCGAGTGCGCCGCCCTCTACGGCGGCAACCCCGGGACGTGCTTTGTCTACCCTGGTGGGTCGGTGACGCCCCCGTGCGGCGGCGCGCCCGCCTGCAAGACCGCCTCCATCACGGAGGCGACCTCCACGAGCCCGCTGACGGTGCCCCAGAAGACGGTGCTCCACATCACCTGGACGTTCACGATCTCGAACGCGCTCTCGAACGGCTTCAACATGGAGTTCCCCCTGTCCACGTTCCCCATGGCTTCGGGCAACGGGACGGGCCTGCGCGACATGTTCAACTGCGGCGAGGCTCCGGACTCCAGCGGAGCGCCCGGGGCCCTCGGATGGGTCCCGAACTACCAGGGCACGGGATTCGACCTCTACCTCAACGCGACGGGAATGCCCTGCTCGATGGAGCGGGTCGTTCTCACGAACTCAGGCTCCACGATCGTCCTCATGCCGGGCCAGTCGATCACGTTCACCATGAACATGGTCGACCCGGGGTTCCTGGTGCGCGGGATGCACTGCCTCAACTACGGAATCAACCTGCGCTGGGTGCAGTCGGATGATGGCCTGATCCACGCCTACCACGCCCCCGACGTGGACGTCCTAGTGAACTAGGAGCGCATCGCGCCGTCCGGGCCCGGCTCCGCGCCGGGCCCCCTCCCCGCCGACTGTCGCGAGAAGCCCTCGGAGAAGACGGACAACTCCAAAGCCTGATATGCCGCGCATGTTGCGAACCGAGACGACCGTATGACGCACGACGGATTCTGCCTCTGGCTCACCGGACTCCCTAGCGCGGGAAAGACGACGATCGGCCGGGCCCTCGAGCCGAAGCTCAAGGCGCGCGGCTGGCACGTGGAGCTCCTGGACGGCGATGAGATCCGCCAGGGGTTGAGCGCGGACCTCGGATTCGACCGGAAGGCGCGCGAGATGCACGCCGCCCGCGTCACGTATGTGGCGAAGGTCCTCGCCCGAAACGGGGTGATCCCGATCGTCACCCTCATCTCGCCCTACCGAACGTCCCGGGAGCGGGCCCGGGCGGACATCGGTCGGTTTGTCGAGGTCTACATCTCGACTCCCCTCAACGTCTGCGAGGCGCGGGACGTGAAGGGGCTCTACAAGAAGGCGCGCGAGGGGAAGATCAAGGAGATGACGGGGGTCGACGACCCGTACGAGGCCCCGGAAAAGCCGGACATCCTCGTCGACACGGTCCACAGTGATCCTGCCGGCTCCGCCGACCACATCCTTCGGGAGCTCGAGAAGCTGGGATTCCTTCCGCCGGCGACCCCGGTGGCGACGCATCCCTCCCGGTAGACCCCTGTGGTTCGGAAGGGGAGCGGAGAAGGGGAGAGTCGCCCCCGGGCAGGAACTCGATGAGCCCCCCGACCTCGGAAGCCGAGCTGCTCGGTTTCGACCACATCGATATCCGGGTCCGCAACCGCGCCAAAGCCCGCCAGTTCTTCGTCGAGCAGTTGGGGATGGACATCGTCGGGGAGGGCGAGGATCACACCTTCCTCCTGATGGGAGACCAGGTCCTCGGGCTCCACGACGCTCCCCGGGGATCGAAGGCGAGCGGCATCGACCATATTGCGATACGCGTAGGGTCGTGGACCGGGCTCAAGAGCCGAATCCGACGCGCAAGGATCGAGGTGGCGGGGGAGAAGGAGCGCACCGATTCGCGCTCCCTCTTCCTGAAGGGCCCGGAGGGGCTCCGCATCGAGCTCGTCTGGAGGCCGGATCCCCACTCCCACTCCTGTCGGCAAGGCCCCGGCGACGGGACCCCGGCCCCGACTGCGGACCGGGACTAGGTCGAAGCCGGTCGACGGGCCGCCCGGGGGACCGGCCGTACAACGGCGCCCACCAGGTGGAGCCACGAAGCGTACTTCGGCTCCTGCCCGTGCACGGCGCGGTTGAAGACATCCATGATGTCGCGCGTTACGGGCCCGGGCTTCCCCTCGCCGACCATGTAGTGGCTGATCTCGCGGATCGGGGCCACCTCGGCGTAGGTCCCGGAGAAGAACGCCTCGTCGGCGGTCAGGAGCTCGTTCATGGAGAGGAGCTTCTGGACGACCGGATAGCCGAGGTCCTTCGCGATCTGCAGGACGCTCGCCCGCGTGATCCCGAGGAGGATGTCCGACTCGAGACCGGGGGTGTAGACCGTTCCGTCGCGCACGAGGAAGATGTTCTCCCCCGTCCCCTCCGCCACGTAGCCGTTCTGGTCGAGGAGGATCGCCTCCTCGTAGCCGTCCCGCGCCGCGTCGATACCGGCGAGGTAGCTGTTGAGGTAGTTCCCATCGGCCTTCGAGAAGGACGGGATGGCATCGGAGTGGGGCTTGCGGAACGGCGAAACCTTCGCTCGAACTCCCCGCTCCGACTCCTCGCCCAAGTACTTCTTCGCGGGGATGGCGGCGATCGCCAGGGAGATCTTCCCCTTGTCGTTCTTGACCCCGAGGGCCGGCTCCCCCCGGTAGACGATCGGACGGATGTAGGAAGGGACGATGTCGTTCGCCGCCTGCGTCTCCGAGATGGCCTGGACCATCTCCTCCTCGGAGTACGGCACTGGCATGTGGTAGATCTTCGCCGAGGTGGCCAACCGGTGGACGTGGTCCTTGAGTCGGAAGATCGCGGGACCCTTGTCGGTCGGGTAGCAACGGATGCCCTCGAAGACCCCGACTCCATAATGAAAGGTGTGACTGAGGACGTGGATCTTCGCCTCAGAACTCTCGACGAGCTTCCCGTCCATCCAGACCTTCTTCGTCTGAGCTGCGAACATGGGGCCCCGTGGGCGCGGGCGAGCCGCGCTCCTCGGGGGAAGTTACACCGTACTCGTATAAGACGGGCGCCCTGTCCGCGCGTCAACGCATGCCGTCGCGACCGTCCCGGGCGACGCACGACCCCCGCGTCGCGCGCGTTCGGCTTCCGCTCCGAACCCGTCGGCTCGACCTCGTCCGTCCCTCGGGGCGCTGGGGGTCCCAGGCCATCGGCCTGCTCAACGATTTCGAGGTCTCGCGATGGCTGCTCCACGTGCCCCACCCCTACGGGCGGTCCGACCTGAAGGATTTCCTCCGGATGGTCCGCGAGAGCCTCCCCAACGACCCGCATCTCCGGCTGTGGCTCGTCGAACGGCGGACCGGCCGGCTGGTCGGAGGGATGGGGCTCCACCGGATCGATCCCGTCCACCGACGCGCCGAGCTCGGCTACTGGATCGGCCGGCCGTACTGGCGTCGCGGCTTCGGATTCGAGGCCGGCACGGCCGTCGTGCGACTCGCGTTCAACACGCTGGGCCTCCATCGGCTCGAGGCGGCCACGTTCGACGGGAACCGACCCTCCCAGCGGCTTCTCCGAAAGCTGGGCTTCCGCTTCGAAGGCGTCCGCCCCGATTCGTTCTATCTCCACGGGCGCTGGGTGGCCGACGTTCAGTTCGGCCGGGTGAACCGGGGGGAGCGGAGGCGGGGTCGGGGTCCCCGCGGTCGCCCGAGCCGCGGCGGGAGTCGCGGCGCTGCGGGGGCTCGCGGGGACTAGTCCTCGATCGGCGAGCCGTCGTCCGTAGCGCGCTCCTCCCACGCCGCGACCGGCCCGCTGGCCCCGGCCGCCGGCGGGCGCCGGCGACGCACGAGCAATACCGTCGCAGCCACGGCCGCCGCGACGACGACTCCGAGGGCGAGCAGGAGAAGCCAACCCGGCCACGGCGACCCCGAAGGACCGACCGGCGGCGGCACCGTCGTGTTCGAGTTCGGCGGAACCGAAGTGTTCGCGGCGACGTGGACGAGAGTCGTCATCGTCCCCGTGGCCCCATTCGCCTCGGTAACCGTCAGCGTCACGGTGAAATTGCCTGCCGACTGGTACGTATGGGCGGTCGACGCGCCCGCGCCGCTCGCGCCGTCCCCGAACTCCCAACCGAACGTGTATGGCGGATATCCCCCCGCGGCCGTCCCCGTGAAGGTGACGTTGAACGGAACGGTCCCGCGCGTCGAGGAGACCGCGAGCGTGAGGGTGAGGGGGTGCGAGCCCGCGGCCACCACATGGATAACGACCTCGGCATCTGCGGTCCCCCCCAGGGAGTCGGTGACCTGGAGGAGCACGGTGAAGTTCCCGGCAACGCTGTAGGTGTGGTTCACCTCGACGGTCGACGCCGTGGCACCATCCCCGAGCACCCAGGCGAACGAGTACGGCGCCGACCCCCCCGACGGAGCGGCCGTGAGCGTCACCGGGAAGGGGGCTGTGCCGTTCGAGGCGCTCGCGGTGAGCCCCGTCGTCAGGGGCGCGACTCCCGTGCCACCGATCGTCTCCCCGATCGACGCCGACGCGGTCGCCCCGAAGCCATCGGAGAGGCTGAACGTGGCGGGGAACGTCCCGCTCGAGTAGTAGACGTGTGTCCCGTTCCAGGCGGTCGAGGACTCGCCGTCTCCGAAGGCCCAGGAGCCGGTGAGCGCCGGGGCTCCGCCTCGAACCGTTGCCCCGAACTGCACCGCGACGGGGGCCGTCCCGGAGGTGGTTGAGGCGCTCACCGTCACCGCGATCGGGTCGAAGAACCATCCCGTCGCATAGATGAGGAGCCCGGGAGGGTTGTAGCTCACCCCGAGTCCGCCGAAGTCGAAGACCGTCCCGCTCGACGGGTCGAACGCGAGTCCGGGAGTCCCGAGAGCCCCCGGATTCGCCGATGGAGAGCTCTCGACCCAATCGCCCGAGACGAACTCCCAAGTGTCCGAGAACGGGGTCGTATTGTTCCCCCCGGCGAAGAGCACGTCCATGCCGAGAGGCGGGTCGAGGACCAGCCCGAATCCCGAGCGGGCGGCGGGCGACCGACCCGGGTGCTCGCGGATCCAGGAGCCCTCCGACCACTCCCACGTGTCGTTGAACTGGGCTCCTCCCGATGTGGCGGAGGTGCTGTTGCTCCCGCCGAAGAGGAGCAAGGCGCCCGCACCCGGGTCATCGGCCATTCCCCCAGCGGACCGCGGGGCCGGCCCGAGTGCCGCGGAGACCGACCATTGACCCGAGGCGTTGAGGATCCATGTGTCCCCGAACACGGTAGTCGCATTGTCCCCACCGAACAGGACCAGGTCCTGCGTGGCGGGATCGTAAGCCCCGGCCTCGCCCCCCCGTGCCGACGGCGAGTACATCTCGGGGAGCAGCGACCACGCGTCGTTCCGGAACAACCACGTGTCGTTCATGTACCCGGACGGACCGGCTCCGCCGAAGAGGACGTCGCCCCCCAGGGCCGGGTCGAAGACGAGGAGCGCTCCGAGCCGGGCCGGGGGCCCTCCCGTGGGAGCGATGTTCGTCCACAGATTCTCCCGGTAGAGCCAGGTACCGTTCGGGAAGCCGAGACTCGAGTTTGCCCCCCCGACCAGGAGCACACCGCCGAGGGGTGGATCGGTATCGACCGCGGGGGCGATCAGCGGTCCCGGGAACGACACCAGCTCCTGGAGCGTCCACGATCCGGACCGGTAGTCCCACGTCTGGCCCCCCAGCTGGTCCACGTGGGTGCTGAACGCCGGCAACTCGGTGACGACCGCCCCCGTCTCGGGGTCGTAGGCTCCGTCGCCCCACCCCATGGCCGGGGCCCCGGCCCCGCTGTGGAGGGTCCACGTCCCCGATTGATACGTCCACGTGTCGTTGAGGGCTCGATAGGAGGCGTTCGTCCCCCCGGTGAGAAGGAGTTCCCCGGGGGACGAATCGTTCGTCAGAAGTCCCAGATACCGGGCCGGGGGGGCGGCGCCCGCAATCGACACGGGGACCCAGCCGGTGCTGGAGAGGCTCCAGGTGGTGTTCGTGGGCACCTCCGTGCTGTTGACGCTCGAGACTACGCCCCCGAAGAGGACCATGGAGCCCGACGCGTTGTCCCAGGCCATCATCGCCCCGGCGCTCGGCGGTGGCGCGCTCCATCCGGTTTCCTCCGTCCAGACTCCCCCCCGATACAGCCAGGAATCGTTCAGGGGCGAGCTCTCATTCTGGCCCCCGAAGAGCAACACCCCTCCCAGCGCGGGATCGTAGGCGAGCGCCGCGGCGTAACGACCAGAAGGTCCTGTCGCGGGGGAGACCACTGTCCAGTTTCCCGACTGGTACGCCCAGGTGTCTGAACGGACGACGAACGGACTCATGGAGGTCGCCTGCCAGATTCCCCCGAACACGAGCATGCACCCGTCGGCGTAGTCCCAGGTCATCGAGGTGAACACCCGGGGCGTCGGCGACGGGTCGACCGAGAGATTCGTCCAATTGAGGCCCGTGAGCGCCCACGTTCCCGTTGCGGCGAACCCGGGGGTTTGTCCCCCGGCGACCTTCATCACAAACCCTCCCGCCGGGTCGTACGCGAACCCGAAGCCGGCGGCGAGGAAGTCGGTAAGACCGTGCAGCGGCTCGGCGGAGCGATTGAACCAGAACGCGGTCGAGCTGTTTGCGCTGAAGAAGGGCTGGGCGGCCCCCGCGGACCGCAGAGCGAGCATGCTTCGAAGGGGAGACCGTAGGGCGGACGACCACGGAACAACTCCGAGATTAGGGTTGGCCGTGAGCGATGCCATAGCGGCCGCGGCCAGCGTCCCGTCGCCCGCACCGACCCGAAGCGGTAGGCTCTGAAACGTCGCTACCGTACCGCCGGTCTCGGGAGCCGGGCTCGAATGGGCGCTCACGGCTCGATCCACCCAGTTCGGGGCCATACCCGAGAGCAGCAAGGCCACTATCAGGACCAGCGCCCGCCGGGTTCGACCTCTTCGCGAAGGGAGAACGCCCGCGACGGACACTCTCGGTGGGAACCTCGTGGCCCTCTTAGGTCCTTCGAGTTGCCCCGCGCCTCCCTCACTGCGACTCGACCGGCTCCGTCGGTCCAATGGCGATGGGGAGTTCCGGCATAGCATATGAATATGCATATGTGGAGTTGTCTGGGCGGATCCGCCATAGGCACGACATTTGGAGCGCTGAGCGGTCGGAAGTTGCCTCCTCCGACCCCTCCTCCGAGCGATCCCCGCATCCCCCCCCGAGGTAGCGGTGGGGGCCGGCACGGCCCGACCGCGAGCCTTCCGCGTACAGTACTCCTTGGGGAGAGCCTCGACCGCCCCTAGGCTCGAATCGGCTCGAAGCCCTCTCGCGAGCTCCGGCGGGGCGCGACGGGGTCTTGGGGCGGGGCACGGAGCTGGCGCCAACGAGGACGCGGGGCGGACCCATCTATACGGCACGTCTCAGCGATACCCCGGCGGCGCCATCGCTCCCGGACAGTGGAATGGATCCGACTGTGACGGCTGCACCAATCGGTCGAGTGTTCTGGAGCGGCATCGGGGCGGCTGGTTGGTCGTCGCAGGACGTCGTATAACTCGTGTTATACGACTTCTCGAGGTGGAACGGGAGGCACATGGGCCCGAGATCGGCCTCATCGATGGCACATCAATAACCCTATGATTCATGTATACCGCAATATACGATTCTTTGGACCCAATTAGTAGAGAAATGGGGTGGACCCCCCGGTTGGGCCCTGATCACGGGTCCTGGGCGTCGGACCCGCCGGACGCGGCGGTCCGCACTCTTCGACAGAGAATCACCGCTAAACCCCAGACTAATGAGTTCTAAGAATCATAAGTTACGATACTAACGACCCTTGGGATGGCGTCGTCGGACACTGGTAATCCGGAACGGGACCTTGACCGCGGAAAGGCCAGAGGCTTCGGTCGTCAGGAGCTCCGTCGCGCCGGCGGCGTGCAGGGCGCCTAGGACGAGCCATGTGGCGGCGGGGAGCGCCACGGAGTTCTGCGAGGCCAGAAGGGCGCCTGCTCGGCTCGCGCGTTCGTCTACGGGCAGGACGCCCATCCGATGACGGAGACGGTCGAGACTCGCAAGCCGGCGTGCCCGTCCCTCCTTCGCTCCCGAGCGGGCCAGGACCTCGAGCTCCAGGAGATTGACCTCGGTCGTGCAGAGCTCCTGATCCCCCTCCGCCTGCGTAAGAACTTCGGCGCCGGGTTTCCCCTCGAGAAGGGCGAGGAGGAGCGGGGTATCGACCCCCTTCACGGGCGACCTCCACGTCCAAAGCGGATCGACCGCCAACGGGCCGTCCACTTCCCGGCGCCTGCCGCCCCCCAGGCCCCCTCGAGGTCGTGGAGGGGTCCCTTCTGATTCAGGAGACGGAGGAGGAGCTTGGTGAAGCTCTCCTGGGGGCGTCGCTCGCGGCGCAGGGCATCGTACACATCCCTTCGGATCGCGACGTTCTTGGACGACATGCTCATATGAGCATTCATATGTGGAGATAAATCCACGCTTCGACGCGCGGTGCGACGCGGACCGCTCGGCGTCGAGAACGTCAAGAACATCCGAGGGATGAGGTCCTCGTTCTCGTGGACGATCCCCCTTCGCCCCCGCTCTCGGCCCCCGCGGCCACGGCGATGGCAGTTCGCCCGGAGGCCGCGCTCGACCTGACGCCCCTGCACCCGGAGTTTCTCCTGAGCTACGTTGACCTCGCCATCCGGGGCGCGCTCGAGTATTCCGTCAATCAGGGGGTCTACCTTTCGCCGTGGTGGGACCTCCCCGAGTCGGGTCGCGGGCTCGTTCGGGGGTGGAAGCGCGCGGTGCTCCGCCGCAACCCCCACGGGGGGGCGGACCACTGGGGCCACCTGTTCCTCGTCTTCCATGAAGGCGTCGGGCACGCGGAGCTCGAAGCCGAGAAACGCGACCTGGTCGGGAGTCGGCGTGCGCAGAAAGTCATCGAGATCCCGCTGCGCAAAGGGCGACCGGAGGTCGTCCTCCTCCTCCGACCCACGTACGAGGAGACCCGCGAGGATCTCCATCGGTTCGGCCGGGATATCGTTGAGCGGTTTCGTCTCCAGATGGATTAACAGATCTCGGGGAGGGCCGCGCGTGTCCGCGTAGGTGTAGGGGTGGCCTTGCTCTTCGGGGATTGAAGTGAAAAGCCCTCGGGTATGGACGGGCCTTAAACCATGGACGGCGCCCGACTCCAACGTCACGTCGTTCGGTTGCGCGACGGCCGGCTTGTGCGGGTCTTTGACGGGGGGGCCCTCGACGGAACCGCCATCCTCGGAATGCACGGAATGCCCCTCTCGGCCGCCCCCTTCCGACGCCACCTCCGGGCCGCTCAAGATCGCGGGGTGCGGTGGGTCACCTACGACAGGCCCGGGTACGGCGGCTCGACCGCCCGACCCGGTCGATCGGTGGCCGACTGCCAGGAAGAGGTCCGGGCCATCGTGGAGACGCTGGGGCTGAAGCGCTTCGGGGTGTGGGGCTGGTCGGCCGGCGCCCCGCACGCCCTGGCCGTGGCCGCCCGTTTTCCTCAGAAGGTGTTCGGCACTGTCCTCCTGGCGACCATCGCCCCGCATTTCTCACGCGGCCTCGACTGGTACGCCGACGTGGGCGAGTTCAACGCGATCGAGTTCAGGGCCGCACGGCGGGGCAGCGGTGACCTGACCGCTCTGATCGAGCCGCAGAGAGAGGAGCTCCTCCGCGCACGACCCGAAGCCGTGAGGTCGGCCTGGGCAACCATCCTCTCTCCCGCCGATAGGAGGGCGCTTTCGGGGGAGTTCTCGAAGTTCTTTTTCCACGGGATGAGGGAAGGCATTCGACCGTCCATCTCCGGTTGGCGGGACGACGACCTCGCGCTAGTTCGCCCGTGGCGCGTCAACTGGGGGTCGGTCCGGGCGCCCACTCTCCTATTGCACGGTAAGGACGACTGGTTTGTCGGACCCACCCACTCCGAGTGCCTAGCCCGTCGGCTGCCGAACTCTCGAGTGCGGATTGTCCCGGGGGAAGGCCACCTTTCCCTGTTCTCACACCGCTTGCCGGGGGTCCTCGATTGGCTTGCCGAGCGAGGCAGACTCTCGACGCTCCACGGGTGACCCCGCCTCCCTGAGGGGGACCTCGGTCGCCGCCACCCGCTAGCCCCGCCGAACGGCCCGCACCGGTGGCCCCGTACTCGCGGGCGGTCCCTGCACTTGAAGGCGCTACGCGCCGCTCCATCAGCCTTTTATCCCCAAGCCCCGAGCGGACGACGATGGCAACGGCGCACGCCCGTACGGTCGTCCTCGGCCTCGACTCCATGCCTCCCAACCTCCTCTTCGACACTTTCCTCCCGCGAATGCCCAACACCGCGGCGCTGCTGAAGCGGAGCACCTACGGAACGCTCACGAGTTGCGACCCGCCCATCACCGTCCCGGCCTGGGCGGTCATGTTTTCGGGGATGGACCCGGGGACCCTCGGGATCTACGGATTCCGGCACCGCCGTCCCGGCACCTACTGGGACACGTACTCTCCGACCCCCCAGATGCTCCCCCACCCTCCCGCCTGGGAGATCCTCTCCCGCCTCGGAAAGAGGGTCGCGGTCATCGGAATGCCCCCCGGCTACCCGCCCCCCCGCGTCAACGGGGTCTACATCTCCGACTTCCTGACGCCCGACAGCGCGAAGGATTTTGTCCAACCCCCGGACCTCGCTGCGGAAGTCGGAAAGCTGGCGGGCGGCAAGTACGTCTTCGACGTGACGTTCCGCGCCGATGATCGCGGACGGATCGGGCGGGAGCTCATCGAGATGACCCGGGGCCGGTGGGCCGTGGCGCGGCAGCTCTGGAAGAAGGAACCCTGGGACCTCTTCGCGCTCCACGAGATCGGGCCGGACCGGATCCATCACACATTCTGGAAGTACTTTGACCACGCCCACCCCCGCTCGGAGAAGAACGACGCGTTCGAGCGGCTGGTCTATGACTACTACGAGATGCTGGACGAGGAGATCGGGAAGTTCGTGGCCGAGGTCGGCGACTCCGCCACGATCTTCGTGCTCTCCGACCACGGCAGCCAGATGATGGACGGCTGCTTCTGCATCAACGAGTGGCTCATCGCGAAGGGCTACCTCACGCTCAAGGGCCCGATGCCACCGCGCGGCACCCCGCTCGAGAAGGCCCAGATCGACTGGTCCCGGACCACCGCCTGGGGCGCGGGGGGCTACTACGCTCGCATCTTCTTCAACGTCAAGGGTCGCGAGCCGCAGGGGATCGTGGCCCCGACCGACATCCCCCGCCTCACGGAGCGCATGGCCCGCGAGCTCGCTGAGGTCCGACTGCCGACGGGGGCGCCCCTGGCCCCGGACGTGCGCGAGCCCAAGCGGATCTACCGGGAGGTCCGCGGAGACCCTCCCGACCTCATGATCTACTTTAGTCAGCTCAAGTGGCGCTCGGCCGGAACGATCGGGTATGGCTCGTTCTTCCTCAACGAGAACGACACCGGGCCGGACGACTCGGTCCATTCCTTCGAGGGCGTCTACGCCATGGCGGAACCGGGGCGGGCCGGGGCGGGCCTTCAGGGACCGCAATCGATCATCGACATCGGGCCGACCCTCCTGAAACGGATGGGCGTTGAGATCCCGCCGCGCATGCAGGGGCGCCCCATCGCCTCCCTCCTCTAGGGACCTGCCGTCGTCTCCGCCCGCGAAGTTAAAGAGCCCCGGGCGCATATTCGGCGCTCGAAGGGAGCCAACCATGGCAGCTTCTGCACCCAAACGTGGCGCGCCTTCGCGGTTTTTTCCAGAGGCCCCACCGGTCCCCCCGAAGCCCCGCAGCGTCGGGGTCACGCACGTCCTCGACCGGCTGCACGGTCTCCATGCGAGCGAACTCACGCCTCTCGCGCCCTACATCGACGTGGTGAAGATCGGCTGGGGGCTGCCGCTCCTTTTGCCCCGGGCCGAGGTCCGGCGGCGTATCGATGCCTACCACGCGATGGGCGTGGAGGTGTCCACCGGCGGCACCCTCCTCGAGTACGCGGTGGTCCGGGAGAAGGTCGGGGCCTTCCTCGACGAGGCGCGGGAGCTCGGGTTCGACATCGTGGAGATCTCCGACGGCATCATCGAGCTCTCCGCCGCTCAGATCGAGAAGCTCCGCAGGGACGCCGCGAGCCGGAACGTGGACGTCTTCATCGAGGTCGGCAAGAAGAACCCGCAGAACCAGCTCTCGCTCCGGGAGACGCTCGAGCGGGTCGGTCGGGCCCTCGCGCTCGAGCCCCGCAAGGTCATCCTCGAAAGCCGGGAATCCGGTCGCGGCGTGGGCATCTACGACGGCGAGGGGGCGATCAAGTGGGACTGGGTGCGGAACATCGCCGCCGAATACCCGACCGACCGGCTCATCTTCGAGGCCCCGATGGAAAGCCAGCAGATCGCGCTCTTGCGGGACCTCGGGGCGGAGACGAACTTGGGGAACGTCGCCCTCTCCTCCGTCGCCCCGCTCGCCTCCCAGCGGCTGGGCCTCCGAGGGGACACGTTCGGCAGCCTGCGGAGCGCGAAGAACGTGAAGGGCCCTCCCGCGACCAAGTTCCTCTACTTCCTGCTCGAAACCTACCGGGCGCTCGACCAGAGCGAGCTTGTGCGCCTCTCCCGCCTACCCCGGCGGACGGTGCAGAGTGGACTCGAGGAATTGCGTCGCCAGGGTCTCGTACGGGAAGGGGTTTCGCTCGTGGACTCGCGCCGTCGGGAGTACCGGCTGACCTAGTTTCGGCTCAGACCGCTAGGGGCCTGCGGCGTCTAACCTGGTCCAGACCCGTTAGCGGGTCTCCACTCGGAAGTCGCGACCCTCCCAACGGTCCGCCGCCGGCCAGTAGAACGTGAAGTCGATCGCGCCTCCCGCGGCCGGGAGCGGCTCCAGGTCCACGAAGAAGAGCCGCAGCGCGGTCGGGGTCGAGTCGATGTCCCGGACACTCGCCCACCCATCCGCCGAGATATGGAGGCGGAACGGCGCCTCGGCCTGGATCCGCAACCGTCCGTCGGCCCGCACGTGGGTCGGCTGGTAGTTGAACTTCCAGACCTCCCTGCGCTTCGGCGGGCCCCCCTTTCGCCCGGCGTACCGCTCCCAGACGAGGGGGATGCGGTCGAACACCGCGCCCTCTTCCACGGAGCGAAGCAGTTTGAGATACTCGGCATGGGCCCACATGAGCGGCATCGCGGCACCGGTCGGCCGGCCCAGCCACAGATGGTCGGCCGGGCGGTCCTGAGAGTCCCACACCTGCTCCGTGAGTAGACCGGTCGTCGTGGCCAGCCGCTCCAGCGCCGCGAGGTACGGTTTCGCGTCCCGGCCCGCGGCGAGCTCGTAATGGCCCCGCTCACCGGTCAAGAGCGGCCACGCGCGGCCGGTCCCCCAGTCGAGGTACGGGCCGCCGTCGTCGCGCTGCCCGTACCCGTCGTGATTGTAGCGGTGCCAGCAGGGGCCGAAGGGCGTCTCTACGCGCAGGATGCGATCGATCACCTCGACGGACGCGGTGATCAACGGGTCGTCCGGCCGACGCACCCCATATCGGACGAGCTCGAGGAACCCTCCATCCACGACCTCCCGCGCCGGGTACGTCTTGGGGGCCCCGGGGGGCTGGTTCGCGAGGGTCACTTCAGCTTCGTCCGGCCCCTTTCCGGGGGCGGCCTCCCCGGGGGCGACCGGAAGGATACGGATGTAGTGCCACGGCTGCCCAGGGACCAGCGTGCCCTGGGACGTAACGGTCCATTCTTCGAGGTGTTGCTCCAGGAAGTCGGCGTGGTCTTCGAGGTACTCCGCCGTCGACGGTTCGCCTCGCGCCCGCGCGAACTCCGCGGCGCAGACGAGCGCCGCGATGCTCGCGGCCAGGGTGCTGGGCGAGAATCCCCCGGTCTCTTCCCAGCGCTCCTGCCCCGTCGCCGGCCCCCGGGCGAGCAGGAAGCGGGCCGCGGAGCGGACCATCGGGTAAGGGTCGAAGGCGCGGAGCGCCCCCGCACGATGGAGCCTCCAGGCGAGGAGGATCGGGAAGGCGACCTCGTCCAGCTGGACCCCGCGCCAGTACGGGCTCCCGTCGAGCCAGAAGTTCTGAGGGAAACCGCCATCCGGCTGCTGGCTGGCCGCGAGATAGATGAGCGTCCTGAGCGGAGTCTCGGCGTCGCCGGCTGCGAGAAGACCCGTAGCGGTGTTGACGAGGTCCCGGGTCCAGACAAGGTGGTAGCCACCCATCTCCTCACCCGAGCGGGCATTGCCCCAAGGGATGCTCAGGGACGCGATGAACGCCCCGGGGTAGGTCTTGTCCTCGTGGGCGAGGAGGAGGCTGTAGCTCGCGTGGTAGAGATTGCCGCCGTCGCCGGTCAGGCCGCGGCGATCCTTGAGCGATTTCGCCGGCCGGTCCCATTCGTCGCGGAAACGGTCGCACAGCTCCTCGAAGGGTACCCCGAGGGCCTGAAGGAGCGCCGACACCGCGGCGGGAAGCCCCTGCCCAAAGGCGAGGCCGAGGGTAAACCCCTCGGGGCCGGGGAGCGGGAGCTCCCCCGTGAGCGCGACGTTCCCGTCCAGCGCGCGGTCGAACTCCCAATCGAGCTTGCGGTCCGCGTCGAGGTCGGTCCAGCCGTCCGACGTGCCGACGTACCCGACCGAGGCTCGCAGGAAGGGAACCGATGCGCCGAGAACGGCCCAGGTCCCCTCGCGCTCCGCGGCGAGGAGGATCCGATCGTTCTGGCGGAGTACGTACGCGTTGTTCCCCCAGCCGCTGACGTTGAGGTGGGGAGCCAGGATCGTGTAGAGTTGGAGGGGATGCGCGAGCGGCTTCTCCACCGTGAGCCGGGTGTGCTGAAGGACAACGGGGAGGTGGGGGGCGGAGATCACCTCCTTGTGAATGGAGTACCGGCCGTCAGGATCCCGATTTGTGATGCGGTAGCCGAGCGTGTGGTCGGTGAGTCGTGCGGTCTCTCCTCGGAGGTGCCTCCGCTCCTCGTGGAAGAAGGTGGAGCCGTCGGTGACGAGATACTCCAGGTCGCGGATCTGCGGGTGGTCGATGAGGGGGTAGTAGACCTCCGTGAGACAGCCGCGGAAGAGGGTGTACCACACCTTGCTGTCCTGCGAGTACGCGGTCCCGACCCCCTCCTTGTTCCCGTGGGACCACTTGGGAGGCATGCCCGGGGCCCCAAACGCGTCGCGTTGGCCTCGCAGCTGCATACGGTCCCGTCCTCCCTGACTAAAAGAGCCGGCGAGGGTATGAAGCGGCTCCGCCCCGCCGGTCCGTCGGAGCCGCGGGGGAGATTACTCGGGGTCGGCGGTCCCCACTTCGAGGGCGCGTTGGTACTTGTGCACGACGTCCACGAACGTGGAATGCGACCAGGTAAGCGGAGTCGCGCTGCGAGGCTCTCCGGATACGGCATCCAATTGCTCGGGGAGCAGGGTGGTGGGCGTCGCGTGGGCGGCCACCCACTCGATCAACTCCTTCGCGCGACCGCGATCCCCGAGGATCAGCCGCATCTCCGCGAGCCACAGCGTGCAGATGATCCACGGGTTCTCCTTGCCGTAGTACTGGTCCCCCTCGAAGCGGGCGAGCCCGCCGGTCTTCGGCGACCAGAGTCGCGTTTCGATTGCGTCCACGACGGGCCGAACGCGGGGGTCACTCGGCTCGAGCAGCCCCAGCTTGAGCCCGAGGAGCACGGAAGCATCGAGGCGGTCATCCAGGGGCTCCAGGGAACGGACGAAGCGTCCCTTCTCCGCGTTCCAGAGATGCTGGAGGGCGGAGCGGTGGATCTCCTGGCTCGCGAGGCGCCAGCGGGTCGGGTCCTTCCCGAGTTCGGCCGCGATGCGGGCGGCTCGCTCGAGGCCGTGGATCACCGTCGCCGTCGAATACGTGTGGATCCCGAGCCGCTCTTCCCAGAGGTCGAAGCTCGGCGCCGGAAGCCCCGTGGCGCCATCGCGGAAGGCGGTGAGGAAGTTCGCCGCCCCCTTCACCATCGGCCAGAAGTCGAGCAGGATGTCGGGGTCCGCGCCCCGCTTGAAGTGATGCCAGAGCGCGGACACCACCGTGGCGGTCTGGTCGATCTGCAGGAACGGCGGCGGATGCCACGTGCTGCCCAGCTCGCCGTCGGGAAAGTGGCGATGGAAGAACGACCCATCGGCCTGCTGACAGCTGCGTGCGAACTCGAAGAACCGCTGGGCGTTCTCGTAGAGCCCCGCTTCGTCCATCGCCTTCGCAACGTAGCCGCCGTCGCGCCACCAGCAGTAGGTGTAGGTGTCGCCGCCGACGACGAGGGAGCGGGTGTCGGGAGAAGCGATGATCGCTCCATTGTTCCCGACGGCGTGGCGCATCACGAGGACGCTCGACCGGTAGAGTTCGCGCACGCGATTGCTGAGGCCGTCCGGCAAGCGGGGGAGCCGACGGGTCGCCCACGCCTGCCAGAAGGCGCTCGACTCCTGCTCGAAGCGGCTCGCTCCGCCGGCGCGGACGTACTCCCGGATCTTGTGGACGGCGTCGCCGCTCGTCCCGATCGCGACGAAGAGCCGAAGGGTCGTTTCCGTCCCCGGGGTGACCTCGACGTCCCACTGGAGGACGCTGTCGGCGGCCCCGTGGGCGACGTGGCGTCCGTCCAGGCGGCCGTCCTCGGCATCGACGTAGGTCCCCTGGAGGCCCTTCAGGGTATGCTCTCCGCAGACCGCGTCCGTGAAGTTCGGCTCGCTGAAGAACTCGAAGTAGAAACCGCGCTTGTAGTGCATGAGGGCTTTCAGCAGGGGGTCGACGTACGCGGTGTCCTGGTACATCGATTCGGCGATCTGCAGGGAGTGGTAGGCGAACAGGCGCAGCCGGCGCGGGGCCTCCGACTTGAGCCTGATCGTGCGCACGATGAGGTCGTGGTTGGGATGGATATGGTCTTGGACCGTGAGATTCAATCCGTAGCCCGTCCAGTGGGAGGAGGGGGAGTTCTCGACCCCGGTCGGCGCCTGCTGGTTCAGGTACCCGTTGCCCGTGCGCAGCCACGCGAAGCGGTTGTTCTCGGGGTCGAAGATGCCGAGGCGCATCTCCCGCAGGTGCTGGAACTCGCCCGGATAGGGGTAGAAGAGGTCGTTCCACTCGCCGTTCTCGTTGACGGTGAGGAGGACGCGCCCGTTACCGGCCAGCTGGGTGATCATTCGTTGCCTGGGAGAGGCAACCGTTTCGACCTATCGAGCGAAGATGAACCTTTGCCTGCACGTCGTGGCGCCGACCCCGCGTCCCCGAGGGGCCCCGGAGTCGGCGGGGCTCGCCGGGCCACTGCCTCTACCCTTTCCGCGGAAAGAGTAGCGAGAAGGAAGGTTGAGATAGCCCCCGCGGTTACGCATCTACCATATCCGCAACGGTTCGACAGGGTGGCTCAGGGTCTCGCGCCACTCGCCGCGCGACGCCCCTACTGAGGTTTCGGCGCCTGTCGAAGCGCTCGGCTGGCCGGTCGTTCCAAGACCTCCTCGTGGGGCGACTGCGCGTGACGCTCCCCGAGGGGATGCCCCTCTCCGATTTCACCCGGGCCTACCCGGGCTCGGCCTTCCATCTGACTGATCGGGTGCCGATGGGAGATGGGAAGACGCTGCTCGTCCGGTTCGAGGTCGACAACATCGACCCGGGCCTCGTCGAACGGACCCTCTACACGAATCCCAAAGTCGCCGAAGTCTGGATGGCGGCCGCGGGTCCCGGTCGCCGCGCGTTCGTCGTTCGCACCTACGCGCCGAACTACATCCGCACCCTGGAGCGGTACGCGGTGCTCCGCTGGCTCCCCATCACCGTGCGGGAGGGGGTTGCGGATTGGACGGTGTTGTGCCCCCGGGCCGACTGGGGCCCGTTCGTCGCGGACCTCCAGTCGCGAGTGCCGAAGGTCGAGGTCATCGCGATGGGGGTGCACAGTCTGCGGGGCCGCGAGGGTCCCCTGACGCGTCGTCAAGCCGAGGTGTACCGACAGGCGGTGGTGGAGGGCTACTACGACCTTCCGCGCCGGATCTCGATGAGCGAGCTCGCCAAGAACCTGGGTTGCTCGAAATCGACGCTCTTTGAGGTACTGGGAAGGGCAGAACGCAAGATGCTGAGGACCGACCTCATCGCGACCCCCACCCCGCTTCTGGTCGTTCCGCCGGCCCCCCGCGGCCGTCACCCTAGTGAGGGGGCCTAGCGGAATCGGGCTCCGGGGACACGGGTCAACTCGAGGCGGCGGCGGGCACCGAGTACTTGGCGAGGGCTCGGCGCCGTAGGTCCGTGAGCGCGTTCATGTAGTTCGCGTACGCGTCGAACGGGCTTCCGTAGGAGCTGAAGTACTGGTGGACGCCGAGGTCGGCGCCGTGCCCTCCGACGTACATGTAGTAGAAGTGGTCCGAGGTCAAGAGCCTCCGCCAATCCCGCAGCACGTCGGGATCGCCGCTGCGGCGCACGATCGTGCCGAGTTTCTTCGCCGCATCGAACGCCGACTGCTGGAGGTCGTTTCCGAGCCAGGCCCCCAGGTCCCGGTTCTGGTCCGCCCAGCTCACCGTCCGCGGCGCGGACAGCGCGTCGCGGGGCGGGATCGTTTCGATCGCCTCTTCGACCGACGCCCAGCCGAGGTGCGGGTAGGCGGCGACGGCGTCGGGGAGCGCCTTCAGGAAGTCGAGGATGCCCGTGGAGGCGGGGTGGTGCTCGCCGAACGTTTCGAAGTCCATGAACAGGCCCAGGACCTCTCCCGGCGTGGCGGCGAGCCAGCTCGCATACTTCTCGCTCGTGAGCGGAAACTCGCTCCATCCCCGGGAGGAAAACCGGAAACCGACATCGTCGCTGAGCCGGTAGTGACGCAGCAGGAGCCGCACGGTGGGCGCGCTCGCGGCGCAGAAGACGTGGGTCGGCTCCTCGCCCCGGAGCATCCCCTCCCAGCCTTCGGCCAGCATCCCGCGGAACCGGTGGTGCTCCGCGAATTTCGCGAGATCGTCCGAGTAAGCGAGCTCGGTCATTCGGAGCACCGTGGGCTCCACCTGGAACAGCTCGCGAAGGGCGTTTCGGTGCATCTCGACCTCCTCTTCCAGCTCCGGGCTCGGCAGCAGGAAGGCCAGAGAGTGGTAGTACGTTTCCGAGACGAGGGCGCAGCGGTGCGTCCGAACGAGCCGTTGGAGGAGAGGCAGGAGGTCCGGCGCCCAGGCGCGGGCCTGCTCGATGAAGGTGCCCGTTACGGAGAGGCTTACGCGAAAATCGGCGCGGGATTCGAGCGCCTCGGCGAGCGTGGTGAGCGCCGGGCGGTACGCCCGCTCGGCGATGCCCTGGAGGATCGCCTGGTTCCGCGCATCATCGAAGTACGACCGCCCGGATCCGAGGTCGACGTAGCGGAACCGGGCGAGGCGATACGGCTGGTGCAGATGGAGGTAGAGGACGATCTTCATCCGTCGCTCCGGCGCACGACGAGTTCAGCGTACACCCCCACGGTCTGGATCGCCCGCTCCGGCCAGCCTTCGCGCAGCGCCTCCCACCGCCCCACCTCGCCCATAGCGCGTCGAAGGGCAGGATACTGCAGTACCTCCTCGATTCGGCTCGCGAACTCGTCGATGTCCCAGAAATCGACCGCGAACACCGCCCCGCTGATCTCGGCCACGCCGCTCGTCTTGGAGACGATCGCGGGCACCCCCGCGGCCATCGCCTCGAGGGCCGCGATGCCGAACGGCTCGACGACCGACGGGAGGACGAACACCGAGGCCGAGCTGAGGAGCACCGCACGCTCATCCTCCGTCACTCGACCCAGGAACAGCACGCGGTCGCCGATCCCGAGGTGGGCGGCGAGGGTCACCAGCCGGGGGTACTCGGGCCCTTCGCCGGCGACGACGAAAAGCGTCTCGTCGTCGAAGGCGATGATCCGGGCCGCCGCCCGCAGGAAGGTGTCCACGCCCTTCATGGCCGCCAGGCGCCCGAGGTAGAGCACGAGGCGCTTCGACTGCTCGAGGCGGCTCAGTCGGGAACTCGGGCGCACCGCGTTGTAGATGACCTTCACTTTGTCGGGGGAGGCGTGATACCGCTCGACCAGCTGTTCCTTGAGGTGGCGACTGACGGCGATGACCCGGTCGGCCGCGTCCAGGCCGGCCTGTTCCCGTTCCAGGATCTCCTGCCACGGGTGGCCCAACGACCGGTCGTACTCGGTGGAGTGCACGGTCATGACGAGCGGCAGGCCGAGGGACTTCGCCAGGTCCCGGGCGCCGACGGTCCCGAACCAGTCGTGCACGTGGACGACATCGAACTTCCCCAGGGCGATCCGGGACGCTACCCAGTCGTTGTAGGCCTCCATTGTCCCCGGTTCGATCGTCCCGGGAGAGATCTCGTAGGCGCCGGGGTACGGGACATCCCCCTGACGGGGGTCCCCGGGATGAATGAAGGTCGTTCCGTCCACGGGCGTGAACGGGCCCGGAAACGGCGTCAAGAATGTCACCTTGTGTCCCATGCGGCCAAGCTCCTTCACGAGCTCATACGAATGGACGCCGAGGCCCCCCGAGTGAAAGGGAGGGAACTCCCAGCCGACCATGAGCACGTGGAGCTGACGAGGGACAGTGAGGGCCGCCACGAGCGAAGGGGCCCCGGCGGGCCGGCGCCACGCGAGGAGGTGCGTGAGCTCGGTCAATTCACGCTGCGACAGTCTGGACCGCCGCACGCGGGCCACGGGGGGCGACGGACTCGAGGGCACCCCTTCCTGGGCCGCCCGGCGGGTCTTCGGCCGGGGGCGCCCCTTCGAACGGCGGTGGGTCGGCCTTTTCGCGGTGGGGGGGGAGCGGCCGTGTTCGTCTGACCGCTCTGGTGACATACCCGCCGGTTCCCAGGGAGAGGCCGGCATAGAAAGGTCGCCTACTTGGCGTTTCGCGGCGGCGGGCCCGAGGGCCCTTCAGAATCCGCGGAGCAGTTCCCGGATGGCGGCGGTCGGGTCAGCGGCCTTCGTGACCGCGCTCGCCACCAGAATCCCCCGGCTTCCAAGTTCAAGGGACTTCGCCACGTCTTCGCGGCCGTGAATCCCGGCACCGCACAATACCTGGGTACGGGGAGCCACCCGCCGCACGGCCGCGACCGACTTCGAAATGAGCTCGGGGCGGGCCGAGGAGACCGCCACATCGCCGCCGATCAATTCTGGAGGTTCGATCGCGAGGTATGGCGGCCGGAACGCGGCGAGTCGGCGAGCCTCTTCGACCGTGCCGGCGCAGACCACGGCGGTCATCCGGTGGGAACCGAGGAGCGCTACGAGACGCCCCACGACCGAGCGGGCCACCGGGTCCTCCGAGTGGTTGACGAGGCTCCCCCGGGCACCCGACGCGAGAGCCGACTCGACCGGCACGAAACCCGTTCCCGGCCCCGCCGGGGCCGGATCGACGTGTTGGGCGAGAACGGGGATCGGCAGCTCTCGCGCGAGCCACGCCAGGTCGGGGGTCGCGGGGGCGAGGGCGACGGCCACCCCGGCCTTTCGACCCAGCCGCGCGAGCTGGGCCCCGATCTTGAGCCCGTTCCGACCGAGCGCGGAACGGTACGTCTTGAGGTTCAAGAGGAACAGTGGGAGCCCGAGCGGGGCGTCCCTAGTGGGCAACGGTGGCTCGGGGGCGCTTCGGGCGGGAGCAGATCGCGTACTCGTCCCCGTCGAAGAAGACCTCCCGCTCCGGGTGCTTGCGTTGGAGCTCGGAGATCTTCTTGAGGACGTCCTCGACGGTGGTGTTCTCGTCATTCGGGTCGATCCGGAGATGGACGGTCTTCTCGGTCTTCTCGGGCGAATGTGAACTCCCCGCCATCCGGCTCCGAAGCGTTCCGCGACCGAAGTTCCCCCTAAAGGCCTTTTTCCTAGGGGCAGACCTCCGAAAAACGAGGCCCGCGGACGGGATTCGGGAGGCAACCGTCCGGTGCTCAGTCGGGAGAATTCGCGTGGAATTCGAGCTGGAATCCCTGCCCTTGATTCGAGGGAATCTCGTTGGCGGCGATGAGGATGGCGAGCGCGAGGGTATCGCCCGGGACCACGCCGATCAGGTCCGCGGACTCCACATAGTTCGGCGCGCAGCAGAGGACGGCTCGGACGTAGAACGGGTCCGGGCCGTTGTAGTTCATGGTCAGCACGGTCCAGTTCGCGATTTCATGGTAGCTCCCTCCCGTGTTGGAAAGGTTGAGGAAGACCTGAAGAGTGGCGATCGGGGACCCGAATCGCAGGTCCTCGGTCGGAAGAAGCGGGCAGCGGGAGCAGATGTTCCCGGAAGGGCTGATCGTGAGGTAGCCGGACCCGTTGCCCGTGTAGGTGAGCGCGGCGCTCACGCGGGTCACGGGCTCTGAGAACGGATTCGGGTTCGGCCCCGCGTTCGCCGAGGGCCCGGAGTTGGCCGCCCCGAGCCCAAACCATCCCGTGAGCACGCCCGCGAAGAAGATGATGACCGCGATCTCGAGTACGCAGGCCGCGACGAACCACCGCTGCGTCCACGAGCGCCCGAACCTACCTCGCGACACCCGCCGTGCGGTCCGCTCGAGGTCGGGCCGATTGCCGGTGGGACGCGACGTTCCGCAGCGGGCGCACGTCTCCTGATCCGGGAGGAGCCGAGCCCCACAGTTGATGCAGACCTCTCGGGAGACCGACACCGCGCTGCGGCCCGCTCCCTGGCCGCACGAAAACAAGCGTTCGGCGCGCGGATAAACTGTTCGACGACCGGCTCACCTTACTGCTGGTACGGGAGAAGAGGCCCTGTCGACCGTCGGGAGACCGGAGGGGGGATCACCTAAGCCTCCGGAGTTGCGGGACACATCCTCCACGGCGCGGGGATGGCCGCACTTTGGTCTGCCTCCCAGCGCTTGGGCCTCGAGAGTTCCCGCTTTCGGATGCGGACGATCCGAACCCAGCGAACCTCCCTGTGGTCCGCCTAAGGTCTATCGCCACAATCGTTGACCAGCCCTGCGTGCCTCCCCTGAGGATCCCAACTCGTTTGAAAAGGCGGATCTTTGGGAGCCTCTCCGTCGGGGGAACACGGATGCTTGAATGCACCGGCGGAGACCCGCGACTTCAGTGCGTCCGACCGACCGAATGCGGGGGCGCTGTGTTCCCGGACGACACCTTAAGTGCCCCCCGTTTCATCCGGCCGCTCGAGGCATGGAAGACCGGGCGGAGCTCAGCCGCATCGTTTTCGGGCAGACCCGGGTCATCCTGACCCGAGATCTCTCCATCATGAATCCGAACCTGGTGCCGGGGGCCCAGGGCCTCGTGATCGGCAAGCTCGCGAACTACACCCTCAAAGTCGCCTTTCCCAAAGTCACGGTGGGCGTCAACTGGCAGGACTGCGACATCGTCGTCGGAAAGACGGGGATGACGACGGACGCGGAGCAGCCGAAGGTCATCCCTCGACCGCGGCAGATCTCGGACGACGAGTAACGTCAACACGGGAGGTCCCCCGACCGTGGCTCGGCCTCGGAGATCCGACGTCCGGCCCCGGCAGCGGATGGGGACTCCGCTCGTCGGCGACGCGCCACGGGTGCTGCTGTTGGGAAGCGGGGAGCTCGGCCGCGAGATCGCGATCGAGGCGATCCGCCTGGGGGCGGAGGTGATCGCGGTGGACCGCTACGCCAACGCCCCCGCGATGCAGGTCGCCCACCGACACCATGTGCTGCCGATGACCGACGGAGCGGGGCTGCGCGCTCTCGTGGAACGCGAGTCTCCCGACGTCATCGTTCCGGAGATCGAGCAGATCGACACCGACGAACTCGTGCGACTCGAGGCCGAAGGCTGGACGGTGATCCCGCGGGCGGCGGCGACGCGGGCGACGATGGACCGGGAGCGGATCCGTCGGCTGGCGGCCGAATCCGCGCGGGTCCCCACCTCGAGGTACGCCTTCGCGGAGAGCGTCGAGGAGGCCCGGCGGGCCGTTCAGGACCTCGGGCTTCCCTGTCTGTTCAAGGCGATCACCTCCAGCTCGGGGCACGGGATGTCGCTCGTCCGCTCGATGCAGGAGGTGGAGGCGGCTTACCGTTCGGCGTCCGAAGGCGGGCGGGTCCGCAACCGCCGGGTCATGGTCGAGGAGTTCATCCCCTTCGACCTCGAGGTGACGATGCTGACGCTGCGGCACTTCAGCCCCGGCGGCGCGCTCACAACGACCGTTCTGGCACCGGTGGGCCACGCCCGGCCCGGCACGCTCTACCACGAGAGCTGGCAGCCGGCCGCCGTGCCGGCCGGCGTGGGTCGTCAATTGCAGGAGGTGGCCACGGCCGTGACGGGCGAACTCGGGGGGGTGGGAATGTTCGGAGTGGAATGTTTCGTCCAGGGCACGGCGGTCTACTTCAGCGAGGTCTCCCCTCGGCCTCACGACACCGGCCTCGTGACTCTCGCGAGTCAATGGAACAGCGAATTCGCGCTCCACGCCCGGGCCATCCTTGG
>DASRSW010000020.1:0-56089 GCA_035656275.1 Thermoplasmata archaeon
GGGGCCACGAACCCGAAGACCCTCCCGACCCCGGTCTCCGACCAGGTGGAGTTCGAGATGGAGTAGTTGACGTTCCGCACGAGGGTTCCCGTCGAGAGGTCGATCGCCTCGGCGAAGAAGAGCCCGTAGCCCCCCGCGAGGGGCGGGGAGAGGGCGCCGGTCTCGGTATAGGTGAAGTTCCCACTAGAGATGGGATTGCCGTAGACATCCTTCGCAGTCACCGAGAAGACCATCGTTGACGCGGGCGGGAGCCCGGGGAGCGTGAGGTAGGTGGTGTTCGCGTTGGCGAAGCCCATGGGAATCGTGCCCGTCGACACGCCGTTCGCGTCCGAGTAGCGGTACGCCACCGAAGCGGTGCTAATGGTGACGTTCTCGATCGGCGAATGGACCGAGATGTTGACCGGGGTCCCTGTCGGGAGCGTCGAGGTCGCTCCGCCGAGGGACGTGACGTCGGGGAGGGAGGTGAGCACCGAGTTCCCGAGGAGACCGTAGGTCGGATACCACCAGCCGCCCTGGGCGGACCAGTTGAATTTGAACACCGGGCTATAGATCCGGTCGATCGCTCCCACCTGACCGTTCGTGCTGAGCGACCACGGGAGCCATGCGGTGATCGTGAACTGGACCTCGCTCCCCGGGTAGGGCCCCAGCGGCAGGGTAAGATGCATCACGCTATGATTGGAGGGCCCAAAAGCGACCGCAAAGAGCGCCTGTCCCACGCGTCCGCCCGTGAGGGAGATGTTCCCCTGGGCCATCGGGATGGGGTTCGCCGGTCCTCCCGAGGGGTTCACCGAGGTGAGCGTGATATCGAGCGCCTGGGAAGGGTTGGGGTCGAAGGCCGGCGTGGAGAGAACGCTCGGGGTCGTGGTGACCTGGACCACCTGGGAGAAGTTTGCGTCGTCCTGCTGGAACTGGCCCGCGCCCCACGGGTCGGCGACATAGAATTCCCACGTCGCGTTGTTCGTCCCCCCGGGGTAGTTGATCGGCACCGAGTAGGCGCTCTGCGTCGAGCGGACGGTCGGCGGAGTGGCGCCCACGCTTTCGAGCGTGACGTTGAAGTAGACTTGGGAGCCCGGCCAGAAGAACCGGTAGACATCGAAGAAGAAGGTCGCCGAGTGGTAGTAGGGCGGCTGGATGAACATCGGGAGGACGCGGACCGGGGCGGTCGGGGCAAAGTTCGGGATGGGAGGGGCGGAGTTCCCCGGGGTCGGCCAGCTCGTCCCCCAGATCGTCACGTTGGCGGCGATGAGCGGCACGTTGGTCGTGACGTTCATCCAGAACCCGTTCGTGTACGTCGGAATGACGTTGTTGCACGGCGCGGCCTGGAAGTTGGACCCGTCGAGGGTCGGGCTCCCCGGTACGTAGAACGTCACGAGGGCGTCCGCGAAGAAGTTGGGGGAGTTCCAATTGGGGGTCCCCGTTGGGGTCGGCCGTATGCAGCCGCTCTGGGGCGAGCTCGCGGCCAGGGGGGACGCCGCAGCGGAGGTCGCCGCGCCGGCAGTGGAGGGACCGTGGGAAAGGACCGAGCCCGATGGAGCGCCGGGGATGACGCGCGGGGAAGGGAGCGCGGCGGGCCCGGCGAAGAGCGAGCTCAGAAGAAGTGCGCCGACCAGGACGGCGAACGCCAACCCGGGGAGGAGCCTCACAGCGTCACCCTCCGTTCCTCGGCCTTGCGCCGCGCGCGGATCTGTCGGAACCAGAGGACGAGCGGCACCATGAGGACCGCGGCGGCGACGATCCCCAGGATACCGGCCAACGGGATGTTGCCGCCCCCGTTCGAGGGGGAGAGGGCGGGCGGAGGTGGGGTGGCGTTGAGCCAGAAAACGACGGCGCTGCCTTCCTGCACGACCGTGTAGTCCGGACCGGCGGAGAGCGTCTGCCGCGCGGACATGGAGTGGAGGGCAAGCACGCTCACGTTGACGGCGGGTCCGGGCGAGCCCGGGTTCGGCACAAAGAACGGGTCCGTCACTGTGACTCGGTAGGACGAGTTCGCCACCAGCAGGAGCGGCGTGAACGGGAGCGTGGTCTGGTTCGGGTAGGCGACCCCCGCAGTGGTGTTGGCGAGGGAATTGTACACCCCGCCGAACCCCTGGATCTGGACCTTCGCGCCCGAGACCCAGTGGCCCGAGCCGTTGTCGTAGACGAAGACGTAGAAGAAAGAGGCGTTCCCGGGGATCACCGGTATCTGCGTCGAGAGGTCGGGCGTGTAGTAGCCGAACTCCGGCGAGATCTCGAGGCGCTCGGAGAAGTCCCAAGCGTAGACGGTGAAGTTCACGAAGCTCCCGATCGGAAGCCCCGGAATCGACCCCACGAAGTTGGTCGAGGTGATCCGCGTGAACGGGGTCGTCTGCGTGAGCGTTTCGTGGAGGAGCGGATAGCTCAACGTGTAGACGACCTCGGCGGCGCTGATGGACGTGCCGGAGTTACGGCTCAGCAGCGTGAGGTTGACCGGGGCACCGGGATTCAAGAGCACCGTGCCAACGGCTTCGGCGGAGAGGGCCGATGGATTGGTCAGGAGCTCCAGGTCGTCCGGGAAGATCCCGGAAAGGAACGACCCGTTCCCGCCGACGATGTAGGAGGCAGGGGGTGTGACGAGCAGGTCGTTCGCGACGTCCCGCACGGAAAGCACATAGGTGACCGTCGCCCCGGCAATCTGGGCGTACGCGGCGGGGATCACGACCCGGCTCGAGACGGCGCCAAAGCCGCCTTGCACGTTCACGGGGAAGGGGAACGTGGCGGTCGTGAGGAGCGAGCCATTCGGAGAGACCTCGGAGACGTCGACGTACGAGTTGGGGCCGATGGTGGCGTTCGACAGTACGTCGGCCTGCGTCGTGTTCAACACCAGCGTCACCGAGTCGTTGAAGTTGGGCGTGCGCGGGGTCACGGTCAGGTTGACGTCCTCGAACGTCGCGCTCGACCCGACGTACTGGCCGGCCCCCGGATAGGGGGAGAACGGCCAGGCTCCCGAGTAGGTGAAGTGGAAGAAGATCGGCTTCGGGTGGGAGTAGGGGTTGGAGGCGTTCTGGGAGACGTTGTAAGTGAGGTAGATCCACCACGTGACGGACATCCCCGGGAAGAAGTTCGGCGCTCCGCTCGACCCGTGGGCGGACAAGGTCACGGTGTACCACCACGGGTAGGTGAGGTTCGAGGAGACGAACGGGAGCGCCGACCACCAGACCGTGGGGCTGTTCGAGTGCCAGATCGTCCCGTCGTTGGTCGAGTAGTAGGGGTCCCCGTTCCAGAGGTTGGCCGTGACGTTGAGCGCCACCGGAGAGGTCGGTCCCGAGTGGGGGGCGTTCGGCCAGTCGAGTCGGGTGTGGCTCTTGACCGCGAGGACGAGGTCGGTCGACGCGTTCGGTTCCTGCGTCGAGGAGTAGGAGCCCGAAGGGGGGATGATGTTCGTCTCGGTATAATTGAGGATGGAGACGCACACGGTGGTATCGATCTTGGCGCACGGGGGCTGGAACGTCCCGTTGACGAGCGGTTGCGCTGTGGCGGGCCCGGAAGCGGCCGCTCTCCCGGCCGCAGTCGGCACGCCCAGGGCATGGACGGCCGTAGGCGTCGCGGCGCTGGGGAGCGCCGCGGGACTGGAGGTCGTCCCGGCCCCGAGGGGCGAGGCAACGAGGAGGAGCGTGACGAACGCGAGGCCCGCGGCGAGGACAGCGAACGATCGGCCCCGGGCGTGTCCAACCAATCCCATGCGCGGCGGGTTCACGACTCTTTCCCTCCTAGGCGTTCTCGCCGGTGGAAACCGCCCCGTCGGACGGCCGGAACGCAGAGATAACGCCGAACACTCCGCAGGGTGGTTCCGTTCACGGCTATAGACCTCTAGGTTCCCCAAGGGAAGCGCCGGCAGCGCATCCGACGCCCGCTCCATACACACGCGCGCGCATTGGGTCCCCCGGCGTCCCCCTCGTCCTTCGTCCTATTCGAAGCGGCCCACGCTGCTCTCTCGCTTCAGGGCGCCGCTGTCGAACTTGGACTGGAACGACCCCGATTTGGCCGCGACGCGCATCGCGATCGGCCGGTTGCGGATGGTGACGCGCATGAATCCGGCGCCGAGGAATCCGGCCGCCGCCGCCTGGAGCGAGATGTTCGCGACGCCCACCGAGTTCCCCACTCCGATCTGCTGCACCACGGGAAGCGGCGGCGCGGTCGGGATCGCGAACGGCGGAGGCGCCGGAGGGGGCGGCGGCGGGGCCGTCCCCACGAGCTCGGCCGGCGTGGCCACGACCCGCACGGTCCCGAGAGGGAACGACTGGGTGACGATGGAATCGTTGCTCGCCGGAAGGTAAGAAGCGGAGCTGTAGTACCCGAGGATCGCGTCACTCCCCGCCGCCCGGCAGTCCGTGGTGATGCAGGCGTCCACGGGGACGTTCGCGAACGGAGGGCCCCCCGCGACCACGTTGAACGAGGCGGTCCACGCGTCGCCCACGTACATGACGTTCTGCGTCTTGTCCGTGCTCCAGTTCCAGCCGAGGTAGGTCACGCCGTAGCTGTGGACCACGGTCGGCACCGTCTGGCAGGAGCGGAACGCCTCCCCGCCCCGCTCGCACGCGGCCGTCGGCTGGAGGTTGGGCGCGAGCTCGATGTTGCCGATGGGGACGAAGGTGAAGATCGGACGGCCCGCCCCGGCCGCCACCTGCGTCTTCGTCACCGGCCCAAAGCCGACCTGGCGGAGGGCGTTGAACAGCGAGGGGTTCGCCGTATTGGGATTGTTGTAGGCCCCGTGGGGCACATACTGTAGCGTCCCCGTCGTGCCGTCCGGGCAGCTCGCGAAGGCCGGTCCGTCCCACGTGCCGCCGGTGGCGTGGGCGAGGTCACACCCGGCTTCGATAATATGGGAAACCGTATTCAACACCTGGAGGCCCCCCGGGCCCCCGCCCTGGGAACTGAACTGTTTCGGCCACCCCGCGGAGTAGGGGTCGGTGGGCGTCGCCCAGTAATCGATGGTGTCGATCGTGCAGACCCCGCCGATCGATTCCGTGCACTGCTTCGCCTGATGGGCGAGCGCCGCGATCGAGTCGGAAACGTTGCCGTTCTGGCTCTTCACCCACCCCTCGTCGTTGGGGCTCCGCTGGCCGGGGAACTGGTAGCTCGGCTCGAGGGTGGCGCCGATGCAGCCCCCTTCGAACGCGGGGTTCGTCGCCTGGGTCGAGCCGCTGACACAGTAATTCACCGGGTAGGACGGGTCGCGGGGGGCGGTCGAGCCCATCCAGACGATGACGTGGTGGGTGTTGTTCGACCAGTCGAGCCCGCTCCCGACGATGGTCCCGTAGAGCGCGGTGATGGAGGACGAGTGGAGGAAGCTATCGGAGAAGTCCGAGTCCGAGTAGAACCAGCTCCCGTGGAGCACCTCCTGCTTGAAGGTGGAGGTCACGGCGCTCCCGAAGTTGCTGGCCGGGACGAACGCCGGGATATCGACGTGGTACTCGGCGCCGTCCCCGTCGTCCCAGTTGTTGAGCGTCGCGAAGTAGTCGACGAGCGCGAAGGAGACCTGCGTGTGCGGGTTCGCCGCCTGGATGGCGGACGCGATGGATTGCGCGTTCGCAACGAAGAACGGCACTCCGTTCGACTCCTCGCAGGCGACGTTGTCGGAGCCGGGAGGATTGGCGCACAGGTCATGGCCGGGCTCATCCCCCGTCGGGCTGGGGTCGAAGACCCCGTCAAAGAGCGTCGTTTCGACCACGAAGGCGACCTGCACCGACGGCCAGGAGACCTGGCCCGCGCCGCCGGCGTTCGCGTTGAGGGTCACGCGCGCGACGTCGACCCCGGCCGAGCAGCTCTCGACCCCGTAGAGGCAGATCGCCTGGGGCGCCGTGGTGATGCCGAGCGACAGTCCTTGGTTGCCACTGCCCGCGGTGGTCAGCGTTCCCACGGCGGGGACGGCGGCGGTCGAGAACCGGCTCGCGCTCGACGAGCCGACCGCGGCCGAGGGAGGAATGCTCCCGAGCAGGGTGAGCGCCACGACGGCGACGCTCGCGGCCAAGGGAAGGAGCAGTCGCGTCGCTCCTCGAGCGAACGGAAGGCCCTGGGTTCCCATAGTCCGTCCATTCATCGCTTGTTCCCACTGGGCCGGTCGGCCGCCGGCCGCCGGGCCACGGGAGTGCCCTGGCTCTTCTTCGGCCGACGAGCGCGAAGGACCAGGAGCGCCACGATCCCGATGGTCGCGAGGACGGCCCCGAGCGCGATGTAGAGCGAGAGGTACGCCCACCCCGACCCACCGCCCGTGTTGGCCGCCGAGCCCACCGGCGCGAGGGCGAGGGTGATGGGCGCCGCGGGCGGCTGCGCGACGAAGTTCACGACGCCATTCGAGTACCCCGAGTACGCCGTCGTGGCGTTGTACGACCCGGCGGGCAGAAGCACGCTGAACGACCCCGAGCCGTCCGCCACCAGGCTGTGGGTGATGGGCACGCCGTCGGTCGCGGTCCCCCGGACCAGGACGATGGCGTTCGGGAGGGCAAGACCGCTCAACGAGTCCACCACGGTCCCGTGGATCAGCACCGTCTGGGGGAGGAGGGCCAGGTTGTGCACCTGGTTGAAGCCGTTCACCTGGACCGAGAAGCTGAGGTCCGCGTAGGTCACGGAGAGCGGGCCCTGGTACGTCGCGGTGATGTCGTGCGTGCCGTTCGCAAGGCTCAGGACGAAGGACCCATCGGCCTGGGTCACGCCCAGGAGGAACGTCCCCTGCTCCATGAGGGCCACGCCGGCGAGCGGCTGCTGGTTGAGTCCGTCGGAAACGACGCCCGTCACGTTGTAGGTCATGATCCCGAGGGCGAGGTTGAGCCCGTTGATCGGTCCATTCACGATGAGGGAGCGCGCATAGGGCCGGTAGCCCGGGGCGCTCGCCGTGAGCGTGTAGGTGCCCCAGACGACCTGGAAGGCGAAGTTGCCGAGGGAGTTCGCGGAGGTCGAGAACGCCGGTGCGCTCCCGATCGATAGCGCCACCGTAGCGCCCGCGAGGCCTTGTCCGGGATTCGAGGCGTTCACGACCGAGCCGGCAACGGTGTAGCTCTGGTCGGTGCCGAGGGGCGTCAAGAGCACCGGGAGGATCGTCGTGAGCGCGCCGGAGACGATCGTGCCCAGCTGGTAGCCATCCGCGTATCCGGGGGCCGACACGGTCAGTAGGTACGGCCCCGGTGGCCCCTGGACCGCATACGACCCCAGATTATCGGTCTTCACAGGGTACGTACAGTTGCCTCCGCCCCATCGGGCGCAGGCGTAGACCTGGGCGCCGACGACCGCCGTGAGGGTCGTCGCCGAGTAGACGAACCCACGGAGCTGTCCGAACTGTTCCAGGAACAGCGTGCCGACATGGGCGTGCTGGCCGGGATTGAGCGCGATCGGCCGATACGTCGCGTTGTATCCAGGGGCGCTCGCCGCCAGGATGTACTGACCGGCGGGAGCTTCAACCAGGAACGAGCCGTCGCCGGGGGAGGTGTAGTTCGAAAACCCGCAGGGGCCGGTCGGGTTGCCGAGCGGGGAGCAGAGGCTCACGTTGGCGCCTCCGATGGGGAAGCCGCTGGGGAGGGCGCGCACGAAGCCGGCCGCGTAGGCGTACTGCGCCAGGATCACCGTGCCCATCCAGGTCCATGTATCGGAGGTCGAGGACCCGGGCGCCGTGTTGTTCGAGACGTAGCCGGCGGCGCTCACCGTGACCGTGTTGAGGCCGGGCGGAGCGAGGATCCAGAAGATGCCCGATTCGTTGGTTGAGGAGGTGAAGCAGAGCCCCTTCGGCGCGCAGAGCTGCACCGAGGCCCCGGGGACCGGTTTCAGCTCGGGGAGGGCGAGGACCTTCCCTGCGACGATACCGTCCCCCGTGAGATTGATCGTGCGGAACGCCTGCACCTGGCTCGGGCCGATCCCGATGTGGGTCGTGTTGGTCGTGTAGGCGTAGTGCGACGCCTGGAGGGCGTCGAACTTCCCGATCGGCGCGTCCGAGACGAACTGGCCAAACCAGCTCGAGGGTTGGCTCGAGCCCGACCCGTAGAGGTTGTCGCTGCTCGCGACCCCCACGGCCACGTTGGGCAGCGGAAGGCCCTTCGCCGCGTCGATGATGGTCGAGAGGGCGAGACCGGTGGAGTTGTTGACCTCCGCCGAGCGGACCCAGCCCCAGTGCTCGAGGGCGATCATGCCGGGGACCTGGGGGACACTCGTGGTGGTCGGGACGGTCGTCTGGCTCTCGTTGACCTGGGTCGTGAAGTTCGTGGTGTTGAAGTCCTGGCTGCCGCCGACGGTGACGAGGACCCCCTTCCCGTACATGGAGCTCACGTTGAGGAGCCCGGCGCCGTTCACGTTCGAGTTGACCTGGTAGGCGGTGAAGTTCTTGAGGTCGATATAGAGGTCGTTCGCGCCCACGAACTGGGCCGGCTGGTTCGTCACCGAGTCGAACACGTGGAAGTTGATCCAGCCGAAGTGCTCGAGGGAGACGTTCCCCAGCGTGGCGAACCCTCCGGGGTAGAGCGAGCCATTGTACGTGAGGTTGGAGATCGTGTACATGGAGCTCGCCGAGGTGTAGAAATCGGTCCGGTTCGGTCCTGGCGTCACGAAGAAGTCGATGAACCCGCCGCCGTTCGTGCTGTAGGTGACCGTCGAGTGGAGCGGCCCGGTCGTGGTGACCCCGACCGGCTGGAAGGGGACGGGCAGCCAGTCTCGGGTCCCCGTCGAGGGATTCACGGAGGAGTGGTCCAGCACGTAGCCCGAGAGCACCGGGAAGACGAGCGAATTCAGGGTGAACGGGAGACGGGTCGTCCAGCCCGACGAATTGAAGATCGAGTTGTTCGAGGTCTCCCCGCCGCCGATGGTGGGACCCGTCGCGGTCCCGGAAGGGGTGACCGTCACGATCAGGTAGAGTCCTTGCGGAGTCTGCGTCGTGAAGTTCCCCTGGCTGCTGACCGCCTGGGACGGCGCGCAGATCGTCCGGTCGGCCGTGCACGCCTGGACGCTCGCGACGGGGCCGAACTGGAGGGTATTGGACGTCGCGGAGTTGAATCCCTTTGAGACGGTGATATTGCCGCTACCGTCGGTGCTCCAGGGGTACAGCTCGACGTGCCCCGTCACCCACGCATACGGTTCGATGTGAACAATGCCGATGTTGTAGCTGCTGACGCCCAGTGCGGTGAACAGGAGCTTGAACGGATAGTACCCGGGTGCGTTGACGTCCAGATAGTAGATCCCCGCCGGGATCGACTCGTTGAACTGCCCGAGCGAGTTCGTAGTGAAGTTGAACGTACTGCAGGCGAACGTGGTCGCCGAGCAGGCCGCGAGCGAGGCGCCGTTGACGCCGAAGCCGGTCTCGTTGTCGAGGACCGTGCCGAAGACCCACAGCTGCGTCGAAGGGGCCGGCGCCAGCGGGCTCGGACCCAAGGGGGCGGCGGGGGGCACGTAGCCCACCGGTGTCAGTACGAGCGTGGGGGCGGTCGTCGACTGTCCGGCGGTGGCGTTGACGAACGTCCAGTCGACGGCGTAGCCCGGCGCACTCCCCTGGACTTCGAGGGAGGCCCAGGGTAACCAGCCACCGGCGGTCGTACCGTTGTAATAGCCGTTCGAGTTCGTCTGCCCGATCCCGAGCGGCGCGCAAGCCCCGGCCGCCGCCAGAAGACATGTCTTGACCGTCGCACCCTCAATCGGGTTCCCGTACGGATCGACGACGTATCCGTCGATGGTCGCCCGCGGAACGAGCGTGACATTGCCGACATTGGCCGGATTGCTCGCGTTTCCCGACACAAAGGCCCAGACGGTGTTCGATTCAAAGTCCGCGGCCGCCGCGGTAATGTAGTCCCAGCCGAGCGGGGCCCAGCTGGAGAAGGAACCGTTGGGGAGCACGACCGCGTCCCCGCAGCCGAGTCCGGGAGTCACGATCGAGCCCGCGGCGCAGACCTGGATCGTACCGAAGGAGACCCCGAGGTTCGTGCCGAGCCGGAACACGTGGCCGGTCACGCGTCCTTGCGGGGTCATGTTGATCATCTGCTCCTGGTCCAGCGTCACCTGGGAGAGCGGAAGGCCGGGCTTCTCCGAGGCGCCGATGCAGCAGATGTTGTGGCTGAAGCCCCACGTAGCGTTCGTCGGGAGGTTGTCGGGAGAGCTGACCTGCAGTTGGAAATCTCCCGGAGGAGCGGGAGCGCAGAACGACTCGTTCGTTTGCGGCGAGCCCGCGCAACCCCACGGGCTGCTGATCTCCTTGTAGCCGCCGCCAAAGTTCTGGTACGCGTAGATCCAAGTGAACCCGTACGGGGTGAACGCCGTCGGCTCGGAGGTGGACACCGCCGTCACCGTGTAGTTCCGCGGGGCGTAGAGCTTGCCCTGCGTGTAGACGTGGCCGTAGACGTAGGCCCCGGGGGTGAAATTGAGCCACCCGATGTTGGTAGTACGATCCGGGGTCACGTTGGCCCAGGTCTCGTTGCCCCAGACCGGGAAATCACCCGGAATCGGCCAAGTCGGCCCGAAGAACGGATTGCACGTGGGCGTGTAATCCGGCGTCATCTTGATGTCGTTGCGACCGGGGTAGGCCGTGAGAAGGGCGGTGCTCTTCACATTGACACACCCTCCGGTTTCGCAGCCGGTGCTAGTCATGTTCGTCCCGCCGAACAATGCGCTGGGGATCGGGATCGCGTCCTGGTAGCCCTGCATGCTGCAGACGTTGGCGTACCAGACGCCCCCGTTCCCACTCGGAACCGTCCAGATGCTCCCGTAGCCGGTACTGTTCGTCGTGATACCGACTTTGAACTGAACCCCTCCCATCGGGACGAGGAAGATCGGCCCCACGTTGTACGTCTTCCCCGGGTCCAGCTTCGAGACATTGCCGATGTTGACGGTGTTCATGAGGTAGCCCGTCGCGAACACCTTGACGTAGGAGGCGCCCGGCGCTCCTAGGGCGTCCACCGTGGAGCCCCCAACGGTGTTCCCTTGGGTCTGACAGGCGCCGGTGACGGAGAGGCAGACCTCCATCGCGCGGCAGGTGGGGCCGCAGAAGCTCGAGGGGACGGGCGCGTTGTGGCCGGGGGTCGACTGAGCCGCGTCCATCAGCTCCGCGCGAACGTGGACGAGGCGCGTGAGATAGATGAGGCACGCCGGGTTCGAGAAGTGATTACCGAAGCAGACCATCGGCTGCCCGGCGTAATGTGGGGTCCCATTGATGAAGATGAAATCGCTCAGGTACCCCGAGATCGAGGTGAACGTGATGACGGAGGGCATCGGTGGGAAGGGGACGATGATCGACCCGTTGCTGACCGAGGCGCCGCAAGGCTGGGCTTGGATCAACTGGTCCCGCGAGGCCCCGCACCCCTGGATACCGCCGATCGGGCCCGGGTTCGTCGTGTTGCTGTAGACGTACCCCCAGGCGAGCGCGTCCGGGGTGAGGTAGATGATCCCGACGTAGACGCCGGTGTGAGGGTAGACGGTGAGATAGGTGTAGTTCGTGAGATTCCACTTGTAGTCGACTTCGATGTAATCGGCGCCCACCGGGCCCTGAAGGCGACTGCCCATTCCGAACGAACCGTTCTGGGTCGTGTACACGGTGCTGCAGTTCTGCTGGGGACAGATCGCCCCGGAGTTGCTGTAGACGGTAACCGAGGCTCCGGAGATGGGGGTGCCGGTACCCTGGAGGTAGACGAACCCGGACACATTCCCCGTCACGATGTTGCTCAGGCGGGGCGGAGCTGCGTGCGGAGCCGTGGTTTGGAGCTTGGCCTCGGTTGTGGGGAGGGGGGCCGGAGGTTGCCCGTTCGGCGCCCAACCGACGGGATTCGCCCCCTGCGACTCCAGCTGCTGGATCGACTGGGTCGCGAGCGCCGGACCGTCGAGCGGGGTCGTTGTTCGCGGGTCGGATCCAGGGAGAACGGCTCCGGGGGCTCCGCCGAGCCCCATGGAAGGGCTCGGGGCCGAGGGGGAAACGTAGTGGAAAGTGGAGACGGGCGAAGGGGCGGCCGGAAATGCCCCCGAAGTGAGGAGGGGGGTCCCCATCGCGACGGAGGGAGCCGCCATCATGAGGAGCGCCACCCAGAAGAGGAGACCCATCCCAAGGCGGGTGTATCTCCGGGGGGAGGGGGCCGTCTTCGGCCCACAGTCGGGTCCGATTCCACATTGCTCGTTCGCGCTCAAGGTTAACTCCAGTCGGGGTGGTAGGGGTGGACCCCCGGGGGAAGACCAGACGACTTCGCTCCGCCCAGGAACCCCATCTGAAAGCGGTCGAAGTGGGTATCGTTCTTAAACCTCTCTACGGCTCCCTCTCGGAGAGCCAACCTTCGTCGCGCCCCGGAGATAGCCGCTCGACGCGAATCCCCGCGGCGCGGTTCGTGAGGAGAGGTTTATGAAGGGGACCACCCTGTGCGGACCCCGAGCGTAGTGGAATGGACGTCCCGCTGTATGCGATCGCGCTCGTCGTCTTCTCGGTGCTGTATCTGGGAATAGGGGTGTTCCTCGGCTACACCCTCATTATCACCCTTGTCATCATGTTCGTGTACCTCGCCCTCCGGCACGGGAAGCTTCCCGAGAACTATCCCCACGGATTTGGCGACACGATGATCACGGTAATCTTCATCGGGGTCACCTGGGGAATCTTCACCTTCCTTGCGCCGAAGAACCCCATTCCGTTCCTCCCGATGAACGGGCAATCGGGACTGACGTACACGACCGCGGCGATCCCGTTCGGCTCGTTCCTCGCCATCGCCATGGTGCTCGCGCTCGCTTTCCTCGTTATCGGAGCCTTCTTCGCGAAGGACCTCCGACAGACCTCGGGCGGTACCGGCGGCACCACTCCCGGCGGCGACAATAAGCCAAAGCAGGGTGTCGGGGCGTAACCGGTCCACTTTCGCGGGGCCCAGCATGGGCTAGTCTAAGTAACGGAAACCCGTACCCACCGGCGTGCCGGGGGTCGCCTGCGGCCGCGTCCGCGCCGTCCTGGCCGAAGCGGCGACGGGCCACGCTCTCGCGAGCGATGATGCGTGGGAGACCCTGCTCTCCCACGGCGCCGTCGAGGGCTCTCCGTCGAGCCCCCAGATCACGGCGGTGGGCCGCCATGTCCTCGCGGAGCTCGAGGTCCGCGCGAGCCGTACGGACGCGCTTCCATTGGACGTGGTGGCGAACCAGCTCTCGCGCGTCCACGCCGACCTCGACCAGGTCGCGAAGACCGCGGAGTACTTCCTCGCGGAACTGGGACCCGTGACGCCCCCCGAGGCCGTGCCGCTCCTTCGCCCCGTGGCCGTCGGGCTCGCCAATCGTCGGGAGACCCCCGAGGAGCTGGCGGCCGAGTTCCGGAACCTCTGGGGCAGCGTCGAGGTGATGGGAGGAGACTCCCGCGATCGATTGCTCGCGGCGGAGCTTCTCAATGCCTCCGACGCGTCGATGGAGAAGGTCTACGCCCCGCTCATGGTCCTCACGAGCAAGATTCGCGAGCGGTTCGGTCCAGCGCAGCCGGCCGTCGCCCCCGCCGCCCTCCTTCAGCTGCACCCCGGTCCGTCCGGTGAGCCGGCACTGGACGCCTTCATCACGCTTCGGGGAGCGGGGTTGGGTGCGGAGGAGGCGGGGCTCCTTGCCGGGGTCTCCTCCTCCGCGCCCGAGACTCTGGAGCGACGGCAGGCGGTGCTGGCGCTCTTGACCGACACGGGCGTCCCGGCGGAGGCCGCCCGCATCGCGGCGACTCTGCTCGTGACGGTGGCCCCTGAACCGCCGCGGCTCCTGCCGCGCATCAAGGAGCTCAACTCGCTCCTCCGCGAAAAGATCCCCGCCCCCCTCACCGCCTCCGCGCTCCTCAGCACCATGGAGTGGCTCGAACCGAAGGAGATCGTCGATTGGGTCGACAAGGCGATTGGGATCGCCCGGACCCGTCGCATTGCGCCGACCGACCCCGAACTGGCCGCGCTGGGGGTGGCGCTCGTCCACGGGCTTCCCCACTCGGAGTTCGTGGATTCCTCGGCGGCGGAGTCCGCGCCCCGCTCGGTGAGCGCCGGCCTCTTGACGTTGCACGCCTGGATCTATCGACCGCTGGTGCACGCGTCCACCAACTCGGTGACCCCGTCGGCGGCCGCGACCTGAGCCCGCGGGCCGGGGAGACACCCCCGGAGCGCCGTGCTGCGGGTGCAGGGGAAATAGAAGGAAGGAAAGGGTTGGAGGCGGGCCCGTACCCTTCGTCGTCCTACGACGGAGGGCTCTCCTCGCTCGGGGGAGCCGGCTCGGCGTAGCTCGTCTCGGGCGGGGGTACGGTCGTTCCGCCGGTGCGGCGGCGGCGCATCCGTCCCACGAGGAGACCGACCACGAGCCCGACCACGAGCAGCCCGACCAGCAGTCCCAGCGCGAGCGGCATCCCTGCGTTCGTAGTCTGCGTCTGGGTCGACGTCTTGTAGATCGGGACGAACGTCGCCGTCTCCGTGATGGGACCGTTGGCCGTCACAGTCGAGGAGGCCACCGTCCCGCTGTAGGACCCAGCCCCGCTCCCGCTCCAGTTCGCGAACATGTAGCCGGTGGCGGGGGTCGCGGTGAGGGGGACCGAGCCGCCGGCCGCCGCCCAAGTCGAGGACGGAGTCACGTCGCCTCCGGCGGAGGCGCTCACGCTCACGAGGTACTCCTCGCTAAAGGCCACCGAGAGGAGCGTCGTCGAGTTCGAGGTGACCTGGACCGAGACGTTCGTCACGTTCGATACGAACCGCTCGCCGGCCGCCACGTAGACAACCGGGACCTGGACGAGGTAGCTGCCGTTGAGGTTGTTGACCGTGAGCGTGCCGGTGCTCCCCGACGCGCCGTACGGTCCGAACGACAGGTTCCAGCTCACCCCCGAGGGGAGGCCCTGTTCGGAGACGGAGACCCAGTACGTCTGCGGCGGCAGGATGGGCCGGAGCCCGAACTGGGCGGTCTCGACCACCGGGCCGAGCGCGGTGAGCGTCACCGCGCTCGACGCGCTCACCACGCCGTTCGAGTTCGAGGCGTTCCAACCCACGAACCGGTACCCCGACGCGGAGCTCGCCGTGAGGGCGACCGACTCGGAGGCGTTGGTCCAGTACGAGCCCGGGGCCGGCGAGATCGTGCCGCCCGCCGCGGGCGTCGACGCGAGGAGGATGAGGTACTGCGTCTCGAACGAGATCGTGAGCGTCCCGTTCGCCGTGATCTCCAAGCCGCCCCCGGGGGCGAACGTGAGCGAGCTCGTGACGTCCGTGGGAACGAATCGGGTCGTGTCCGTCGCGTTCAGGTAGACGTACGGCACGGCTATGGCGTACGTCCCGTCGACGATATCTCCGACCCGGAACGACCCTGACCCAGAGTATTCGGTCCCCCCGATCGACACGACGAGCGGCGTGCCCGACGGGAGCCCGGTGCCGGTGATCGTGACGTTCCAAGTCGGCGGAAGGTTGGGCCGGAACGTAGCGAACTCGGTGACGGGGCCTTTCGGCGTGATCGTGGGATTGTACGTCCCGGATTGGCTCGTCGTCGTCGCCCCGCTGCCGGAGCCCGTCCAGCTCACAAAGTGGTAGTTCGGAAGCGCGGTCGCGTTCAGGCTGACGACCGCTCCCGCAGCGATCCACCCCGTGGCCGGGGTGACGGTCCCGCCCGTGGAGGCGGTGGTGGTCAGAAGGTACAGCGGGGAGAAGACCAGCGTCACCACGCTCGAGCCATTCACTGAGATCGACCCGCCGGGGCTCAATGACTGCGCCGTCGAGTTCATGACGTAACTGGTCTCTCGGACGGAGGAGACGTAGTAGCCGTAGCCAGTCTCCAGATAGACCGCCGAGCCGTTCACCGTGTAGGAGCCACCGCCCGAAAGGGTGGCGGTGTAGTTGCCGCCGTTCTCGATCCCGTACGCCTTGCTGTTGAGCTCGAGCGACCAGGAGGTGCCGCTTGGGAGCCCCTGTTCGGCGAAAATCGTTGAGAAGCTCCCCAGCGAGACCGACTCCTTCGTGAAGGTGACATGGATGAGCGCCGACGACGGCGGAGAGGTGGGAGACTGCACGTCCGTGGTCGGGACCCAGTAGTCCCCCGTTGTGGGGTCAGGAACGGTCCAGACGTAGAACGTCGAGGGTGTCTCGGGTACGAGGAACCCGTTGAGGTTCGACGACGTGTCGTTGGTCATCGTGGTCCCGTTGGACTCGATGACCGTCACGCCCCAATCGACCCCCGAGGGAAGGCCGGATTCGACGAAGTCCATGGGGTAGTACGTGTTGTTCATGCAAACGTTGCCCGATGCAAAGACGGTGTAGCACCAGCCGTTGAGCGCGAAGTTAGCGGTCTCGTTGACCGGCCCGCCCAAGGTCACGGTGATGTTCGGCGAAAGGCCGGTATAGTTCCCCGGCCCCGCACCCGTCCAGGAGCTGAACGTCAGGTTCGCGCATGGATAGCAGTAGAGCGGTGCCTGCGGGGTCACGGTGATCGATTCTGAGGTGCCTACCGTGACCCAGTACGATCCGGGTGCGGGGGAGAGGGCATAGTTCGCGTAGCCGTACAGCCACTGATCCGGACCCAACGCTGGAGTGGTCTGGAAGGTGAACTTCACGAGCTCCGAGAACGTGACCGGGACGGTAGAGTTCGCGGAGAACGATGCGGGGGATGCCGGTGTGAAGCTCGGAGTGTAGGCGACGCCCCAGCTCTGGTTGACCCAGGGCACCGAGTACGCGATGTACTGCCCCGGTGGAACCCCCGAGACGGAGACCGACCCCGGAGCCGTGGTGGCCCGCCAGTTCCCCATCACTTCCGCCGACCAAGAGACCCCGTTCTTGAGCCCGGTCTCGCTGAACGTGATGGTGATCCCAGGTCCCGTGTAGAGCTCGGAAACAACGACCCCCGTGGTGCCAGGCGTGCCGAACTGCCAGTCACAAAAACCGGTGTTGCAGGTGGTGAAGGTCCAAGCGAGGAGGATCGAGTCCCCGACCGGTTGCATGCTGGTGTACTCTCCGGGCCAGCCGGGGTGCAGATTGTAGGGGTAGTTCTCGGTGAAGTTCGCCCAGACCAGCACCATGTTGGACCAGGTGGTCCCGTTATCGGTGCTGTTCATGTAGATCTCCTGGTCGGCGCCGCAATACCCGTAGGTCCCGCCGCAGATCGAGTCGTTCTCGTACGCGGCCTGCAAGTGGAGCGTTCCATCCTCGGTAACCGCGATCGACGGCATGTAGAGTTGGTTGTACGGCCCGTTGTTTGGATTGATCGCGGGCGTCGATATCTGGTGCGCGGTCCAGCTGACCCCGCCGTCGGACGAGTTGGCGATCCACAAGGTGAGGACCTGATTCGTGCCGCAGTACGAACTCGTCGCGGTGTACGTCTCGCAGAAGGACCCCCGGAACTCGGACGACCAGGTCACGAAGAGCTGGTTCGTGCTGTTTCCATAGGCGATGGAGGGATTGGTGGGCAGGAAAATCGAATTGTCGCAGCACCAGTCGTAGAGGAACTGGAGCCCGCTCTGCACGGTCGCGATGGCGAACGTCGAACCGTGATTCGTGGACCGGGCCACGACGACCGACCCTGCACCTTCGCAGAAGTAATTGCAGCCGTAGGCGATCTGCGTGACATAGCTCACGTACAACGTCCCGTTCGGAACGACGACGAGGTCCGGATTGGCCGCGACCCACGTCTTGGTGTAGCAGTACTGCCCGGTCCCGATCTCCGGGGAGATGACCGTGGGTGCGCTCCACGTCGAGCCTCCGTTCGAGGAGACGGCGAGCTTGACGCCGGCCTGCATGTCGCAGACAAACGGATAGGTGTAGTTCGTCCAGGCGACGTAGACATAACTACCCGACGCGGCGATCCGCGGCATCAGGGACGGGTAGTTCGGGACGGAGGAGGACGAGCCCCCGGTGTCATTCTTCGTGCTGAGGACCTGGGGAGTCGTCCATGTCGTTCCGTTATCGTAGCTCTCCGTCGCGACGATGCGGTCGTACTTCTCGTAGTAGTAGTAGTAGTACGGCGCTACGTAGGGGTAGTAACAGTAGCTCCCACAGGAGATATTGTACTCCTCATACGCCATCACAAGGGTGCCGTTCGAGAGCGAGGTGATGCTGGGCTGGGCGGCGGAAGAGAAATTTCCGCCGTAGCCGGTGCACACGGGATTGTCAAGGTAGACGGGCGCGTTCCACGTCGCTCCGAGGTCCGTCGAGGTCCTTACCGCCACTTCGGTCGTCCCATTCCCATTTCCGAAGAACTGCGGACAGTCCGTCATGTTCGTGTACGCGGTGTAGGCCACGGCGAGCACCCCGTTCGTCGTGAGGTTGATGGAGGGCTCGCTCGTGCTGTTGAAGCAGGGGTGGAGGTAGGTCCCGCTGACGCAGGACTGGTTAGCCACGGGAATGCTCGGGAAGACGGTGTTGTTGAAGAAGGTCGCCCGACCGCTCGACGGCAGACCGGTGACGGCGGGATGGGGCTGCGCCCCCACGGGAGAGCCGAGTCCGGACGAGCTTGAGGAGATTGGGGCCCCTCCCGCCGAAGCGACCGGAGCGGCGGCCCCGGTCGTCGAAGAATGCGCAACGGACGTGGGTGCGAGCGCCCGCGCGGTCCCCGGCGCGGAGGGGACGCCGAGACTGGCCGCGACGGCGCTGGAGGTCAGCAACAGGAGGACGGCCGCGACGGACATGACCAAGGCTCCCCGCCGGAGCAGCCGGGACCCGATGGCGCTCACCGTTTCGGGTGTAACCTGGTTCATTCGACTCTCTCCTTTCCTACTCCCGGACATTTTCATGCACCTTCTGCGTCACTGGATGAATCACCGGACGGCTCGGGGGGCGACTCCATCATCCCCGGATCTTCCGACCAGGGTGCGTCGCTGACGGCGGGCCTTGGTCCACCGCCCCCGCGGCGGCCCACCAAGAGTCCGACGACGAGACCCACCAGGAGCCCGACGGCGGCGAGCCCGATCCAGGTTAACGGCGCGGACCAGATGGAGGAGGTCACGACCGTCGCGGCGGGCGCCGCCGGGGCGAACGAGGCCACCTCGTGGATTGGGCCCTTGACGGTCATAGTTTCCTCCGGAACGCTCCCCGTGTAGCTCCCGGTCCCGGTTCCCGTCCACCCGAGGAAGACGTAGCCGTCATTGGCCGTCGCGTTGATGACGACCGGAAGACCCGCGGCCACCCAACTACCTCCCGGGTTCGAGGTCGGCTTGGCGACCGCCCCCCCATAGTTGGCCGTGACGCTGACCCAGTAGCTCGTCGCGTAAGACAGCGTGAGCGTGACGTTGTGCGTCACGGGGACGCCCGTCGGAGCTCCGAGGGGCGAGTAGCGGGTCAGGCCATCGGGGCTGTAGGCCGTAAGGACGAGGACGCTAGCGGACGGAGTCGCGTTCAGGCCCGTGATGTTGAGGTCGGTCCCGGTGGTCGAATACCCCGTCGATTCTAACCGGACGATCCACGCCGTGCCCGAGGCGAACGCCACGCTGAGATGGAAGTCGACCCAGAATCGGGGCGGAGGGGCGACGTATGGCTTTGCGAACGCCGCGATCTCCGACATCGGGTTGGCCATCACGAGGCCAACGCTCACGGTGGGGCCCGTATAGCTGCCCGCACCGGTGCCGTTCCAGCCAAGAAATTCGAAGCCGGCCAGAGCGACCTCGACCAGGAGCACGGAGGTCCCGTTCTGGACCCAGGTGCTGTTCGAGTAGATGTTCGACCCGACCTCGGCCTCGGCGAAGCCACCCGGCGTGGCCCCGAGGCTGAGATAGTACTGCGGCGAGAACGTCACCGGCACCATCGTCGAGCCCATCGTGCAGGTCGTCGCATGGTAGCCGCCGGGGGCATACCGGGTGAGCTGCGAACCGTTCACGTAGGCATAGGGGATCGAGAGATTGTACGTCCCGAGCGGCCCGCACGGGTAGAGGTTGTGGACCTGAAGCACCGGCTGGGTAGTCGAGTAGCCCTGCCCGGACAAGTAGACCGTCCACAAGGTCCCCGGCGCGAGTCCCGTCTCCTGGAAGGTCAGGTTGAACCGGTCCTGGGGCAGCGGGAAGAAGCTGGCCGACTCCAGGGTCGGCCCGGCGACCGTGTAGTTGGCCCACGAGTCGGAGCCGGAGTACGCATTCAGCCCCTTTCCCGTCCAGCCCCCGAACTCGTACCCGCTGCTCGCGACCGCATGGAACGCGACTGACGCGCCGTTCGCCTCCCACAGCGTTCCACGCGCCGAGCCCGCGATGGTACCGCCGATCCCCGCGGTCACGACCGTCTGGAAGGCGGGGGCATAGGTAACGTCGTACGGCGAGCCGCCGGTTGTCACTGACCAGGAGGCCGGGACGCCGCTGGGGGTGTACCCCGCGGAGCCGTTCGCGGAGACCACCGGGTAGGCCGCCGTCGAGTAGGTTCCGGGGTGGGCCGTGACGTTGATCCACGGGGTGACCGAGCTGTACTCGGTTCCGTTAAAGGAGAAATGCCACGCGGTTCCCGCCGTGAGCCCCACGGCGTGAAAGCTGACCGTTCCCGGTGCCGCCGCTACGTCGATGTACTCGAACGTGAGGTTGATGATCGGCTCCGCGGGGATGATGACGGGATTGGCCGGTGTGGGCGTCCCGAAGTACTCCCAGCCGCTGGTCGACGAGGTCGCCGTGATGGCGGACACGTCGTACGGACCATTGGCGACGTTGGCGACGGTGACCGCACTGGTCGCCGGCGCGGAGTAGGTGTTCCCGTTGAAAGTGAAGCTGTAGGTCGAGGTCGATGGCAACCCCATCGCATTCACTGTGACGTTGAACAAGCCGAAGCCTCCGATCCATCCCGTTTCGTTGATGGCCCCATCCATCGTGATGTTGAACGAGCTCCCGCTACCGGTAAAGTTGCCGCTACCGGTGCCGTTCCAATACGTGTTCTGGGCATTGCTATAGGCGTACGGATAGACGTGAATGACGGCTCCCTCGGGATACCACCAGGATTCCGGGGTGCCCGTGCTGCACGTGTAAGTGGGGGTGCACCACTCCCGGAACGAGTTGCAGGCCCCTGTGTAGCAGTACCAGTCACTGTAGAAGTAGGCCTGAGTCCCGTTGTAGGCGAAGTAGACCTGCATATACGGCGTGATCAAGGGCATCTCGAAAAACAAGAGCTGGAACTGGAGCGTGTAGTTGAAGAAGACCGTGGCGTTCTTCGCGAGGTTAACGATTCCCGCGACGCTGGACATCGGGGAGACCTGCTCCCCATAGGCCGCCGCGATGTTGTTGGGGCTCACCGTCACCGGTTGGCCCTGCGGCACGTTGGTGATAAGGAAGCTCTTTCCGGTCGTGGAGTAGGTCAGGCCCTGCACCGTGAAGGTCCAGGTGGTTCCCGCAATGAGATTGTTCTCAGTCACGTTGAGGACGACCGTCGGTCCCGTGTAGGGCGAGGCCACGCTGAGGATGGTCGGATTCGTGACGTTGTAGTAGGAGACCCCGCCGTAGAAGGTCGAGGCGTAGCTCGAATCCTCGGGGAACGAGTAAGCGACCAGCGGCGTCGAACCGGCGAAGCCGATCGAGGACTGGTATCCCGGCGTCTGTTGCGTGGCGCACGCACTGGTGCAGCCGGAATACGGTCCCTTGTCAATCGCTACGATGAATGGGTCCGACCATGTCGTCCCCGCGTCTGTGCTGGTCACGAGACGCTGATTGAGCGTCCCCGTGAGGTAATCGCAACCGGTGTAGCAGTACGTCTCGTTGTTCCACGTCCAGCTGATGTAGAGCGTACCGCCGTGGAGCCCGATGGAGGGGTTGAACATGTCGTCGTAAGCTGCGCTATCATAGCTGGTATAGATCGGAGTGATGGAGAATGAGCCACCGGAAACCGAACCCGTGGCGAAGAAGATCCCCGCGCAGCACCAGTCGTTGATGTAGTTGGACGCGTAGGACTTGTTGTAGAGGCCCGAGAACGCGATGTCCACGGTCGTCCCCGCAGCATCAAACAGGAGCTGGTCCTGGGGGACCCAGTAGCCCGTCTCGGGGTAGAAGTAGCCGAAGTACTGCGAGCTGATTCCGACTTGGGGGGCGACCGTGTAGGGACCCTTCCAAGTGCTCCCATTCGTGGTGGAGGTAAGGAGGACGAGGTCGAGTCCCCAATCCATGCAGCCATAGAGCGTGTTCTGCACGCAACTGCCGTTCGTGAAGTACGAAACCGCAACGGTGCCTGTCGCGTTCACGGCCAGCGCGGCGTTAATCGAAAAGCCGTTGAGGGTCGCGTTGAGACCCGGAAGAGCGGTCGGGCCCGTCCAGGTCGTCCCGCCATCGGTCGAGTAGAGATACTCGATGGCGGCAGGCGGAACGGCCGGGTAACAGAACCCATAACAGAATGGGCCGCCGATGGGGACGGTTGTGGCGGAGGTGCTGAGGTTTTCGTAGACCACGTAGAGCGTCTTCCCAACGGCCGTCATCTCAGGGTGGGTGATGTTCCCGCCCGTGACAAGGGTCCGGGGCACGGAGAAGGACACGCCATTGTTCGACGAGGCGGAGAAGCCCAAGGCGTCCCCCGGTCTCGACGCACCGTACGTCCCGTAGTACGTCGGAGTGGTGGCCGTGTCGTTCTCCTCGACGAAGACCCCATAAACGGAATTCCCGCTCGTCGTGAAAGAGGGCTCAATCGACTGGAGGTAGGCGCACGTCTGGTTGGCGATCACCACGGGGGAGCCGAACGAGGCGCCACTGTTCGTCGAAATCGAGAATCCAATCTCGGTGTGGGCGTCCGCGGCCCGCGAGGAGCAGGTTGAGCCTGAGGCGTTCGTGTCGAACTGGTAGGATAGTCCGACATTCCCGTTCCCCAGAGTCATCAGCGTCGGGTCGACGGCCTGCGGATAGCAGTAGTTGTCCTGGTAGGTGGTCCCGGCGTAAACCTGGCAACCCTCATTGTTGTACGCGGGTACGGCGAAACCGCTCGTGTTTCCGTAGTACTGAATGGTTCCCGTTGCAGTGGAGGGGTGGGGGAGAGCCGAAGAGGACCGTGCGTCACCGGCGGCAGCAGAGGCGACCGGCGATGACCGAGGCAGGACCGCACCCGGATGGGGGCCCCCGGCCACGGCGTTCGGTGCGCTCGGAACAGAGCTACCGCTGGCGAACCCCAGTGGGAGGACGGAGACCACGAGCACGAAGAGTGCGGTCGCAATCGCCAGTTTCACGCCAAGTCTCACGCGCCCGGACCCGGGCTCCGAGGCCATGCGGCGAGCCACCGAGACCGCTCTTAAATACCTTTACAGAACGGCTCGCCCGCTCTCTTGACCGAGCGTCAGAGTTCGCCTGCCGGGCTTCACGGCGGAGGACAGCGAGGGGGTTCGGTTCGATCGAAGGTCGAACCGGAGTGTTTTGAACCGGGGCTGTTCTCGGGCAGCCGATGACATCTCCCGCGTCGCTGGTAAACAGCTCGGTCGCGTCCAACGTCGCGCAGGTGCGGACCGGTGACCGTTTTTCCATCCCATACATTGTCCTGGCGGCTCTCCTCATCGGTGGCGGAATCTTCACCATCTCCTTGTGGATCCTCAGCTTCGCGTGGGTTGACTTCGTCGGCGTCTTCCTGCTCGCGATCGGCGCTCTCATGCTCTTCAGCCCTCGCGCCGGGGCCGACCAGGCGCTGTGAACGCCGACGGCGGCCACCGCGCGGCCGGAACCGTGAAGGCGAGCTCGGCCACAACCCTTCGCCCCTCGCTGGTCAAGCTGGGGGGTTCCGTGATCACCCAGAAACGAGGGGTGCCGCGCCTTCGGCCGAAAGTGCTTCGACGACTCGCCGAAGAAATCACGACCGCCGATCACCCCGTGATCGTCCTTCACGGAGCGGGGTCGTTCGGGCATCCTGCCGCCCGGCGGTTCGGGCTCCATGCGGCCCCGACCGGCCCACCCGCCGACCCCCGGAGAGCCCGCGGGGCCGCCATCGTCAGCGCGGAGGTCCGTCGACTGCACGGGGCTGTGCTCGATGCCCTTCTGGGGGCCGGGGGGCGACCCTGGTCCGTTCCCCCCTCCGCCTTCGCGACCCAAAACCGGGGGGGGCTGGAAAGCCTGGACGAGCGGCCCGTTCGGACCGCGCTTTCTCAGGGGCTCACGCCGTTGTCGTTCGGGGATGTGGTCGTCGATACGAGTTGGGGATTCTCGATCCTTTCGGGGGACACCCTGGCCATCGAGCTGGCCCGTCGATTCGTGGCGCGGAGAGTCTTGTTCGTGTCTGATGTGGAAGGCGTGTGCGACCCTTCCGTCGAGGGACGTCGGTCGGTCCTCCCGGTCGTCACCCGAGACCTCGTCGCGGCGCTGACCGAGCGGACTCGAGGTCCGGATGTGACGGGAGGCATTCGCGGCAAGGTCGAGGCGATGCTCGCCATCGCCGAGAACGGCTGCGACGCAGGCCTTATTAGCGGACTCACGGATGGGGCGCTTTCGAGGGCGCTGAAAGGCGAGCCAGTGTATGGGAGCTGGTCCAAAGCCGGGTCCCGTTGAGGCACGCCCGCCCGACGCCGGCGGCCTCGATTTGAGTCACCGCAAGGCCGAGCACGTGAAGGTGGTGCTCGCCGGGGACGTCGAGGGCCGCTATCGGTACTGGAACGACGTTCAGCTCTTCCACAACGCGCTCCCCGAGATCGATTTTGCGGACGTCGACCCGTCCGTGACCCTCCTCGGTCAACGCCTCGCGGCCCCGCTCGTCATCACGGGGATGACGGGCGGCTTTCCCGACGCGATGAAGATCAACGACAATCTCGCCCACGCCGCCGCGGACGTCGGCGTGGCCATGGGCGTCGGCAGCGAACGGGCAGCGATCCTGAAGGGGCAATACCCCGAGAGCTACGCCTGTGTTGCCCGCCACGCCGTCCCGCTCAAGTTCGCGAACATCGGTGCGCCGCAGATCATCGCCCAGGCACCGGGAGACCGCGTGGTCGGGGTGGACGAGGTCCGCTCGGCGATGACCCTCATCGGTGCTCACGCCCTTGCGATCCACCTCAACTTCCTCCAGGAGATGGTACAGCCCGAAGGCGATCGACGGGCCCGTGGGTGTCTCGAACGGGTCGGAGAACTCGCGCAGAGGTTCCCGGTCCTGGCGAAGGAGACGGGGGCCGGTCTCTCCCGGGCGGTCGGCGAGCGGTTGCGGGCCAGTGGAGTCCGCGCGTTCGACGTGAGCGGGACAGGCGGGACCTCCTTCGCGGCCGTCGAGCATCATCGCGCCAAGGCCCAGGGCGCGGACCGAGAGGCCCGTCTCGGGCGAACGTTCTGGGACTGGGGAATCCCCTCCCCCGTCTCCGTGCTGGAGCTGACCCCGCTGGGGCTTCCGGTGATCGCCAGCGGGGGGGTCCGTTCGGGCCTCGATGTGGCCCGCGCCGTGGTCCTCGGCGCCACCGCGGCAGGGATCGCCGGGGGTCTCCTCCGAGCCGCCGCGGCGGGTTATGAGGAGACCCGTCGTGAGCTCGAGCAGATCGTCTACGAGTTTCGCGTGGCCATGTTCCTCACCGGTAGTCGGACCGTGGCCGAACTGGCCCGGGCCCGGCACGTGATCACGGGAGAGACCCGCCAGTGGCTGGCAACGTAGTGCCCACGGCTTCGCCGGGCCCGGCCGAGCTCCATCAACGAAAGCTCGCGGCGATGAGGGAAGGCCACCTCGGCCCGGTGCTTTCGAACGTGGCGTGGGTGGGGGGATTGGCCGCCGAGGAACGGGCCGCGTTAGGTCCCGGCGTCCTTCGAAAACCGACCCGAACGCTGTCCGGCGTCGCGATCGTGGCGGTCATGACCTCCCCCGCCCGATGCCCTCACGGGCGCTGCACCTACTGCCCCGGAGGGGTCGAGCTCGGGACTCCGCAGAGCTACACGGGAGAGGAGCCGTCCGCGCTCCGCGGCGCCCAGTTCCACTTCGACGCTCGCGCGATCACCGAGCACCGGCTCGAGGCGCTGGAGACGATCGGTCACTCGACGTCAAAGGTGGAGGCGATCGTCATGGGCGGCACCTTTACGGCGCGCCCGCTCGCCTACCAGGAAACGGTCTTCCGGGGCATCTTCGACGGGCTCAACCGGACCGCCTCGACCAGCCTCGACGACGCGCATCGTCGCAACGAATCCGCTGCGCGGCGGCTCGTCAGCCTCACGGTGGAAACGCGACCCGATTGGCTCCATGCCCAGAACCTTCCGTTCCTGCTGTCGAGCGGGGTGACCCGCGTCGAGATCGGCGTGGAGTGCCTGCGCGACGACGTGCTCGAGCGGGTGGGCCGGGCGCACCCCCTTAGTGCGGTGCTCGAGGCGACGCGGGCGGCCCGAGATTTCGGGCTCAAGGTATGTTACCATATGATGCCCGGCCTTCCCGGCATGGACCCGACGAAGGACCTCGAGGACCTGCGGCGGCTCTTCGCCGACCCAGTGTTTCGACCGGACATGGTGAAGCTCTACCCGACGCTCGTACTTCCGGCGACGGGATTGTATGAGGATTGGCGCGCCGGTCGGTACGCGCCATACGACACCGAGACGGCCGTGGCGCTCCTCGCGCAGGCGAAGGCGGGATTCCCCCCCTGGGTCCGCGTCCAACGGATCCAGCGCGACATCCCCGCGCGCCTCATCGCGGCGGGAGTCCGTCACGGGAATCTACGCGAACTCGTGCACCGACGCCTCGAGCAGGAGGGAAAGCGGTGCCGGTGCCTTCGCTGCCGGGAAGCGGGCCGGCGCGCCACCCCACGCCTCGAAGAATTCGAGTTGACGGAGACCGAGTACCGGGCGAACGGGGGGACGGAAGTGTTCCTGGCGTTCGAAGACCGCGGCACCGACACGGTCGCCGCATTCCTCCGGCTGCGGTTCCCGTCCGGGGAGACGCCCGGGGGTCTTACCGATCCAGTGATCCGGGAGCTCAAGGTCCTCGGGAGCGAGGTCCCCGTCGGCGGCGCAGCGACCGCGGCGACCGATTATCAGCATCGCGGTCTCGGCGGTGCGCTCGTCCGTCGCGCGGTCGAGCGGAGCCGGGAGCGCGGCTCGGCCCGTCTCTTCGTGATGAGCGCGGTCGGCACGCGGGAGTACTACCGGCACCTCGGCTTCGCGACCGCGGGTGCGCACATGGCGAAATCGACTTTCTCCTGACGCAAGGAGAGGGGCCCCAGCCGGGCTCGGGCGAGGCAATGCTTAAGGGGGTGGCCCGTTCCGCCGAACCCGAGTGACCTCCATGGCCCGGAACATCGTCGTCGAGCCGCTCCGCACGGTCCACATCGAAGAACAGGAAGTCGAGCTCGTCGAGCGCAAGGGGCTGGGGCATCCCGATTCGATCGCGGACGGGGTATCCGAGAGCGTCAGTCGCGCGCTCTGCCGGATGTACTTGGACGAATTTGGCCGGATCCTTCATCACAACACCGACGAGACCGAGGTCGTCGGCGGGGCCTCCGAGCCGAAGTTCGGCGGCGGACGGGTCACGAACCCGATCTACATTCTGCTCGTGGGTCGTGCGACCACCGAGGTCGATGGCGAGAAGCTCCCGTACCGCCAGGTGGCGATCGACGCCGCCCGGAACTACGTCGGCTCCATCTGCGCCCACCTGGACGCGAAGCGCCAGGTCGACTTCGACTGCAAGATCGGCCAGGGCTCGGTCGACCTGCGCGGGGTCTTTGAACAGAAGCAGGTCCTTTCGAACGACACCTCGTTCGGGGTCGGGTTCGCCCCGTACTCCGACACCGAGCGGCTGGTCCTCGAATCGGAGCGGTTTTTGACGCTGAAGCTCAAGAAGAAGCTGCCCGCGCTCGGGGAGGACGTGAAAGTGATGGGCTATCGGGCCGGCGACAAGATCCGCCTCACCGTCGCCGCCGCGCTTGTCGATTGCGAGGTCAAGGACCCGCACGAGTACCAGAACGTCTGCGAGGAGATCCACGACCGCCTCGCGGACCAGGCCGCGAAGTTGACGACGCGCGAGGTCCAGATCGACGTCAACACCGCGGACGACCCCGAGCTCGGCCGCTACTACCTCACCGTGACCGGCTGCTCGATGGAGGCCGGGGACGATGGCTCCGTCGGGCGCGGCAACCGGGCGAACGGCCTCATCACGCCCTGCCGGCCCATGAGCCTCGAGGCCTCGGCGGGGAAGAACCCCGTGAACCACGTCGGGAAGATCTACAATCTCCTCGGCATCCAGATCGCCCAGGACATCGTCCAGGAGACGGGCGGCAACGTCAAGGAGGTCCACGTGAAGATCCTCTCCCAGATCGGAAAGCCGGTCGACCAGCCCCAGGTCGCGAGCCTCCAGATCCTCCCCGCGAGCGGGGTCAAGCTCTCGAAGGTGCAGCGAGAAGCGGAGGCGGTCGCGAACCGGTGGTTCGAGTCGATCGACACGATCCCGCAGAAGCTCCTCACCGACAAGCTCTCGGTCTTCTAACGCCTTCCCGCGACCCGGAGGGCGCGGTGCAGGTCTACGTCGAGGCGTTCGGCTGCGCGCAGAACCTGGGCGAAGCGAGCGCCATCGAGAGGGCGGTCCACGCGGCCGGTCATCCGATCGTCGACGACCCGGCCCAGGCCGACGTGGGCGTCCTGGTGACCTGCGGGGTCATCGGCGCTACGGAATCCCGGATGGTCCGGAGGTATCGGTCGCTGCGCGAGCGTATCCCCCGGCTGATCGTGACCGGCTGCCTCGTCCCGCTACGCACCGGACTCTTCGACGACCCGGACCCGGGGCGCACCGCCTTCCTTCCCATTCGCCAGCAGACGGAGCTTCCCGCTCTCCTGGACCGGTGGTCTGGATCCTCTCCGTCGGAGTCGGGAACCACCCCGCCTCCTCTCGTTCTGAGGTCGGCGGCGGAGGAGGTGGTGATAGCGCAGGGATGTACCAGCCACTGTACGTACTGTTTCAGTCGGCTCGCCCGCGGGCCGCTGCAGAGCGTGGCTCCGCTCGACGTGCTCGCCCGGGTCCGGGCGGCCCACAACCGGGGCGCGGTCGAGGTCAGGCTCACCTCCCTCGATACCTCGTGCTGGGGCGAGGACCTCCCCGGCTCGGGAGGGCTTCCCGTGCTGCTCGATCTGATCGCGAGGATCCCGGGGGAGTTTCAGGTCCGGCTGGGGATGATGAGCCCGCAGAGCCTTACGCCGATCGCCGACCGATACTTCCACGCCCTGCAGCACCCTCGATTCTTCCGGTTCCTCCATCTTCCGGTCCAGAGCGGCTCGGACCGGGTTCTCCGGGAAATGCGCCGCGGCTACACCGTGGCGGAGTTCCGCGACCTGGTGCGCACCGCCCGCGCCTCAGTCCCCGGCCTCACTCTCTCGACCGACATCATCGCGGGATTCCCTGGAGAGACCGACGAGGATTTCGACGCAACCCTGTCGTTGGTCAACGAGGTCGGGCCCGAGATCGTGAATGTGACCCGGTTCTCGGCTCGCCCGATGACGCCCGCCGCCCGCCTTCGCCCGGTCCCCGGCGGGGTTGCCAAGCGACGCTCGCGTGCGCTCACCGAGCTGAGGATGCGCCTTGCGCGGAGCCGGCTCGAGCGATGGATCGGCTGGGAAGGGCGGGCGGTGGTGGTGGAACAGGGGAGCGGGGAGACGCGCGTCGCCCGGATGCCGAATTATCTGCCCGTGGTGCTTTCCGGGGCGCCCCCCCTCGGCTCCTCTCCCCACGTCCGCGTCGACGGGGCCCGGTCAACGTACCTCTTGGGGCGGACCGTCTCCGAGGGCGAGACGGGGCCGCACTTCGGCCCCCCGCTCTAAATACCCCCACCCCCCTAGTGATACGCCCGGAGCGCCCCGCGGCCGTGCGGGTCGACCGATACCGATCCATGGCTGACACGGGTCCTGTCCTGTGGGAAGTCCTCGCGGTCCTCGCGTTCCTCCTCCTGCTGCTCGTCGTGGGCTACTACGCGCTCACCCGGCTCCGCCTTCGGAAAAAGCAGCTCTCCCTCGAACTCGACACCGCGAAGGAGCTCCTCGAAGACCGGTCGTTCAACCAAGTTCGCCTCGCGCGCTCGGAGGCGGACCTCCTCGAGCAACGGGGGGTCGATGTGGGGCGGGCCCGCACGCTCCTCGCCGAGGCCGAGGCGGCACGGAACCGGCGCGACTACGACAACGCGCTCGCGCTCGCCCGCTCCGCCCACGAGGCGCTCGTGAAGATGCACCAGGGACTCCCGCTCGGGGACAAGTCGGCCACCGCCGCACGCCCCTCCTCGGGCCGCGGGATGGGTCCCGCGAGCCCCTCCTCTCCTCCCCCGCTCAGCGGGTTCGGAGGTGCTACCCTCGCTAGCGAGGGCGACGACGCGGACCCGGTCGAGTCCTCCGCGGCGGCCCCTCCGCGACCCGCGATCCCGCGCAACAAGGCCGAGTCCCGGTTCCAGCTGTCCCTCCTCGCCGAAGAATTGACGAGGGCGACGACCGACGCGGGCCCGAACGCCGCGGTCGTGGAGGCCACGGAGATCCAGACCCTCGCCACGACCGCCTTTGACAAGGCCGACTTCACCGAAGCGCTCCGACTGGCGCTCCGCGCCCGTCGACGGCTCGGAACCCGGTTGGAAACCCTCCCCGCGACGGCGGCGACGAAGGCACCGGCGCCCGAAGGCTCAGAAGAACCGCTCACCTGCCGCTCGTGCGGCGAACCGCTGCGGGCAAACGACCGATTCTGTCGGTACTGCGGGACGCTGCGGGGTACGGCCCGCTGCGCGGGGTGCGGGGCCGCCTTGGAACCGGACGACAAGTTCTGCGCGGCCTGCGGGCGGCCGTCGGGGGACGGCGCCCCGGGCTAGCTTGCGGCGGGGCTCGGGTCGACCCACTCGTCGAGCCGCCGCTGGGTGCGCGCCTCGTGGAGGACCGCACTTTGCTGGAGCCAACGGTCGAGCGGGATGTCGAACGTCTCGCGGGCCCGCCCGATCAGAGTGGGGAGGTCAGGGACCGTCTCGGGCGGCCGGGCCAGGGCGGCGCGGATGTGCTCGCGGACGTTCCACACCCCCACGGGGAGGATCTCCCCGGGATGTACCTCCCGCAGGACGAGGACCCCCCCTTGTCGGTGAAGCCGAAGCAGGGCCTCGGTTGTGGCGAGGCGGGCCGCGTAGTAGCACCCCCCGATGGAAGCGTAGGTCGTGCGTCCGTAGAACCCCTCGTGGTCGCCCATCATCGCGATCGTCGTGGGGTTCGGGTTCCAGAGGGTTCGAGGGTACCAGGCCTCGATCGACTCGTACCGGTAGCTACCGGGCAGGAAGGCGAGGAACCACCGGTTGTCGAGGGCGGTGTATCGGTAAAGGAGGATCTCCGAAAGCTCGGGGAAGTAGCGGATCCGGTCGAGGTTCTCTTTGCTGAGGAGGTCGTCCACCGCCGTGATCGACCACCGGGTGGGGACGAACCGTCGACGGCCATGCCGGCCCAGGGTCCCCGCGCTGAACGCCCGCTGGATGCGGCTCACGCGGACCCCGCGCCCGTAGAGCTCCCCCACGGCGACGCGGGCGGTCGCGTCGGTGTCGCTTGAAAGCCGCTCCAGGTGCTGGTCGACGCGCCGGACATCGAGACGCATCGACTCAATGGGGGCCGTCGGCCCGTAGGGAGGGATCTCGTCGGAGAGGGTCAGGTGGCCCCGCGGCGCCCGACGGAAGCGGGCCTCGACCTCGACGCTCTCGGCGGCCAGGGCCAGCGTCTGGACCCGGTCGACCATGGGGATCGGCTTCTCCGCGTCCAGGACGTGGAGCCGGTGCGTACCGCGCACGAGCATCGTTCGGAAGGAGACGACGTCCGCGACCGGCCGGCCGACCCACTCTTCCGGAGTGTCGTAGAGGAGTGTGTCCCCGTGCATCGGGCTCACGAGAGGACCAAGCGACACCTTGGGGTAACCGAATCTTCCGACGAACACCCCCGGGGGAGACGAGCCGTCGAGCTCCCGTCCATCGATGAGCGGCATCGTCCGCGCGAACGCCTGGTACTTGAGGACGATCGGGCAGACCGGTTTCCCACAGAGGAGCTGGGCCGAGCGGCACCGGAGGCACATCGTGGGGTCTTCCTTGAGGCCGGGGATGGACCAGGTGACCGAGTCGATGGGGTCGAACCCCGGGATGGGAGGCGGGCCGGGCGCTTGGCTCACGCCGGGGAGTAGACGAAAGCCCTCATAGCCCGGGAGGAGAGGTGAGGAAACGGCAGCGGCCACCGCCCGCGCGTCGCTGCGCCCTAGGCTCATATAATGCGAGGCGGTGGCTCGCCGCGCCCGCCCGGCCGGGACTGTGGGGTAGCTTGGTCCATCCTTCGGGGTTCGGGACTCCGAGACGCCAGTTCAAATCTGGCCAGTCCCACTCGCGCGGCGGGCTCCGCCTTCGGTGGGGTTCACCCCGAGGCGGCCGGTTTCCGTCTCCCGAGCCTACGGCCTCTTCCACTACCCAACGGGCGGGGCAGAACGGTGCTCGGCCCAAAGACCTCTGCACGCACCGAAGGGGTTCGATAGACTTCCCGCGACGCTGGCCGGGGGTCGAGCCCGGGCGGAGGAAACCCTCAGCCCATAGTATACTCTAGACTAGAGGGTACCCGACAGCGCCCGGACCTTCTCCCCGGCGGCCTTCAGGATCGGTTCCCCGTGATTCACGAGCAACGCATCGACCGAAAGCTGGGCCATGCGGCGAGCGGAGATGATGGCCGTCGGAGTATGGTGGGTGTATTGGGGGATGGTGAGGATGACCCCAGTCTCGGTAGAGAAGAAGAGGTCCCCCGAGAAGAGGAGCTTCCGCTCGGCCTGGTAGTAGGCGGTGTGCCCCGGTGTATGCCCTGGGGTGTGGTAGGCGATCAGGCCGCCTGCGGCATCGACGGTGTCCCCATCCTTGATCGGTTCATCGATCGCGAACCCCTCGCGGGGCGGCATTCCGGGCCCGTCGTAGGCCGGATGCTTCGCGATGAACGCCGCCTCGATCCAGTGGGCAAAGGTGCGGGCGCGCGTCGCCTTCGCGAGCTTCGCGAGGTTGCCCGTGTGGTCCAGATGGAGATGGGTCAACAGGATCTTCTTGATCGAGGTCGGCTCGATGTGGTGCTGCCCGAGGTACTGGAGAACCGCGGTGTCGTTGCCGGGGACCCCGGTATCAATGAGGGTGTAGGTCGCCCCCCGGTCCTTGAGGAGGAAGACGTGCGTGGACTCCGCTTCGATCGTGTCGACCAGGTGCACACCGGGTAGGATCTCTCCCATGGGTCCCCCGGCGGGGGAAGGTCGATCGGTTAAAGGGCCTTTCCGGGCCGCGCCCGGGCGGGCGACGGGGGACCCGGGGAGATCGTCGACTTGGAGAACGCCAGGAACTCGTTCCCGTCGGGGTCGGTGAATCGGATCGTCACGCCCCCCCACGGCTCGGCCTGGGGGGGTTGGGTCACGGTGGAGCCAGCGTTCCTCAACCGGAGCTCGAGGGCGGAGACGCTGTCGGTCTCGAACGCGATCCCGGTCCGCGCGCCCAGCCGCGCTCGCCCCTCCGAATAGTACGGCTCTCCCCACTCCGGGCGGGGAGCGACCAACGAGACCGCGACCGCGCCGGGCCCGAGCGAGAGCTCGACGTAGCCGGTCTCCTTGTCCCTCGACCGGACCGTGAGCCCGAGGACGTCCCGGTACCATCGAAGGGCGGTCTCCTGGTCCCGCACGACGACGGAGATGCGCTGAAGCTGCGTGAGGCGACCGGAGCCACGGGCCGGGGGAGGCTCCAGATTGAGCCCGGCGCCCACCGATTCCGGATTCCACGCCAGGACCTCGTACGTCGCTTCGGTCAGGGGGCGGAACGGGTCCGTCCGCAGCACCCGGGTGGCTTCGGGAAGGTCCACCGCCCTCAGGATGACGAAGTCTCCCGGGGGGTCGGTGAGCGGTCCCCGCGCCACGAGCCGTCCGACGCGGTCGAGCTCCTCCACGAACGCTCGAACGGCGCGGGGCGGCGGGAGGTCCTCGCGTTCGGGATCGCCAAAACGGATGATCCGAAGGTAGAGCCGTTTCGGCTTCGGTCCCGGGCGATGCGCTTCGGCCATACCCCCGACGGCGTCCAGTCGCCCTCGCTACATGAAGGGCTCCGACGGCCTCGGTGGCCCTTCCGAGCCTCGGGGGAGCCCGAGCGAGTCGGTCGGTTGGATTATATAGGAGTCCCTCCGAGAATCAAGGGATGCGCGCCCATGGAGTCCTATCGGTAGCCGTACTGCTGGCCCTCGTCCTTTCCGGCGTTGTCGCGATCGCGGCCCCTGTTCACGCGGCCCCGGCAGTGCGTGCCGCCCCCCACCCGCTTGCCACCGATTCGATCACGGCCACGAACCAGTTCGGGACGACCCGGACGAGCTTCACCGTCGGCTACAGCTTCGGCGTGGTCTATTTCAGTGCCCACGACCCGAGCGACGCCTCCGCCACGATCACCATTACCGATACGAACGCCACCCGCGACCACGTGGCCAGCCCGGCGTTCAGCTACGTAGCCAGCTTCTCGGCGACCGGCTCCAACTACAGCTGGCAGAACGGCGTCGCCTACCTGCTCCCGCTCAACCTCACCTACGGCGGGAACTGGACCCTCACCATCACCGGGACCGCCGGGGGCGTCTTCAACACGACCTTCTTCGTGCACACCTACAGCGCCCGCATCACCACGACCGAGCCCTCGTACCTCCCCGGCCACCCCGGTGAGGCGGTCTACCAGGTCGTGCGGACCGCGAACCAGGCCCCCTACTCCTGGGCCTCGGTCAAGGTCTTCGCGCAGTTCTACACCGCGAGCGCCACCTGGAGCAATCTACCCGGCTCGCCGTTCTCCTTCGCGGCCGCCGCCCAGGGCACGCTCAACTTCACGGTCCCGCTGACGGCGAACACCGCGGGCGAGATCGACTTCTACCTCTTCGCGAACACGACGTACGCGAACAGCGAGACGGGCTTCAACTACGCTCAGGTCGGCAACATGAGCGCGCCCATCGTCCAGGTGGGAACCTGCCCGAGCGGCTGCCACACGACCGCGTTCACGGACGGCGCGACCGTCTACGTGAGCGTCCAAGAGCAGATCGTGGGCGTCTTCTCGAACGCGCCGGCGGCGGGGATCCGGCTCACCGAGTCGTTCGCGAGCGGAGCGCTACCCGCGACTCCCCCGGGCGTTCCCGGCAACCTCACGACCAACGCGACCGGCGGCGCGGCGTTCGTCTTCCTCGCTTCCTCGTCGATCTTCTCGACGAAGCAGGTGGATGAGATCACGGTGACCGCCGCGGACCCCCTGAATCCGTCGCTCTCGACGGTGTCGACCCATGTCTTCTTCACCGTCTCGACGGCGGCCGCGGTGACGCCGCAGGTCCAGGTGCAGTTCGATAGCCTCCAGTACTACGGCGGCGACACCGCCACCATCAACTGGCAGCTCGGCGGGGTCAACGCGAGCGCCACCGCCGGCTGGACCGTCGGGCAGTGGTCGGTCATCGACCAGACCGGCGGGGCCCTCCTCGGCTGGGGCACGATCAACTCGACCCAGTCGCAGGGCCAGGTCACCTTCGCCATCCCGGTGAACTACGGCGGCTTCATCATCGCCTACGTGAGCGCCTACAACGCCTCGGCGACCGTGCAGGGATTCTCCACCGCGCACGTCACGGCCCCCACCATCCTCCTGAACCCGAACGAGGCCTACTATCTCCCCGGCGACACCGTCACGGTGGCGGTGGCGACCGAGGGGTCGGTCTTCGCCTCCACCACCCTGTACCAGAGCGTGGTCGAAAGCTCGGGGGCCCAGATCGCCTCGGGGATCCTTACGGGGAACCAGATCCAGTTCACCATCCCGAAGCTGGGCGCGCCCAGCTACGTCACGGTGAGCGTGGCGGCCGAGTCGAACACCCTCGGGATCGTCGGCGCCGCCTCGGTATCAGTGTACCAGGGATCCGGCTACATCCTCTACGCGGGGATCTCGACCAAGTCGAACTACGTGGACGGGAGCTACCAGCCCGGCCAGGCGATCGACGTGAGCTACAACCTGGTGACGGTCGGCACGGCCATCCTGCCGAAGACGTTCACCATCCTGGTCTACCCGGGATCGTCCGGGTGGTACGGGTCGAGCTACGGGTCGCTCGCGCAGACGGCGACGGCCTCCTCCGGCACGGTCAGCTACACCATCCCCTCCAGCATGCCCTCGGGGTCCCAGTCGTTCTACGTCGTGGTGACCTCGGCGGTGTGCGGCGGGTCGTGCGGCGCGGCGACCGTAGTGAGCGCGAACGTCCAGGCCAACCCCTCCGTGCTCAGCTACGAGCTCGGCGCGGGGAGCGGTGTGACGGTCGGCTGGGTCATCCTGCTCGTGCTGATCCTGCTCCTCGGGCTCGTCGGGTTCATCTGGGCCCGGCGCGGCGGGCGGTCGGGCGGGAAGTCCTCGGGCATGAAGCCGTACTCCGCCACCTCGAGCTCTGGCAGTTCGGGCGCGAGCTCGCCGAACTGGAAGGAGTCGGGAAGCGCTGGCGGCGGGGGCAGCTCTTCGAGCCCTCCGCCCATGCCCGGGTCCCCTCCCTCGTAGGCGGCGAACCGTCGCGGACCAACCCCTTCCTCTCTTCCTTTTCCGAGAATCCCGGGAACCCCCCGGGTTGTCCTCGGGTCAGGGGCTCATTCGCGGACCCAACGACAACACGGACCCCCGGACGTCGCGCGGGTGGAGGGCCCCAAAGTCGAACATGCCCAGTACCTCATCCACGCCCCGGTCGGAAAACCGGTGGAGGGCCTCGGCGACTTCCTCCGCCGACCCGAACAAGGCAAACCCCTGGCGCTCGATGGCCTCGACCGTCACCGCCTCGGGATGGGCGGCGCTCTTCTGCGCGAAGAAGGTGCTCTGGTGGGCGAGCCGCGAATCGAGGTAGCGCTGGAGGGCGGCGCGCGCCCGCTCGGGGTGGTCGCCCGCGTACAGGTGGAGGGCCACGGAGGCGTGTCCCCGCGTGCCCCCCGGCAAGGCCGCCCGGTATTCCGCCAACTCCTGCGTCAGCTCCTCGGGGCCGGACAACGTCGCGTACGGTACGAGCGCGATCGACACCCCGCGACGCCCAACGAAGGGAATCGCCTCGCGCCGCTGAACGGCGACCCAGACGGGCGGGTATGGGGCCTGGAACGGCCGGACGTTGAGCCGTACCTCCGCCCCTCCCCAAGCGACCGGTTCACCCTGCAACGCTCGCAGCACGACCTCGTAGGCCCGGTCGAACCGCTCGCGCTTGGTCGCCGGGTCGACCCCGAAGCCCCCGAGCTCCGTCGCCAGATATCCACTCCCCAGTCCCAGATTGAGCCTCCCGGCGCTCACCTGGTCGACCATGGCGTACTCCTCCGCGACCTCGATCGGGTTGTGAAAGGGAAGCACGCTGACGAGGACCCCCAGGCGGATCCGGCGCGTCCGCGCGGCGCAGGCCGCGAGGAGCACCGGAGGCGCTGGGCAGAGTCCCCCGTCGTGAAAGTGGTGCTCCGCGATCCACAGCGCGTTGAGCTGGCCCTCTTCCGCGGCGTCGGCGAGGTCGAAGACCTCCTGGTAGCGGTCGCGCGTGGCCGCCCCCCCCGGAGTCGAAGCGCCGTCCACGACCGTGAAGGCGCTCAACTGCACGAGGGCGTGCACCCGACGGGACGTTAAAGGGGCTTCCGGGCTTTGGTCCCGGCCGCTTCTGTGGGACCCTTTCCGAATGCAGCTTCAGGGACTCCCGTTCCGCGCGGGACGGGCCCGGGGCCGGGCGGTCATTGGCGCTGCCCCTCCGGTTGCACCTTCGGCAGCGGGACCGCCCTCTGCCGGACCTGAAGCAGGCCGTTCCGGGCACATTCTCTGCTGCGCCCAGCTTCCCACGACCGTCCTCGGGGCTGGGACCGCTTCTTGGGCGGGTTTCGTGGTCGGGGAGGAGCTCCACGCGCAGACCGACCTGCCGGACTCCCCCGTCGTGAGCGGTCTCGACCCGGACCTTTTCAGGGAGGGGGAGGCTCTCGACGTCGACGGCGACCTGGGTCGCGTGGGTTTGGAGACCGTCCGAGAGATTCGCGTCGTGACGAGCCTCATCGAACGAGGGGACGGTAAGCTGCTCCTGCTTCGCCGGTCCGACCAGGTGGGGAGCTTCCGGGGCCGGTGGGCGGGCGTCTCCGGCTTCCTCGAGGACCCTACGGAGGAAGCGCAGGCCCGCCGGGAGATCCTCGAGGAGACGCAGATCCCCTCCGCCGACCTCGACCTCGTGGCCCGGGGACGGACCGTGTACGCCCGCGACGAGGACCGGATCTACGCCGCGGCCCCGTTCCGATTTCGCACCCGCAGCACCGACGTCCGCCTCGATTGGGAGCACACCGAGTATCGATGGATAGACCCGGAAGAGTTGGGCCGATTCTCGACCGTTCCGAAGCTGGACCGGGTCTGGAAGGCGGTCTCCTCGCCCTCCGTCTAGTCCCACCGCCCAAACTCCTAAGACCCGGGGCCCCGTCGTCCTGTCGTGGGCTGGTAGATCAGCCTGGAAGATCGCCGGTTTTGCAAACCGGAGGCCTCGGGTTCAAATCCCGACCAGTCCACTCGGACCCCGCCGCGCAACTCGAGGCGCCTCTCGGAGGCACCAGACCCGGAACCGTCTGAGGAGGGTGAGAAGCGCTCTCCGCCGCCGGAGCCCCGGGGCTCCGAGGACCCTGCGACGGGTTCCCCCCTAGGAGGGAGCGTGGGCGACCCAGGCCCAACATCTGAAGAGCCGTGCGGGTTCGGAGGGGGAGGACGATGTCCGGCGACGGAGTCGGGTTTGGCGCCTGGTACGACGAGAAGCAGGGCGACACGGGGGACCTCTGGCATCGGACCCTGATCGACCCCGGCCTTTTCGACCAGCTCGGCGAACTTCCCCAGGGCACCCGGATCCTCGATGTGGGATGCGGCAACGGTTACCTCGCGCGCCGGCTCGCTCGGGCCGGCGGGAAGGTGACAGGCATCGACGCGAACCGGGAGCTCCTAGACCGGGCGCAGGAACGGGAGCGGGCGGAGCCACTCGGGATACTCTACCAGTTGGGGGACGCCGCCTCAATGCCGACGCTTTCTACCGGTGCTTTTGACGTCGCCGTCGCCAACATGTCCCTCATGGACATCGAGGACGCGGCGGGGGCGATCGCTGAAGTGGGCCGGGTGCTCCGCCCGGACGGTCGTTTCGTCGCGACGCTCAGTCATCCCTGCTTCGATGTCGATACGCGAAGCGCATGGGACGTTGAGACTTCCAACGCCGGTCCGACGATCTTCCGAAAGGTGACCGACTACCGCCGCCCGCACTCGGCCGTCTTCGAGTGGCCGAGCGAGGGAGGACCGACCCGACGGACCACGGGGTACCACCGGCCGCTGAGCTGGTATGCCCACGAACTTCGGCGGAGCGGCTTCGTCATCGTCGATTTGGGGGAGCCCGCCCCCACCGCGGAGTTTGTCGGGCGCCGTACTTCGAAGGAGTGGCTCGACCAGATCCCGCTGCACCTCGTGATCGACGCCCTGCGGGTGGGGAACCTTATGGAGCCGGGGGCGGAGTCGCGCGCTTAGACCCGGCCCGACGCTTCGCGCGCCCGCCACGGGGGGCGGTCTCCCTTACGATACAGTCCCAGAATGTCGTCGCCCAGTTCCCAGCGCCGGGCAAGTCTCGAGTTTAGGAGGCGGACGCCCATCCGCTGGGCCCGGGAGGGGCCTGCGGAGGGGTTCTGCTGGACAATGCGGTGGCTCACCGGGAAGAAGCCCTCCACGGCGAGAAGTTCGTCCAGTTCCCGTCGTCCGTACTCGATCACATGTCCGAAGGTCTGGCCCCGCTCGAGGGGATACCGTCCGATTTCTTTGATCGACCGACCCAGGAGGAGCCGGATGCGGTTGCGCAGCCGCGCCTGGTTGGGCGTGGTGATGAAGAGGAGGCCCCCGGGCTTCAAGTGGGCCCAGAACTCCCGGAACAGGAGGAGGGGATTGACGAGAAGGTGCTCCAAGACCTCCACGAAGAGAAGAAGGTCGTATTCGGCCGGCAGCCCACGGAGCGGTTCATCCCGGGTGAGGTCGATAGGGTAGTGCTCCCGCACCCCGCGGGCGGCGAGGGCCGCACGGTGGACGGGCGACGGGGGCAAGAACTCGGCGAGGTCGTACGTCCCACCCAGCTCGGCGCGGAGCACGATGTCAAGGCTTCCGACTCCCGCTCCCAGGTCGAGGACTGTACGGCCGTCGTACGGCCCGTAGGGCCGCAGGGCCTCCACGATCGCTCCATAGCGACGCGCCTGGAACTCGAGATACGGTCGGGTCTCCGGGGGCAGTTGGGCCGCCTCCCAGAACTCACGGAGACGCGGCAGTCGCGCTGAGGAGTCCACGACCGGGTCCATCTCCGTTCGACGCCGGCGTCGAGGCACGGGGACCCATTAGCTAGGTGCCCGGCGAGCGCGCCGAAGGGTCTAACTACCAGTTGAGAGGTCGGACCCCTCGTGCAAGCGCCCGGAATGGCCTACAGACCGCCGTCCGCCGGAACCGCTCAGACGATGCTCCTGATCGGGCTCATCTTCCAGATCATCTTCGCCGCCGTCTTCCTCTTCGGGGTCGGCCTGGTCGGCATCCTCGCCGCGTCGGCGGTCGGGCTCGGGTTCACCTTCCTCATCGTCCCCCTCATCTTCCTCGTCCTGTTCGGCATCATTCCCCTCTTCTTCCTCTACGTCGGGTACGAGTGGTGCTACAAGCGCGTGCGGAACGGCGACTACGAAGGCGCGCGCACGCCGACCCTCATCCTCGCCATCATCGAATTGATCTTCGGAGGGGTGCTCCCGGGGATCTTCTACCTCATCGGCTACATCAAGCTCGGCGACGCCGTCAACGAGTCCCGCCAGCCCCAGGGCTACGCCCCGGGCTACATGCCCGGCCAGCCGATGCCCGGCTACGGAGCGCCGGCCCCCGGCTACGCGGCCCAGCCTCCCGCCCAACCGTACCAGGCCCCTGCCGGCGGCGCGCCCCCGATGGCGGCCGCCCCGGCCGCCGCCCCCGCGGCGGCGCAGGCGCCGGTCTGCCCCCGCTGTGGACGGCCCGCCACCTGGGTCCCGCAGTACAGCCGCTACTACTGCTACACCGACGCGCAGTACATCTGAACGGCGGGCGGCCCGGCGCGGAGCCGCAAACCCTTTAGTCGGCCCCCGGACCTCGCCCGACCGTGCTCGAGGACCTCGACCCGATCCTGATCCAGGTCACGGTCCCGCTCCCGCAATCGATGATCCTGGCGGCGTTCACCGACCCCGCCCAGGTGGAAGCCTGGCTGGACGCGAAGGCGGTCATCGAACCGAAGGTCGGCGGTCGCTACGAGCTCACCTTCGCGGGGGCGACGCCCTTCACGAGCCACGGGGTCGTGACGCACTTCACTCCCGAGCTCGACATCGGATTCTCCTGGCAGGGTCCTCCGCCCTTCGAGTCGCTCATGAACGGCTCCGACCGGACCCAGGTGTACGTGCGGCTGCAGGAGTCCCCCGAGGGGATCGACGTGACCCTCGAGCATTCCGGGTGGAAGAACGGAGAGGCGTGGGAGGAAGCGCGGTCGTGGCACTTCCACCTCTGGGACGATGCGCTCCACCGGATGAAGGACCACACGCTCAAGGCGGCGTACGGCTGACGGACTCGTCCTCCCCGGGAAGGGCCCCCTCGTCGACGGGTAGACCCAGCTTGGGGATCGGGAGCGGCGGGAGCTTGCGGCGACGGGACCGTATCGCCCAGGCGATCCCTACCGCGAGGAGCGCCAGGCCGGCTCCGACCACATACGGCTCGAGGATCGCGAACAGCGTGGGCGGCAGCGCCCGGACGGTCACGTTGACGTTGCGGTGGCCCCAGTAACCGGGGGCCCCGACGAAGACCGTGAGGGGGACGACCTCCGCGTTCGTCGGAGCGGTGAAGACGAGGGTCGCCCGACCCGCCGCATCCGTGGTCGTGTACGGCGTTACGCTCGCGTGTCCCGCGAGGACGGAGGCTAAGAGGAGCACCCCGGCGCCGGGCGCCCCTGATCCATCGACGGCGGTGACGGTCACGGTGAGCGAACTACCGGCGGCAGCTTCGAGGACTCCCGGAGAGAGGTTGAGGAAGAGCTGGGTGGGGGGAATGATCGTCAGCCCGGCGGCGGCGGCCCCGACGTAGCCGAACAGCGTCACCGTTGCCGTAACCTGGTCGTTCCTCGAGGCGGAGACGTTCGGTGCGCCGAGGAACGTTGAGAGGAATCCGGTCGCGTCCGTGGCGCCGTAAGGCGGACTGAAGGTGGAATTCGCCCCGTCCCCGAAGTCAAGGGCCACGCCGGAGAGGGGAAACCCCCCCGAAGTGTACACGGACGCGGTCGCTTCGACGATCGTGGTCCCCCGGATCGAGGGCGCCGCGAGCCCGAGGCGCACGCTCACGGGAACGGGTCCGCCCGTCCAGAGCGACGTGCCATTGGGAAGCGGGGTGATCGCGAGCCCGCTCACGAGCTCGCCGGGGGCGAGGGAGCCGTTCTGGATCCGGCCCACGGCCCCCCACCCCTCCTGGGTCGTCACCATGTAGCTCTTGGCCGCCTCGGGAAGGTACCACCCGCCCGGCCGCTGGACCGCGAAGGCGAGGGGGATGTCGAGGATGCCGGGGGTCGTGAGGGTATTCGCGTAGAGGGCCACCTCGGAGAAGCTCAACCCCTCGGCCCAGGTCGACGCGTTCGTCTGGAAGTCGAAGGTCGCAAGGCTCGCGTTAAGCCCGAAGAGGACGCCGTTCATGCGGAGGGCCCAGACGGTCCCGCTCTCGAGCGTGAGCTCGAAGTCGTAGCTCTGGCCCCCGACCAGAGTGAGGTTGCTCCAGTAGGCGAGGTGCACCGTGGCATCGCTCACGTTCGAGAAGACGCTGAAGAACGGCACCGGGTAGAACTGGTCGTTCTGGAAGATCCCGAAGACGGCGACGTAGTTTCCGATGGTTTCCTCGGCAGAGACCTGGAAGGCCGAGTTCGCGGGGAACGGGAGGGCGAAGTAGTTCGTGATGTTCGTGCGGAGTCCCGTGTTCGGGACGACGGCGGGGTCGGAGGAGTTGACGATAAGGCGGCCTTGGCCGCCCGTCGAGGCGGGCGCGAGCGCAGCGATCGGGCCGAGAACGTTCGCCGCCGAGGGAAGGCGCCGGGGTTCCGTCACGTCGCCGAGCGAACTCAAGCTCGCCGGGGACACCGGGTCCGGACCGGCGGTCCGCCGAAAAGCGCCCCCTACCCCGAGGAGCGAGGGGCTGAGCAGGAGGACGACGGTAATCCCGGCGACGACCCACCGACCGGCGCGTCCGTGCCGCGCGAGCACGCTCGAACGAGCCCACCACCGCTCATCTACCTTTTAGGGGGAGGTTTCGGGGGGTCCCAGGGGATGAAACCGTGGACAGGCGGTCGGGCCGCAGAGCGCGCACGGCGCGGTCGGCTCGAGCCGGTAGCTGCCGCTTCCCGCGGCACCGAGGGCCGCCACCCGCATATGGGAGACCGGGTAGTGGCCGCATCGGCAGCGATTGAGACGGGGTCCCTCCTCGCTCCGTCCCGCCGGGGCCGTCACGGGGCCGGGTAACCCGGTCGGTCCAAAAAGGTGCCGGAGACCGGCCACCGAATCGGTAATGGACCCCGCGCCCATGGCGAGTCATGGAGGTCGAAGGCTGCCATCTTCCCGAGGACCGGCGCTACGACCTCGAGAACGACATTTGGCTCAAGGTTGAGGCCGAAGGCCGGGCCACCATCGGGATCACGGGGGCCCTCGCGGCTTTCGCGGGCCGGTTCCAGTCCATCGAGTTCCGGCCCGTCGACGGGCCGCTCGCCCGGGGGCGAAGCGTCGCGACCGTGGAAAGCATCCGGTTCACGGGCGCCATTCGCCTTCCCGTTGACGGGACGGTCGTCGAGCGGAACGAGGCGCTGAAGGCGCGTCCGAAGCTCCTGAACGACGCGCCGTTCGCCGAGGGATGGGTCGCCCGCATCCAGCTGGCCCACCCCCCGGATGTGGAACGGCTTCTCGAGCCGGCGGACCAGGTCCGCGACCGGCTCGCGCAACGCATCCGCGAGCGAAAGATCCACTGTCTCCCCGCGGCGCCGGACGTGGAGCTCTACGAGATCGGCTCGGAGTGCGCGGCGGTCCTGGCCCGGCTCTCGGAGGAGGTCGCGCGCCGGGCCCCGGGGGAGGTCGTCCTTCTCGTCACCGACGACCCGACGAGCCCAATCGAGATGGTCCGCTGGTCCGACCGCACGGGCCACCCGGTGCTGGCCCACCAGGTCGACGGTCCCCTCCACCGATTTCTGGTCCGCCGGGAGGCCGAGCCGCGACCGCGGCGCCCGTAGCCTACGGCTTTTCGATGGGGGTCCGGATGAGATTGCCCCACTCGGTCCAGGATCCGTCGTAGTTCCGGACGTTCTCGAATCCGAGAAGGTAGCGGAGGACGAACCACGTGTGGCTCGACCGCTCGCCGATCCGGCAGTAGGTGATGATGGGCCGCTCCGCCGTCACGCCCTTGGCCTTGTAGAGCGCCGCGAGCTCTTCCCGGTTCTTGAACGTCCCGTCGTCATTGACCGCCTGGGCCCAGGGGACGTTGACCGCTCCGGGGATGTGGCCCCCACGCTGGGCGTGCTCGTTCGGGTACTCGGCGGGCGCCGTGACCTCCCCCGTGAACTCCTTCGGCCCCCGCACATCGACGAGGCTCATCTTCCCCGCCTTCACCGCCGTGAGCGCCGAGCGGACATCCTCCAAGTAGGCCCGCAGCCGCTCGTCCGGGCCCTTCGCCTGGAGCGAGCCCGGGACGACGCGGGGGACGTCCTTCGTGAGCGGTCGGTCCTCCGTGATCCACTTCTTCCGACCGCCGTTCAGGATCCGGACGTCGTGGACCCCGTAGTACTTCAGGACCCAGAAGGCGAACGCGGCGAACCAGTTGTTGAAATCCCCGTAGAGCACGAGGACGGTCTCGGGATTGATCCCACTGCGATGGAAGAGGTTCGTCAGCCCCTCCCGCGAGACGAGGTCCCTCGCCACGGGGTCGTTGATGTCCTTCTTCCAATCGAACAGGACCGCGCCGGGAACGTGCCCCATCTCGTAGTTGGCGGCCGGGTCGTAGTCGACCTCCACGATGCGGACGGCCGGGTCGCTCAGGTGCTTGGCCAGCCACTCGGTGTCGACGAGGACCTCGGGGTGGGCGTAGTGCGTCATGGCGCCTCGGCCGCTTCCACCCCCCGGGGAAATATAGGCTCACCCGGCGGGTCGAACCGAGGCAAAGGGCGGACGCCGAGCGCCGAATCTGCGCCCGAGGGCTTCTCTGCCGCTAGTGGCGTCCACGCTTCGGAAGCTGGGCGTTCGACACTTCGACCGTTTCGGGGTCGAAGCCGAGCTTCTGGAGCTCGTCGCGGATGCGGGAGCGGTGGTCGCCCTGGAGATAGACCTCCCCGTCCACGACGGAGCCGCCGGTGGCGAGCCGGTTCTTGAGGGAGCGCGTCGTCTCCGCGAGGTCGACCCCCGGGGGAAACCCCGAGATCACGGTCGCGGGCTTGTTGTAGCGCCGCGGTTCGACGCGCACGCGGATGCGCGCCGACTCGCGGTCGAGGGCGGAGAGGATCTCGTCGAACTCGTTGTTTCCCATGAACTCTTTACCTCAGAGAACCCCTAGGCGACCACCGCACGACGACCGGCCCCCGCCGACCTTCCCGCCGTTCGGCGGGATGGGAACTCCTCGTGGGACCGAACTGGACCGTCGCACCGAGGGTTCCATGCCGCCTCATGACTTGAAGGTAATGGGTCCGCGGTCGCGCAATTCAGGCGCCCTGCCACCGGTAGAGCCGGAGCGCCACGACCGTTCCGACCACCGCGGACAGGAGGAGCAACGCGCCCTCCTCGAGGAGGAGCGCGGGGCTCGCGGCCACCAGTCCGAACGCCCCCTGCGCGAGCAGGACGGCGTAGGTGGCGGGCAGGAATCGCGCCACATCCTGCCAGAGGGGCGGCAGCGTCGAGAGCGGGTAGTAGAGCGGCGAGAGCATGCCGAGGAACGTGAACGTCAGGTTCCCGACGGGCCAGATCTCCCGCTGGCTCGTGACGCGGCTCGAGATGGCGATCCCGATCGCCGAGAAGAGCACCCAGAGGACGGTGATCGCGACCCCGAGGACGAGCCAGGCGTACCACGGGCCCGGGGCCGGGAGCGTCACGTAGAGGATCCCCCCGAGGACGAGCAGCGCCGGGGCCGCCGGAATGAGGTTGGAAAAGGCGATCCCGAACAGGTAGCGGACCTTGCCCAGCGGGGAGGCGACAAAGAGGTCCTGGAGCGCGTGCTCGATCCGCCAGTTCGCGGAGTCTCCCAAGACCCAGTTCCCGATGTTCTGGGTCGTGAACATCATCGCGCCGACCACCTCGAGCGGGAAGTAGCTCGCCGGCGAAATGATGTGGAGGAAGTAGAGGAAGATGAACGGCGTCAGGATGGGCGCCACCGCCGAAGCGGGGTTTCGGCTGATCCACCGCCAGCCGATGATCGCGAACGCCGGGAGCACCCGTCCCTGGGAGTAGACCACGCGCTCGGGAGTGGGGGTGACAACCATCAGTCCTCCTGAACGGTGCGACGGGCCCAGTAGATCGCGAACAGGAAGGACCCGACCGCCTCGGCGGCGAGCGAACCCGCCGCGAGCACGACCTCCCCTGGGGAGAGGGCGGCGGGGTCCAGCGTCCACTGGAGGAGAGCGGAGGCCGCGCTGGGGGGAAGAAGGAGGACCAGAGGACGGGCGGCCGTCGGGACGAGGCCGACCGGATAGAAGACCGGCGGGAGCACGCCGAAGAAGCTGTAGAGAAGGCTCGAGTACGACCAGATGGCCCGCATGTCGCGAAACTGCGTCGACATCGCGTAGCCGATCGAGGAGGAGAAGAGCCACACCGCCAGCACCGCGACCGGGAGCACGAGCGCGGTGAGGAGCGTGAAGGGGACCGTCACGAGGGCCACCGCCATGAGGGCGGCGATGGGGGGAAGGTAGGCAACGAGCACGCCTGCCGACATGCCGAGGAAGTAGCTGTCCGGCGTAAGGGGGGAGGCGAGGTAGAGCTGATTCAGACGGTGGTCGACGCGAATGTACGCCGCCTCATTGAGAACGCGCTGGCCGAGCGTGAAGAACGAGAACACGATGGCGCCCAGGATGGCGACCGCCCAGAGTTGCGGCGCGAGGATGCGCACGAACACGAGAAGGACGACCTGCACGATCACCGAGGTGACGATGGCGATCCCCTCGTGGAGCTGCACCCTGAGTTCGGTCGCAAAGAACGCGCCGGCCCCCCGGAAGTTGAGCGGGCCGAGACGCCCGAAGCCGTGCTCAGTCCTCATTGATCGAATGCCCCACGACGCGCAGGAACGCTTCCTCCAGCGTCACCGGGCCGACCGTGGCGGTCAGCTTCGCGCGCCCCGCGACTCCGAGGATGTCGGTCAGCCGCTCGGGCGAGGTGATCACGTGGAGCGCTTCGGCATCGGGGACCAGGGTGCCGAACGAGGTGAACTCGTCGGCGCGGGCCGCACCGCCGGCGAGGGATACGCGCAGCGTCCCCCCCACCTCCCGCTTCAGCTCCTCCGCCGTCCCCTCGACCAGCACCTTGCCCCGGTCGACGATGTAGAGCCGCTGGCTCAGCGCCTCGGCCTCGTCGAGGTAATGGGTCGTGAGGAGGATCGTGGAGCCCCGGCGGGTCAACTGCCGCATCGATTCCCAGACGCTGCGCCGGGCGAACGGGTCCATGCCGATCGTCGGTTCGTCCAGGAAGAGGAGTGGGGCCTCCGTGGCGATGACGGTGGCGACCATCGCCCGCTGGCGTTGACCTCCGGAGAGCGTGATGCAGAGCCGGTCCGCCACCTCCTCGAGACCCATCTGGGCCAGCGCCTCCTCGGTGCGCGCCTTGGCCGTGGGCCGCTCCAGCCCCCGCGCTCGGAGGTAGGTGAACACCTGCTCGCGCGGGGTGAGATGGAAGAACGGCTTTCCCTCCTGAGGAACGACGGCGATGAGCGGGCGGACCTGGTCCGGCTCGGTCGAGATCGGATGGCCAAACACCTCGACCCGACCCGAGGAGGCGCGAAGGAGCGTCGAGGCGATCTTGAGGAACGTCGTCTTCCCCGCCCCGTTGCGGCCGAGGAGGCCTACCCGCTCCCCGCGGCCCACTTTCATCGAGACGCCCACGAGCGCCTCGACGGCTGGGCCGCCGCGCGGGTGGTAGACTTTGCGCACCTCCTCCGCCGTGAGCGCGGGCTCTGCCATAGGGCGGCGCGGAATTCGGCGCCGCTTATAACGGACGCAACAGACGCGAGGGTTTACGTTTTGAACGAGCGCGTCCGCGCAGCGGCTCGGCGGGGCCCTAGCGGGGGCCGGGCGGGCGTTCGTCGGTGGGATCGATCTCCAGCACGTTCGACGGGCCCGTGAGCGCCCTCCCCTCGCCTTCCTGGGCGACGTTGACGACGGGGCTGCGCTGCCGCCAGCAGACCCGCGAGAGGGTCTCTCCGACGCGCGAGGGGAGGGCCAGCGCCCCCGCGAGATATCGTACGTCCTCGCGCGAAAGCTCCCCGATGGCAGCGAGCACGAGAAAATACACCGCGAATCCCGCGACGATCCCGAGCGCCAGCCCGTAGTAGCGGCCCACCGCGACGACGTCGTTCACCAGGGACACTGCGTAGAAGGCGACGGCCGCGCTTGCGAGAATCCCCGCCACTGGGCGGATCTGGATCCGGACCGCCATCAGCCGTTCCATGTAGTACGTGTTGAGCACGAGGGCCGCAATCGACGAGCCGAGCATCGCGACCGCCACCGCTTCGAGGCCGCTCAGGCCAAAGAGATAGAACGGCTTCAGCAGGAGGACCGCGCCGCCGAAGAGGACCGCGACCTGGAGGCCGGTAAGGTAGAGTTCGAGCCGCTGGTAGCCGATGGCGTTGAGTGAGGTCCCGATGATTTGGGATAGGGACGCGGGTATCACAGAGGCCGCCAGGATCGCGAGGGGCACCGCGGCCGGTCCCGGGAAGGCGCCGTTCGCGAAGATATTGATGAGGTTCACCCGGTAGATGATCATCACCATCACCGCGGGGAACACCACCATCGCGGTGTAGCGGAGCGCCTTCCAGGTTCCCCCCCGGAGCGCGTCGTACGAGCGGCGGCGGTGGAGGCTTGCGAGGAGAGGGAACAACGGCATCGAGACGGCCGCGGGCACCGTGAGCGCGAGAATCCGCCATGCGTTGGCGGCGTTGAACAGGGCGAGACCCGTCGTCCCTAGGTAACCATTGACGAGGAACGGCGGGGCGTTGTTGGCGAGATAGAGGAGGAAGAGGCTTCCCATGAGTGGCCAAGCGTATCGGAAGAGTCGGACCATCTCGGTCCGGCTGACACCCTTGACTTCTCGCACCACTGGGACGATGGAGAATAGCGCCGAGGCAATCGCCCCAGGAAGGTACGCGAGGGTCAACCCTTCGAGAGTGGGCCAATAGAACACGGCTGCGATGAGAAGGGGCGTTCGAATCACGGACTCGAGCAGGATAGGTACCTGCCCCAGCGTGGAGTGGCCGCGGGCCACGACGAGTTGGGTGTAGACCGTCTGGATCGACCAGAGTACGGGAAGACCCATGAACACGGCCAGTCCCTCGTACTCCTCTCGGGAGTTCGCGAAAGAGAGACCTGTTCCCTGGACCGTCCCCAGCAGGAAGAGGACAATGCCTGCTCCGGCCACCATGGCGAGCCGGAGCGACAGGTAGGTCCCGGTCGACTGCTGCGCGGGCTGCCCTCGCGCGATGAAGAAGGTGTAGGCGGTCCCGATCCTCAGGTCGCCCATCCCGTTGATGGAGGAAGCGATGAGCAGGTACAGCTGGATGGTCCCGACGAGCGCAGTGCCACTCGCGGGGCCCGCGATTCGGTGGTAAAGGAAGTAGTTCGCTGCGAACCCGATCGCCTGGATGGCGACATTGATGAGGAAGACCCCGGTCGAGCTCAGGCCGACCCGGTGGCGCGTTTCGGGGGCCGGCCCGCGCGCCTCGACCCCGTCGGCGGGTTCGGCTCCCAAGGGTGGTTCGGGCAACGAGAGGGGCTCCCGCTCTTAGTTCCGTCGTCCGTCCGGCGGAAGGGCTCACTCCACGCGTTGCGAGGTCGGAGGAAGGTCAGGACCGGGCCGCTCGCTGAGCTTTACCCAGATCCCATCGGGGTCGGCCACAAAGGCGAGTCGCCGGTCGCCCTCGAGAAAGGGAGGGAGCCGGAGTCGGCCCCCGAGCGCCTTCAGCCGCTCGATGACGACCTCGAGACGCTCGACCCGGAACGCCAGGTGGTCCAGTTCGGCTCCCTCGTCATACGGAGGCTCGTCGGGATAGAAGTTGAGCTCGAGGCGGGCGCCGCTCTCGGGATCCTCCAGGAGCTCGCGCACCCCGCCGGCGGCGACCCGGCTGGTCTCCACCGTGCGCAGACCCAGTCCGGCCGAGTAGAACCGGCGCGACCGCTCCATGTCGCGGACGCGGATGCCAGTGTACTCGAGCACGTCCGAGCGAGTCTCCAGCCCTATAGGCGGTTTGCGCGGGAGGAGCAGTCCGCGGGTCGCGCCCCACCAAAGCCCGCGGGTAGTCTAATACCACCCCGCGCGCCTGAGTTTGGCCGGCTACGGCCCCGGATTTCGATGCACCCACGACGCCGACGATTCATCTTCGCTGCGGGGGCGATCGGGATCGCGGTCGCGGTCGTTCTCACGGTGACGGCCATCGAGTATCCGTGGCTCGGCTCGAACCCGAACCCCTCGAGCCCTCCCACGACCATCGTCAACGCTACGGTCAGTGCCGGTCCGACGCTCTCCCACCACCTCGCGAGCCCGTTCTTCGCCGTCGTGTTCACGGCGTCGAACCTGTCGCAGGCGGGGCGGGTCGCCTCCGCGGCGTTCCTCAATACCACCCCGATCACCTGGATCCGCTACGACGGGAGCGGCGAGGGCTACGACCCGACAACCCAGACGGTGTGGGAACCGCCCTCCGGCGGCGGGAGCTACGTTCCCGTCCACGAGGACCTGTGGAATCTCACGTGGTTCCGCAGCTGGTGCTACTCCCTCACCCCCCACTGCGCTTGGCTCGTCTACCTGCCCGGTCAGATCAACAACACCCAAGCTGCGATCCACACGGCGGAGTGGTACCACTCCGTCCTGGGGATGGCCCCGAACGAGTGGGAGCTGTCGAACGAGCCGGAGCTGTGGAGCCACTTCGGGTCGAACTACTCGCAGTGGACCACCCAGGACGCCCTGACCCCGACGGGCCCCGGCTACGCCACGATGGTCCAAAGGTACATTGCGGCGGTCTCGGCCCTCTACCCGTCGGACCGGTACGTTGGGATCGAGGCCGCCTGCGCCATCTGCGACCACACCATGGTCCCGATGACCGCCGCGATCGACGGGGCGGGCCTCTCGGCGATGGCCTACCACAGCTATCCCACGGCGCCCGGTTCGACCACCAACCTCGCCGACTTCTACGCCCCGCTCCTGGGGCCCCAGAGCATCTCCTCGACCTTCCCGGGCTTCCGGACCCTCTACACGAGCGCGTGCAGCACGTGCGCGAACCTCAGTACGGAGATCGGCGAATATCAGGCCGGCCCTCCCATGGGAGGGTTCAGCCCGTTCGCGAGCCAGTATGCGGGGGCGGTGTTCCTCGGCGCGTCCGTGATCCAAGCGCTGGAGACGCAGGTCTCGAGCTTCACGGTGTTCAACATTCAGGGGCTCTACAATGCGGCGGCCCACACCCCGACGCCCGAGGGCCTCCTCTACCAGCGTATCCTGGCCAACATGACCATGGGTAGCGACCGTTCGGTGAACGTGACCGCGAATGGGCTCGACGGGGTCTTCGCCATCCTGGTCAACAACCAGACCCGCTCCTCGTTCTTCCTCGTCAACACGAATCTCAACACACAACTCAATCTGTCATTCCCCTCGAGCGGATTCCCGGCAGGAGGGAGCGGCTCGATGTGGACCTGGTCGCCCGGCCAGCCCTTCCCGGTGGCCGTGCGGGGAACAACCCTCCCACTGACCTACACGGTGCCGCCCCAGGGAATCCTCCTGCTGGACAACTTTTAAGCGACCTAGGAACGAACCCGGCCGCGCAGGGGCGGGGCCCCAGCCTGGGAGAGGGGCCCTGGGGTCCGTTTCCCAGCCTCGGGAAGCGGCGGCGGCGGTCTCCCTATGGGCCGGCGGCCTTCCAAGTGACGGTGAAGCTCGTCTGGTCGGTCGAGAGAGCCGACGTGCTCGCCTTCACCAGGGAGGAATTGTGAACCCCCACCATGTCGATGGAGACGGCAGTCGAGAAGTTCCCGATCCCCGACGACGTCCCAGACACGGTCGCGGTATCGGTCGAAGCGACGTGGGTGTTGTCGAGCCCGAACGAGACCGTCCCGAAGTTCGCCAGCGGAAGGATGCCCGAGGTGCTGGAGGGAGCCTCGGCGATCCACTCCGCGCTCGTCCGCTGCGCCCGGACGCTCGCCGACGTGCTGAAGGAGTGACCCGTGGTAGTGTCGGTGATCTTCGTGGTGAACTTGCCCCCCGAAAAGCTGACCTCCGCGGAGATGACGTCCCCCACGCTGATGGCGAGACCGCTCACGAGATGGGAGGGCTTCGGGTAGAACTCGTACCAGGCGTAGTACTGGGGCGTGGCCCCGTTGCAGTCCGAATCCGTTCCGGTCTGTTCGACGGACTTCGAGTTGAACCCATCAATCCCCACCCAGAAGGAAGAGTAGGAGTGCGTGCCGGCGGTGCAGCCGGTGACCTTGGGTACGACCCAAGAGCCTTTGACGTCGGTGACGGATCCCTTGGGGCCGGTCACGGCCCAGCCCGCCCAGTTGGCCGAGCTCGTCGAGCTCATCTTCACGGCATGAGAAAAGGAGGGAAGGTGGCTCACGACCACGGGGGTGGCGGCCCCCGCTGCGGGGAGCAAGAGCGCGGCGACACAGGTCGCGAACAGGAGCTTTGCGAGCGTTCTCTTCATCCCGTTACCTTGAGGGCAGCGGTCCTGAGGGCTCCTGGCCTATAAGGGTCACGCGCCGGTATCGCTCCTCTCGCCACCGCTGAGCCTAGGGGCGGGCTCATTCTATCGGATAGGGAAACCCATTCGCCAGGCGAAGGCCGCATCCCCCGCGGCGCCGGCGGCGCCCAGACGGGGACCTTCTCCTCGGTCAAAAAGCGCGGAGGGTCTCGCGGCTTCGGGTCGCGAGCACTTCCGGGGTCGTTCCCGTGGGGGGATGGGAGCACGGGGATTTGAACCCCGATATGCGGGTCTCTCCGCGCGCTCCAGTCATTCGTCACAGGGGCAGGCCGCCCCTCCGCAGACCCTAATCCCAGGGACCCCGATAGGGACCCCTGACTGGAGCCCGCTGGTCTGCCAGATTAGCCTATGCTCCCTCCCCGCCCTCGGTGGGGGCCGGGGAAGATATGCTTTGTCCCCGGCGGAGCCGGTAGCGCCCCGGACCGACACAATGTTTATGTGAAAGCATGTTTGCCTGAAATCCAATGTCTTTGAATTCCGACTCCGGTGGGCCCCCGGTCCGACGCGCTGCCTTCCCGCTTACCCTGATCCTGGTCGTCGTGCTCGTGGTCGCCGGCGCCTCCGTTGCCGGCACGGCCGCCTACTTCGAGCTGACCCAGTCCCGCGCTCCCTCCGGGGGCCCGGGCACCACGGCCGTCATCGACGACTACGGCCGGCAGGTCACTGCGCCCACCGACCCCGCCCGAGTGGTCGTTCTGGGCCCGAACATCGTGGACTCCATGGTCCGTCTGGGCCTGCGGGCCGACATCGTCGGTGTCGATTGCTCCGCCGCGAGCTACGGGGGTCTGCTCGGGGATTACACGACCAACCAGACGATCAACTGGTCGCTGAGCCCCGGCCTCTGCATTCAAGCGTTCCCGTCCCTCAACACCGAAGAGCTCCTCAACGATTCGCCGCAACTGATCCTTGCGACCTCCTTCGTTTCGGAGAGCGCCGTCAACGAGTTCTCCGTCACGTACCACGTGCCGGTCGTCTGGCTGGTGCCGACCACGCTCGACGGGATCGTCTCCGACCTCCATCTGCTGGCCCAGATCTTTCCCGCTGCCTCGGGATCCGCGACGCTCGAGGCCGCCCTGAAGACCACGCTCGCCGACGCCAACCAGGCGCTCGCCAACCTGACCTCCAACGCCTCTGCCGTGATCCCGTCGGTCTTGCTCACGTACTACGTTGACCCTGTGGCCGGTTACTACACCTACGGACCGGCGACGTACGGGGATTCGCTCCTCGTTCTCGCGGGAGGAAGAAGCATCGCGGCGAATTCAAGCGTCCCTTATCCCGTGCTTCCGGGGTCGGAAGTGTTGGCCGATAACCCGAGCGTGGTCATCTACGGCGTGGGGCCGCTCGGGTCGCCCTACTCGGCGTATGCGCAGGGCCCTAACTGGGGCCAGCTCACCGCCACCAAGGTCCCGATGGACGTGACCCTCTTCACGGAGGCCGACCCGACGATGATCCTCCTCGGTCTCGCCGAACTCACGCATGCGCTCCATCCGGGCCCCGGCTAGCGCGGCCCCCCCGCCGGGGACCCCGGCGAGCACCGAGCCCTCGCGTCGACCCCGCCGGGCGCTCGGCTTTCTCCTCTTGGGCGCCACGATCGCCGGCCTCATCGTGCTCTCCCCGCTCATCGGGCCGGTCGGCATCTCGCCCGCTGTCGTGGGGTCGATCCTCCTCCACCAGGCGACGGGCGGCGCGTTTCCCCCGGACGCGTGCGGCGGTGCGGTCGGCTCCGCAGCCCGGTGCGCAATCCTCGTGGAGATCGTCTGGGACATTCGACTCCCAGCCCTCCTGCTGGCCCTTCTCGTCGGCGCGGGGCTCGGGCTCTCGGGGGCGACGCTGCAGGGGCTGTTCCGAAACCCGCTCGCGGACCCGTACCTCCTCGGCCTTTCCTCCGGCGCTTCGCTCGGCGCCGCAACGCTCTTCGTCCTCGGCATTGGCGCGCAGGCGGCCAATCTCACGCTTCCCCTGTTCGCGTTCTTCGGAGCGATGATCACGGGGGGGATCGTGCTGTTGGCGGCTCGGAGCCCGCGAAGCACTCCGACCACCCTCCTCCTTACCGGTGTAGCGTTGAGCTCGTTCCTGTCGGCGATCCTGGGCACACTTCTCCTCTTCAATCCGCTCGGGAACCTCCAGGTCAGCTACTGGCTCCTCGGCGGGCTCTTCGGCGCGACATGGGATCGCGTCGCGATCGTCTTCGGGGGGCTCCTCATCGGCGGGGCGCTCCTGGCGGCGCACGGCCGGGAACTGAACCTGCTCCAATTGGGGAGCGAGGTCGCCCAGAGCCTGGGGGTCGACGCGCGTCGGGTGCGAGTCCGGCTCCTCCTCCTCGCGTCCTTCGTCACCGCGGTAGCAGTGGCCTTCACGGGGATCATCGGGTTCGTCGGGCTCATCTCGCCCCACGTGGTCCGCCGGCTCTTCTCCTCCGACTATCGGGTCGTGCTCGGCGGCTCTGTCCTCGTGGGGGCCGTGTTCCTTGCGCTGGCGCAGGATGTCTCGCAGCTCATCCCCTTCGGCACGGAGATCCCGGTCGGGATCCCGACCTCGTTCGCCGGCTTTCCGTTCTTCCTCTACCTCCTCTACCGGCGGCGGGCCAGACCGCTGGAGGCTACGGGATGACGGGAGCCCGCGACCGACCGCCCCTCGAGGTCGAGGGCGTCACGGTGGCGTTCGGCCCGCGAACCGCCCTCGTCGATGCCACGGTGAGCGTGGAGGCGGGGGAGGTGGTCGGTCTGGCGGGCCCGAACGGCTCGGGAAAAACGACGCTGTTGCGGGCGGCCCTCGGGCTCGTTCCTCTCGAGCGCGGCATCGTCCGGCTCTCGGGCGAGGACGTCGGCCGGCTCGATATCCGCGAGCGCGCGCGGCGCGTCGCGTGGGTCCCGCAGACCGAAGCACCGCAGGACAACGTCCCGGCGTTCGACTACGTCCTGTTCGGTCGCTACGCCCATCTCGCCCCCTTCGAAGGGGAGCGGGCCGAAGACCGCCATCACGCCGAGGCGGCGCTGCGGGCGGTGGACCTCTGGGAGCGGCGCGGGTCCGGCATCCTCGAGCTCAGTGGAGGGGAACGCCAGCGCGTGCTTCTCGCCCGAGCACTGGCGCAGGAGGCGCCGCTTCTGCTCCTCGATGAGCCGACCGCCCACCTGGACGTGGGCCACCAGCTGGACCTCCTCGACCGGGTCCGCTCGCTGGCCCACCGGCACGGCACCGCCGTGGTCGTGGCCCTGCACGACCTCAACCTCGCGGCCCGGTACGTCGAGCGCGTCCTCGTGCTCGACCACGGTCGGATCGTGAATGATGGATCGCCGTCCGAGATCCTTTCGCCGGAGCTCCTGCGCGAGGTCTGGGGAGTGGACGCCGAGCTGCGCGTTGACCCTCGCTCGGGGCA
>DASRSW010000021.1:0-1947 GCA_035656275.1 Thermoplasmata archaeon
GACGAAGAAGGTGGCTCCGCAGCGGGCGGCCTCGACGGCGGTGGTCTCGACGATGCCTCCGTCGATGGAGAGGTCCGCCCGGCTCTCCCGATGATCGAGGGCCCGGCGGGCTTCCCGCAGCTTCGGAAGCGCCTCGGGCAGGAACGACTGGCCGGAGAACCCGGGATGGACGCTCATCACCATCACCTGGTCGAGGTCTCCAAGGAACGGCTCGAGCACCGCGAACGGAGTCTCGGGCTTGAGGGCCATTCCCACCTGGACGCCGAGCTCGTGGCAGCGGGCGATGACCTTCGGGGGCTCGACGGCCGACTCCGCGTGGAAGACGAGCGTATTCCCCCCGGCCTTCGCGAAATCCTCCACGAACTGCTGGGGGTGCTGGACCATCAGGTGGACGTCGAGTGGAAGCTTTGTCCGCGCCCGGACGGCTTTCACGAGGGCCGGGCCGAACGAGATGTTAGGTACGAAATGCCCGTCCATGACATCGAGATGGAAGGCGTCACAGCCAGCCTTCTCCGCGCTTGCCATTGCGCCGCTCAGGTCGGCAAAATCGGCGCTCAGGAGCGAGGGAGCGATGCGAAGCCTACGGCCCGCCGAGGACACGGCGCGCTCATTCCGTAAGGGTATATATACAACCAATGAGGTCGAGGCCGCGTTGTTCGGGGGAACCCGAATCTAGGTGAAACCGATGGCTGAAGAGACACAGCGAAGTGCCCAGGGTCGTTGGCGACTCAACCGCGCGATGTCCACCCCCACGGCGGCGGTCATCATGATCGTCGTGATCGCCGTAGTCGGAGCGGGAGGATATTTCGCGTTCAATTCGTCCAGCACGAACTCTCCGAAATCGGGGACCACGACCATCGTTCACTGCACGCCCCCGTCGAGTCCCGTGTGCAGTAATGTCGCCGCGACGCACGACGTGGCCCTACTCATTCCTTTTTCTGCAGCTCGAACGGGTAACCTGGTGCCAGTAACGGCCTCGGTTCCCCCGAGCGACGGAACGCCTTCCAGCTACACGTTCAACTTTGGTGACGGATCGACGACAACCGGGGCCGCTGCGACGGTGAACCATGCGTACACCGAGCCCGGCTCCTACATCATCTCCGCCACGGCGACCATCGGGGGAGCCGCCCACGACAGCTTCCACAGCCTCGGGCTCATCTCCGTCGTCGCTTCCTCGACCAGCCTCAACGCGCAGAACGTTCCCGGCGTGACGGGGACGGTCGTCGCGAACACCTCCTCCTCGACCGCCGCGACCGCCATTATCACCGGCGGCCAGTTCGTCACGGTCTCGGGCGCGTACACCGGTCAACCGACCAACCCCGACTACGTCTCCCAGTCCCCGACCGTCGTGTCGGCGAGCGGTGGAACCGTCTCTGCGGCCTCCAACACCACTACGAGCGCCACGGCGACCGTCACGTTCGCGAACTCCGGCGTCTACTGGGTCAAGTTCGCTGGCAGCGCGAAGAGCCTCAGCACTGGCACGGTAGTCGACCAAAACTACACCTTCACCGTGTTCGTCTCCCCGACGGGCGTGAACTCGGGAGCCCAGGTGGCCGGTGTTTCGAGCTCGAAGCACTCGGGCCAGCTGATCGTCTACGAAGAGATCCCGGGTGGGTCCACCTCGGCGGACCCCGCCATCGACTATGAAACGGCCGGCTACGAGACGATCCTCAACGTTTACGAGCAGCTGATCGCCTACAACGGGAGCGTCACGGGCCCCTCCCCCGGTGCCTACGTCCCCGTCCTCGCGGCGTGCGTCCCCGGCAGCACCACGGGCGCGAACAACTGCCTCACCAAGTTCGGCAGCTCGCTCGTCAACGGAAACGACTACACGTTTGTCCTTGATGGCGGCGCTCAATTCTACGACCCCGCCACGAAGGCGAGCTGGGGCGTCTATCCGACGGACGTGATGTTCTCCGTCGCCCGCACGATGGGCTTCGCCGTCAT
>DASRSW010000022.1:0-19945 GCA_035656275.1 Thermoplasmata archaeon
GCGCAGCCGATCTTCAGCTACCTTCCTCCGCCGAACTTCAAGGTCTCGTCGAACCCGCAGTTCACCGCCGCCTGCACGACGCCGACGGGATTCCTCCCGACCTGCCAGGAGACGCCGTCGGTCGAGCACCAGAACGGGGAGACGTTCTACGGCTGGAACTGGTCGACGAACCACAGCCAGAACCAGATCTTCGTGGGCGACACGTGGACGGCGTCGTTCAACATCGTGAACACGGGACCGCCGTATGCGACGGACCCGGTGCTGGTCTGCACGACGGACGCGTGTCGGGCGGCGGGGACGTCGGCGATCAACGGCATCTACTCGTGGGCGACGTACCGGTCGCCGAACTCGACGGCGGTGATCACCCAGTCGTTCCCGCTCGCGACGGTGCGGGTGCTGCCGCCGCCGGTGGTGGAGCCCCCGCCCACGGCGCCGCCGCTCGCGCCGCCGGTGCCGCCGGGGATCCCCATCATCACGGCGCCGGCGCAGCCGCTGCCGCTCCCGACGCCGACGCTGATCGGGCAGGGGCTGGGGACGCTCTCGCTCCAGGCGACGGCGGCGGGGTTCCTCGGCGCCGGGTTCATGCGGGTCGGGCTGAAGAATCGGCCGATCGCGATGAAGATGGCGGCGCTGAGCGGGAAGAACGTCTCCTCGAAGTTCGAGGGAGCGGCGGCGAGCGGCCAGACGCCGCCCGGCGTCGGCCGCTTCGAGTAGCGGCGGCGTTCTCCCGCCGGGCCCCGCCCCATAGCCCCACCACGAGCGCGGCGCTATGTAGGCAGCGCCGCTCTCTCCTCCCCTCGGGGAGATGCGGCTTCTTCGTCAGGACCCGGCGACCGGGCTCCTCAAGCTTCGCCTCGAGACCCCGAGCGACCTCTGGCGGATCGCCCGGCTGATCCGCCCCGGGGACCAGGTCGGAGCGTCCACGACGCGGCGGGACCCCGAGGCCCCCGAGGAGACCCCCGGCGCGCAGCGGGAGCGGCGCCGCGTCTGGCTCGTCGTGCGCGCCGACCAGGTCGAGTTCCATGGATTTTCGAAACACGTCCGCGTGACCGGGACGATCGTGGAGGGCCCGTTCGACCTCGGTCGCCACCATACGCTGGACCTGGCGGACGGCGAGGAGCTCACGGTCCAGAAGGAGGGGCTGAGCTCCGCGGACCGAATGCTCCTCGAGGAGGGGCTCGCGTCGCGGGGCGACCCGAAGATCGTGATCGCGGCGGTCGATTGGGGAGAGTCCGGGCTGGTTCGCCTGCGCGGCCGGTCGGTGGAGCCGGTCGTCGACCTCAATCGTACGCTCGCCGGGAAGCGCTACAAGGGCGGCCAGGGCGACAAGGACCGGGCGCAGTACGTGGCGGAGCTCGTGGAGGCGGTCGTGCGCGAAGGCGCCGACGCGCAGGCCCTCGTGGTCGCCGGGCCCGGATTCCTCAAAGAGGAGGTCGCGAAGCGGCTCCTCGAGCGCCTCCCGGCCCTCAAGTCCCGGCTCCGCGTGTTCCCTACAGCGGAATCCGGCCGGGTCGGCGTGGAAGAGCTCCTCCGGTCCGGCAAGGCGACGGAGGCGCTCGCCGGCGCCGCGGCCGCCGAGGAGGCGGAACGGGTGGAGCAGCTCGTGCTCGCCCTCTCCGGGGGCCGCCGGGCGGCGGTCGGAATGAGGGAGGTCGGCGAGGCGTCCGCGCAGGGGGCGCTCGAGACCCTGCTCCTCTCCGAGGCGCTCCTTCGGACCCCGGACGTCGAGCCGATCCTCGAGGCCGCGCGACGCAGCCGCGCCCGGGTCTTAGTGGTGCGCGAAGACGGGGAGGCCGGTCGGCGGTTGAAGGCCCTGGGTCAGATCGGCGCCATTCTGCGCTACGACTGGGCGCCGAGCGCCCCCCGGAAACCCCCTCGCTAAGGGATCGACTGGACGGCCTCGCGCAGCTCCTCGAGCCGGCGCTTCAGGTCCTTCATGGCGTAGCGGAGCGCCTCCCGGGCGGTGAGCGAGCCATCCGTCTCGAACTGGAGGTAGAAGTCGTGCTCGTCGGGCTCGACCTTGACGGAGCCGTGCTCGCAGGCCTTCTCACACGCCCAGCAGAGGATGCACTTCGACTCGTCCGAGACCGTGAGCTTCCCGCCCTGGAACGGAAGGATGTTGACCGGACAGCTCGACGAGACCCGCTTCAGGCAGGCGTCGGTGCAGCCGGCATGCTTCTGGATCTTGATGTGGGGCCGCGGCGACTGACCGACCGCGTGGGCTACCTGCCACTTCGCGTGCTCGCGCGCCGAGCCGACCACGGCGGTCGCGTAGGCCAGCAGGGCCTGGCGGGCCCCCAGTCGAACGATGGGGACGTCGGGCTCCAGGATGGCGAGAGTGTTGTCGCCGAGCGGCACGAGGTCCTTCGCGTAGACCGTGCAGGGGCCCTTCTTGTCGACGGAGTACATCACCTGACAGTGGACGCATCCCGCCCCGCCGCAGGTGCACTCGGACTTGCGGCGGAACTCCCCGAGGTTGGTCGGGATCGGGAGCAGCCCGAGGCGGAGGGCGATCGCCTCGTCGAACATGCTCGTCGACGAGTCGTAGTCCTTCCCTGTGCCCTCGTCGCGAATGGGCCCCAGATGGAACTCCACGTCTTCGATCGCGAGCTTGGGGACGTCCGCGAGCAGGGTGCGGCGGATCGCATTCACCTGGGCCGCCGTCGTGCCGGCGATCTCGAGCTTGAGCGCCCGAGGCTTGAGTTCCACCACCGAGACGTCCACGCTAGACCCTCCGGCCGCGTCGGCCGCCTTTCGCCTTCGTCCCGTCGTGGGGCACCGGCGTCACGTCCTCGATCCGGTTGATCTTGACCCCGGCCCGGGCGAGGGCCCGGATGGCCGCCTGGGCCCCGGGGCCCGGGGAGCGGGAGCGGTTCCCACCGGGAGCTCGGACGCGAACGTGGAGCGTGTCGTACCCCTTTTCCTTGAGGACGGCGGCGACCTGGTCGGCGGCTTTCATGGCCGCGTAAGGGCTCGACTCGTCACGGGCCGCTTTGACGACCATGCCGCCGGTCGCTTTGGTCAATGTCTCCGCGCCGGTAATGTCGGTGACGGTGATGTGGATGTTGTTGGAGCTCGCGAAGATGTGCGCGATGCCGATCTTCGCCATTCTAGGGGCCCCCCTCGGGAGCCGCGGCCGGAGCGGGCTCCTGGGAACGGGATTCCTGCTTCTCGCGGATCGCGACGCGCACGGGGTGGTCGTCCGCGGTGAGTGGGCTCGTCCCCGAGTAGGCGATCCGGGCTTCCTCCATGCCGAGCACGAGGTAGCCCGGCCGCGTGACCCGGTGGTCGCCGACCGCGAGGTGGCCGTGGACGATGAGCTGTCGGGCGCCCTTGGGCGTCGAGGCCAGGCCCTTCGTGAAGACGATCCACTCGAAGCGGCGACTCAGCACATCCTCGATGCTGAGCGCGAGGACATCGTCGAGCGTCGGACTGCCTGTCGGCAGCACTCCCAGGCGGGTGAGTCGGCCCAAGAGGCCCTCCGTTTCCCGCTGGGCCTGCGGGTCCCCCGTGCGGAGCTGCGCCTGGAGGTCCCGCGCCTGGCGGCGGAACCCGCGCAGGATCGACTGGGCCTTCCACAGTTCGCGCTTGTTCTTGAGCCCGTACTTGGAGAGGAGCTTCCGTTCCTCTTCCATCCTCCCGGCGTCCCACGGGTGCTTCGGGGTGTCGTAGGTCCGTCGGAGGAATTTCGGGTCGCCCATTCGCCTACTTCTCCTTCTTGGCGGCGGGCGCGGCGGCCGGGGCCGCCGGTGCGGCCGCGGGGGCCGCAGCGGCGGGCTTCTCCTCGGAGGATTTCGCCGCGGCGGCTTCCTTGGCGGCCTTCTTCAGGACGCCGGCGGCCATGCCCGTGCGGCCGTTCGAACGGGTACGCTGCCCGCGCACCTTCTGTCCGCGTTCATGCCGTACGCCGCGGTACGAGCGGACCATCTTCATGAGATTGACATCGTCGCGGCGCGCCGTTTCGAGGTCGCCGCCCACGAAGTGGTGAACCTCGCCGAGGGCGTAGTCGCGCGGGTGATTGAGCATCCAGGGGGGCAGCTTCTCGGGAAGCTGGCTCAGAACCTGTTCGATCCCCTCGACCGTGGTCTCGGGGAGATTCCCGATCATCTCGGCACCATTCACGCCCGCACTGCGGCAGACGACCTCGGCCATTCGGAGGCCCACGCCGCGCACCCCGGTCAGCGCCAAGGCCGTTGCCCGCGTACCGTCGAGGTCGGTGTTGGCGAGGCGCACGATGTACCGGAAGTCCGGGTTGTCGGGGATCTTCTTGGTCTTCTTCGCGGTCCCCGGAGCTCCCTCGCCTTTGGGGGCCTTCCCCTTCCCTTCCTTCCCCTTGGCCGGCTTCTCCTTCTTGGCCGGCTTCTCCTCGGCCGGAGCCGGAGCGGCGGCCGGCTTCGGCTCGGCCGCCGGTTCGGGGTCCTTCGGGTTCTTAGGCGCGGTACTCACGCTCCTTGAGGGTCCGCAACGGTCGGTGCCCGAGGGGAAGCCTCCCCGGCCGGGCCCGTTTGCCGCGGGTGCCGCCGCCGAGATGGGCCTTGTTTTTAAGCGCTTCGGTCGGAACGGCCGCTCCACCGAGCCGGCCGATAGTCAGGGAGAGCCGAACGGCGACCGGGTCACCTCGAAGGGCCGGAGGCGAGTGGCCCCCCGCGGTGAGCTTCCAGCACGCGGTAGCCGCTGCCCCGAGCGCGGACGGACACCGGGCCGTCCCAGTGCTCGGCCAGCCACTCCTGGTAGAATCGGATGCCCTGGCTCCCTTTGCCCACGATGAACAGCCGTCCGTCGGAGACCAGGTGAGTGCGGGCGCCCTCCAGGAGCTGAAGGATCGACTCCCTTCCGATATGATAGGGGGGATTGGTCGCAATGACATCGAAGACTTCGCCGTCGACCGGGGCGAACAGCGACCCCGAGCGGACCTCGGCGTTGTGGATCGAGTTCCGGACCAGATTGGTCTTCGCGAGGCCGATCGCCCGGTGATTCACGTCCGTCAGCACGACGTGGCCCAAGGGAGCGAGTCGGGCGGCCGCGACCCCGACGGCCCCCCACCCGCACCCGAGGTCCAGGATCCGGTCGGTCGGCCGCGGATTGAGCGCTTCGATGAGGAGCGCCGTCCCCGGGTCCAGCCCGTGCGTCGCGAAGACCCCCGAGTCGACCTCGAAGGCGAGAATGTTCCCGCGATAGAGGAACCGCAGCTCGCGACGGTGGGAGACCGACCTCGGGCGCTCCGTGTAGTAGTGCTCGGCGGGCAGCGGGGCATCGTCAGACGGTGTCATCGCCCTAGCGTCGGCTGAAGATCCCGCCCCGTTTCGACGAGGTCCGCGTCGTACCGCCTCCCAGCGCCTCGCGGAGCAGGTCGCGCTGGTGCGCCGAGAGCTGCTCGGGGACCTCGACGTGGACGGTGACGAAGAGGTCGCCCCGTTCCCGGCCCCGGAAGCGCGGGAACCCCTCGCCGCGCAGTCGGAACTGGGTCTCGGGTTGCGTACCCCCCGGGATCTTGAGGAGCGCCTCGCCGGTGAGCGTGGTCACCTTTACCTCCGCTCCGAACAGGACGTCCGGAAGGCCTACCCGGATCTCGGTGAAGGCGTTCTCCCCATCCCGGCGGAACGTCTCCGATGGCTCGAACAAGACCTGGACGAAGAGGTCGCCCGCGAGGCCCCCCGAGGGGCTCGGTCCGCCCTGGCGGGCCAGGCGCAGCACTGCGCCGTCCTCGACGCCCGGCGGGACCGTCACCTGGATCTTGCGGAGGCGCCGGACGTTGCCGGTCCCCTCGCAGGTCGGGCACGCCTCCCGGATCCGGCGGCCGCTCCCGTGGCACATCGGGCAATCAGTGATCGTGATGAGCTGGCTGAACCCCCGACTCTGGGAGCGCCGGACCTGGCCGCGTCCCTCACACTCGGGGCATACCTCGAGGGCGGTCCCGTTCCGCGCCCCCGTTCCCCGACAATCGCTGCACGAGGTGAACTGCGGGATCTCGAGGGTCGGCTCGGCTCCCGTGACGGCGGCCGAGAGGGGCAGCCGGACGCTGATCTCGATATCGCTTCCTCGGAACGGGACGCCCGAGGAGCGACGTCGGGGCTCCCCGAAGGGGGATTCGGCGAACCCCTGTCCGAACAGCTCCTGGAAGAACCGGGACGACCCGAGAAGGTCCTCGAGGTCCCCCGCGTGAGTGAAGTTCTGCCAGGTGAACCCCTGCGGGCCAAAGTTCGGTTCGACGGCGGCGAAACCGAACTGGTCGTACTGTCGGCGTTTGTCCTTGTCCGCCAGGACCTCGTACGCCTCGGAAAGCTCCTTGAACTTCTCCTCCGCCGCCTTGGGGTTGGCCTGGTTCATGTCCGGGTGGTGCTGGCGGGCGAGCCGCCGGTAGGCGGTCTTGACGTCTTCCGGAGTCGCGGTGCGCGGAACGCCGAGCACCTCGTAGTAATCGCGCTTGGGCATCGTCCCCGTACCGGCGGTGACGGTCTCTCCCCGCTCCGCTACGGTCGCCGCTATTTACCCTCTTTCGCGCGGACCCGACCCTCGGGAGCCGCCCATCGGATTCCCACCCGACTCGTGACGGCCGCGCCGAGACGCGCCGCCGCCGAGCCCTCGCGGACGGCGAGCTCGAGGGTTCCGAAGCTCGAACCGAGCACGGCGAACGGAGCGCGCGGAGCGATCTCTTCGTAGGTGCCGACCCGGGGCACCTTTCGCCATCGCCCGGAGGAGACCTGGACCTCGACCTCGGTCGCTGCAGCAGGGATCCCCCCGGTAGGAACGTTCGTGATGAGGTTGCCGAAGCGGTCGACGTGGAGGACCTCCCCTCGGGCGGAGCGACCGGCGAGCGTCGCCTCCGCGATGTGAAGCGAGAGGTAGCCGGTGGGCTCCCCCAGCTCCGTCGGAGACCGTCCCAGCGCCAATCGGGCGGCGGCAGGGGCAAACAGGTCCCGTCCCTCGAAGGTTCGGCTGGGAGGGGCGCCCGAGATCCGGACCCGTTCGGGCCGGATCCGGTAGGCGGCTCTCGCCCCGAGCTGTTCAGCGAGGGGGGACAGGACGCCGTTGTCCGGACCCACCAGGTACGACCCGTCCTTCGTCTGGACAAAGATGGGCGCCCGGCGCCCGCCCACGCCCGGGTCGACGACCGCCACGTGGACCGTTCCGGCCGGAAAACCCCCCGCCATCTGGCGAAAGACGAACGCCGCCTCCGGGATCGCGTGGGGCCGCAGGTCGTGGCTGAGGTCGACGACCTCCCCGGGCCCGAGCGTCTGATAGAGGACCGCCTTCATTTGGGCCGCATAGGCGCTCCCGAGGTCGGTCGTCAGCGTGACAAGCCTACGTCGCGCCATGTCGATAGATCCGAGGGCCCCCCGGTGGGAAGGCGCGGAACCCCGACCCCGTTCAGGACTTCATGATCGCGACCAGGAAGATCGCGATCGCTATGAGCGCCCCGATCGCCGCGGCCACGATGACGAGGAACGTCTGCCAGACGAGGTTCCCGAGGCCACCGACCGAGAGGTGGTACCAGTATCCGGAGAGGAGGCCCACCACGAGCCCCACGACGAGGAGCGCGACCCCGATGGTCCGGCTCTTTCCGCTCCCGAAGTAGGCCGTGAAGATCCCCGCGAGGATGAGGAACAAGCCAAAGACGAGCAGGAGGATGATGAGGAAAGACTCCCACGCGTTGCTGCCGACGAAGATCGAGCCCGCTTCCGTTGCTACCAGATCAAACATGCTGTTCCCGCTTCCTCAGAACTTGATGCCCGTTAGAGTCTTCGTGTCGATGACGCCGGGGACGGACCGGATCTTGTCCACCACCAGCTGGCCCAGGGCGTTAAAGTCCTCGGCTTCGACCTTCGCGATCAGGTCGTACTCGCCGAAGAGGGGGTGGAGCTCCACGATCCCCTTCACCCGAAGCAACTCGGTGTACACCTCGTGCTCCTTCGCGGGCGCCGTGCTGATGAGGACAAAGCCGATGGCCACTTCGACCCCTGACCGGCGGCGCGACAACGACCCCGCTTAATAAGGCTTCGCGACCCGAAACCTCGAGTTCTCCTCCCGCCGAACGGCTTTAGCCGAGGGAGGAATCAAAAGCTGTTCCCAACACCATGGCATCATCGGTGGGCGCCCCGCCAAATCGGCTCCTAGCCCGGCCGTGGCTCCTCGCGTTCGTCCCCATCAACGCGGCCACCTCCGGCTTCGGGGTCGCCCTTCCGCTCCTCATCCTCCTCCCCCTCGCGGGGAGCTGGTCCGACGTGGCTCTCGCCGCGTCGCTCTTCAACGGGGCCGTGATCCTTTCCTCCATCTTTTGGGGGTGGGTCTCCGACCGGTACCCGTCCCGACGACGCCTCCTTCTCCTCAATTATGCCGGGTTCGCCGCCATCTACGCGGTCCTGGGGCTCGTATCGAGTCTTCCGGTCCTGTTCGTGCTCTACGCCTTGGTCGGCGTCCTCGCCCCGGCCGGCAGCAACGCAGCAAACCTCCTCATCCTCGAGCAGTTCCCCGAGGAGGCCCGGGCGAACGCCTACGCCTCCCTCCAGGAGATGAGCATCCTGGGCTCGATGGCCGGTCTCCTGGTGTGCTATTTTTGGCTCCTGAGCGGGCGGCCCCTGGGACCCCTCCTCTACGTGCTGGCCATCCTCGCGCTCAGCTCCGTCATCGCCGTCTACCTCGGGATCCGCGAGAGCGGGAGCCGCGTACCCGTGGCCGCGGTCGCGCGAAACTCCGAGAGTCTCACCGCCCGACTTCACCAGACGGCGCTTCGTGTCGTGATCCCGTTCTTCCCGGCGCGCCCGCAGCTCACCGTGGCCGCCTGGCGGAGGTTCCGGGGGTGGCTGCGCGAGGAGATGCACCACGAGCTCCCGTTGATCCTCCTCGCGACGATCCTGTTCAACCTCTCGGCGAACCTCTTCAACATCTCCTACGTGCCCTACCTCGCCGGTGGGATCGGCCTCGGCGCCTCCTCGATCTTCCTTGTCAACTTCGCGAACAGCCTGGCCCAGGGCGTCTCGTTCCCCTCCAGCGGGACCCTGACCTCCCGGGTCGGAGCGGACCGGGTGGTCCAACGGGCGAGTTACGTCCGAAGTCTGGGCTACCTCGCCGTGGCCGGGTTCACCTTCGCGCCGTTCGCCCTCACGACCGCCTTTGGGGTGAACGCGATCGCCTTTGCCGTGCTGGGGGCGGCCATTGCCTTCTACACGACCTCGAGCTCGATGATCCTCTTCCGCGCCCTGCAAGGCCGCGATGCCGGTCGGCTCCTTGGCCTCAGCAGCGCGCTCGGGGGGATGGCGGCCGTCGCCGGGGCGGTGCTCTCCGGAGTCCTCTCGCTCATCGGAAGCTATCGCCTCACGTTCCTCGTCGCGGCCGGCGCGCTGCTCGTTTCCCTCCCCCTGTGGTCGGCCGCCCAGGTGGCGAACGCCCGGCGGCGGTTCCTCGACGCCCCAACCACTCGCGCCGGGGGCGCGGCACGTCGGGCCCTCCCCGAAATCGATTAACCCCGGTCGCGCTCCCCCGGCCCTCGGAAGGGGAGAGCGTGGCCGGCGAACCGGAGGTCCAGCGAGGCCTCGAAGACGTCGTGGCGCTGGAATCGAGCATCTGCTTCATCGACGGGCGCGGGGGTCGCCTCATCTACCAGGGCTACGACATCCGCGACCTCGCCGCCCACTCGACGTTCGAGGAGGTGGCCTACCTCCTCTGGTACGGTCGGCTTCCGACCGAGAAGCAGCTCTCGGACCTGACGAGCCGGCTCGCGGGGCTGCGTTCGCTTCCGCGCGAGGTCGTCGAGGTGCTGGACCGGATCCCGAAAGAGAGCAATCCGATGGACGTCCTCCGCACGGCCGTCTCGGCCATCGCGGTCTTCGAACCCGCCGAGACGAAACCCGGCTCCTCTTCGATCGGAGGCGCGCTGCGCCTCACCGCGGTCATCCCGACGATCCTCGCGTATCTCTACCGCCGACGGATGGGCCTTCCTCCCGTCGTGCAGCGGCCGGAGCTCAGTCACGCGGCCTGGATCCTGGAGGCGATCCGGGGGACCGCCCCGACGGAGCTCGAGGCGAAGGTGCTCGATGTGGCGCTGATCCTCCACGCTGACCACGAGCTCAACGCCTCGACGTTCGCGGCCCGGGTCACGGCGTCCACGTTGAGCGACCTCTATTCGGCGATCACCAGCGCCGTCGGGACGCTCAAGGGCCCGCTGCACGGCGGGGCCAACGAGCGCGTCATGGAGCTCCTCGAGGAAGCGGGGACGGTCGACCGGGTCGAGGAGCTCGTCCGGGCGAAGCTCGCCCGTCATGAACGGATCATGGGGTTCGGTCACCGGGTCTACAAGGTCGAAGACCCCCGGGCCACCATCCTGCGGGAATGGTCGCGGCGGGTGGGGGAGGCGAAAGGGAACCTCACCTACTATCACCTGCTGCGTAAGCTCGAGGAGGTGGTCCATACCGAGAAAGGGCTCTACCCCAACGTCGACCTGTACTCGGGGTCGGTCTACACGCTTCTCGGGCTTCCGAAGGACCTCTTCACCCCGCTCTTCGCCGCGAGCCGCGTCGTCGGCTGGACCGCCCACGTGCTGGAGGAGTACCAGGACCTACGGCTCATCCGCCCGACGGCGCGGTACGTCGGCCCGACGGACCTCGTCTACGTCCCGCTCTCGGAGCGGACCTAGGTCGCCGAGGTCGCGGGGGCTCGCCCGCGGCGTCGACCGTCATGAGCGGGTAGCGAAGGTCGGGCCGGTGCACGAGCCGGGCGCGGACCTCGACCCTCCCTTCCCCCAGGGTGACCTCGACCTCCAGCATCTCCGGGGTCAGGTACCGGTAGCCGAACCGGCCACGGCCTCGGGGTCCCCCGCGCCCGGGGTCGATCCGCACGCGGACGTCCCGGACATACGGTTGTAATCGGACGGCGTCTTGGATCGTCCGCGCGAGAGCTGGTGCCGTGCTCGAGGAGACGGGGGTCCCGAGGTATTGGTGGAAGACGCCGCCGAGCTTGATGCCGGCTTCGAAAAGGAGCGCCTCCTTGACGCTGAGCGACGCGCGGTGATGCCGGTGAGGTCCTCCCGACGCCGCCTGGCGAGTCATGGGGGATGGTCTCCCGTCCGGTCCACCGTGAAGGGCCCCAGCAGATAGTAGAGGAGGACGCCCAGGAGGGCCCCGGCCGTCGCCGCCAGCGCGAGCAGGAAGAGGAGGGACCCCGACGAGGGCACGAATTGGAGCGGGAGCAGCGCCACGACGAGGGCGATGGCCGTGCCGGCGGCGACGGGACGCAGGCGGGCGCCGCGACGGATCTTCGGGAAAGGGATCGGCAGCACCATGAGGAGGGCCATCACCGTCGCCGCGCCGAGGAGCGCCGGAGCGTTCGTGCTCAAGAACGCCGGCCGGTCGAAGAGGAGCCCCACGACGACGATGCCGAGCGCGGTCTGCGGGGTCGGGGCGCCGACAAAGTAGGAGTGCCGGAAGCCGCGGAACGTGAAGTACACGAGCCGGCCCACTGCGAGAACGCCCACGAGCGCGGCCACCGCCCCGCTCCAGAGCGACCACGGCGCCCAGAGCCCCACGTTGTCGGTGTGCACCGCCACGAGCGCAGCGGGCGCCAGCCCGAACGTGACGGCGTCGGCGAGAGAATCGGCGACGCGGCCGAAGGCCCCGGACGGGGTCGGGCTCTTGCGAGAGAACAACCCGTCCAGGCCGTCAAAGCCGACCCCCGAGACGATGAGGAGCATCGCCCAGAGCTTGTTGCCCGCGAGGGCGTAGAGCACGGCCCCGAGGCCCACGAGCCCGTTGGCCAGCGTGGCGAGATTGGCCGCGATGCGGAACCGGTCCATCTAGGGGATCTCCTCCGCGATGGTGCTCACGCCGGCGGTCAGCCGGTCCCCGACGTGGACGCGCACCCGGACCCGCGCGGAGGGGAGGCGGACGTCGACGCGGGAGCCGAGGAGGATCATGCCGAGGCGAGCCCCCTTGGCGTGAGCCTCGCCGGGGTGCACGAGCGAAACGAGCCGCCGTGCGACGAAGCCGGTCATCTGGATGACCTCGACCGGTCCCACGCGGGTCTCGAGGAGATAGTGCCGACGACGATTGTGGTGCGCGTCCTCCCGATAGGCGGGCCGGGCACCGCGCCCCGCCGTCTCCACGGTGGCCACGCGGGCGTCCAATGGGAACCGGTTGACGTGCACGTCATAGACGTTCATGAACGTCGAGACCGTCACCCAGGGACCGTCCGTTTCCACCGCGCGGACCCGGCCATCGGCCGCTGCCACGATGCCCTCCCCGACCCCCCGGTCGGGGTCGCGGAAGAAGACCGCGAAGAAGACCCACAGCCCCCATCCGGCCCCGAGGAGCCCGACCACCGCCCACGAACCCGGGACCCAAGCGTCCAGCCCCCCGAACGTCAGGAGCGCGAGCCCGGCCGCCGAAACCCAGAGATAGCGGCCCGAGCGGGGCGCGAACACAGCGCGCTACGACTTGAGGACGATTTCGATGTTGACGCCGTCCGGGACCTGGATGCGCATCACCTGACGGAGCGCGCGCTCGTCGGCGTCGATATCGATGAGCCGCTTGTGGATGCGCATCTCCCAGTGGTCGATCGTGCTGGTCCCGCCCCCGTCCGGCCCCTTGCGGACCGGTACGCGGAGGTGCTTCGTGGGAAGGGGGATTGGCCCGGCGATGGAGACCCCGGTCTTGAGCGAGATCTCCCGGATCTGGCGGCAGACGGAGTCGACCTTCTTCGGGTCGATGCCGGTGAGCGAGATCCGGGCCTTCTGGGGCATGTCGGCTCTCCGGTCCCTCGGCCCGCGTCCTACGCTTCCCGCTTCTTCACGTCGACGACGACGCCCGCCGCGACGGTCTGGCCCATGTCGCGGACGGCGAAGCGGCCGAGCTGCGGGAACTCTTTGTACTTCTCGAGGACGAGCGGGCGCTTCGGGGTGATCTTCACCACGGCGGCGTCGCCGGTCTTCAAGGTCTGGGGGTTCTCCTCCGCGACCTGCCCGGTCTTCGGGTCGAGGCGCTTCAGAAGCTCCGTGAACTCGCACGCCACCTGCGCCGTGTGGCAGTGGAAGACCGGGGTGTAGCCCGCGGTGATCACGGACGGGTGGTTCAGCACCTGGATGTTGGCGGTGAAGCTCTCGACCACGGTGGGCGCGCTGCTCGCCGGGCCGGCGACTTCGCCGCGCCGGATATCGTTCTTGTCGATCCCCCGGACGTTGAACCCGACGTTGTCGCCGGGAATCGCCTCGGTCACGCTCTCGTGGTGCATCTCGATCGACTTCACCTCGCCGGCTTTCCCGCCGGGCATGAAGACGATCTTGTCCCCGACCTTGAGCTTCCCGGTCTCCACGCGGCCCACGGGGACCGTCCCGATGCCCGTGATGGTGTAGACGTCCTGGACGGGGAGCCGCAGCGGCTTGTCGGTCGGCTTTTCCGGCACCTTGAGATTGTCGAGCGCCTGCAGGAGCGTCGGGCCCTTGAACCAGGCCATGTTCGGCGACGCCTTGTTGATGTTGTCGTCCTTGAACGCCGAGATCGGAACGAAGACGACCTGCTGGTCGACCTTGAACCCGACGTTCTTGAGGAGCTTCGTCAGCTCCTCCTTGATCTCGTTGTACTTCTTCTCGGAGTACTGGACCTCTTGCCGGTCCATCTTGTTCACGGCGCAGATGAGCTGGCTCACGCCGAGCGTACGGGAGAGGAAGATATGCTCCCGGGTCTGCTCCTGGATCCCTTCGGCGGCGGAACAGACCAGCACCGCGGCGTCGGCCTGGCTCGTGCCGGTGATCATGTTCTTGACGAAATCCCGGTGGCCCGGAGCATCGATGATGGTGAAGTAGTACTTCTGGGTGTCAAAGCGGCGGTGCGCGATATCGATCGTGACCCCGCGCTCGCGCTCCTCCTTGAGGTCGTCCATGACCCAGGCGAACTCGAACGTCGCCTTCCCCTTCGACTCGGCCTCGGCCCGGTACTTGTCGATCTCCTCCTGGCGGATGTAGCCCGTATCGAGGAGAAGCCGGCCGACCGTCGTGGACTTGCCGTGGTCGACGTGGCCGATGAAGACGATGTTGAGGTGGGGCTTCTGTGCCATTCGGGGCTCCGGGCGCGCCCAAAAGGTGCCCCTATATAGGCGTTGTCGCGCGGCGACCTCGGCGGGCCGCCCTCGAGGATTTCGGAGTCCGCGTCCGTGGCGCGACCGGCGCCGGGTGGGGGCGGACCCCCGCCGCGAAGAAATGCCTTAAGCCGGGCGGACCTAGGGAGCGGGGCGGAAGGCCTTCCGGGGCCGTTCCGGACGGTAGGGACTTCTGGTGTCGGAGGCAGCGCCGCGGAGCGTCGCGGGGAGCCGGGCCACGCTGACCCGGCTCACTGTCCCGTCCGATGCCAACATCCGGGGGAGCGTGTTCGGAGGGGTGATCCTCGAGGAAGTGGACCGCTCGGCGTACATCAGCGCCAGCCGCCACTGCCGCCGAAACTGTGTGACCGCGTCCATCGACCGGGTCGACTTTCTCGCGCCGGTGCACGTCGGGGAGGCCCTCACCTTCGACAGCGAACTCACCTACGCCGGACGGACCTCCATGGAAATCTCGGTCCACGTCCGGGCCGAAAACCCGCTCACGGGCGACACGCGCTCGGTGGCCTCGGCGCTGGTCACTATGGTGGCCGTGGACGAGGGAGGGCGGCCGCTGCCGATCCCTCCGCTCGCCCCGGCCACGGAGGAGGAGCGGGCCCGGTTCGAGGCGGGGCGCCAGCGGATGGAGGAACGTCGACGGACGCGGGGCAGCGCGGCGGCGGCGCGGGGGGCCAACTGACGGAGGTCAAGCATGCTGTGCGAAATGTGTGGCAAAGAGGTGGCGGCGCCGAACCGCGTCCGGGTCGAAGGGTCGGTCCTTTCGCTCTGCAGTGACTGCAGCAGATTCGGGACCGTGCTGGCAGGCCCCGCGCTCACGCCGGCGGTCGTCCCCGGAGGGCTGTCGCCCACGGGAACCATGGACCAGCGGATCGCCCGCAGCCACCGTCGTCTCGAGGAACGCGACCTGTTCAAGGAGCTCCCCGACCTCGAGCTCGCGGCCGACTGGTCGAAACGCATTCGGCTCGCCCGCGAGAAGCTCGGCTGGACCCCGGAAGATTTTGGCAAGAAGCTCAATGAAAAGAAATCCATCGTATTGAAGATGGAATCCGGCCAGTTCCGCCCGCCGGACGCCATGGTCCCGCGCATCGAACACCTGCTCAAGATACGACTGCGGGCCGAGGCCGCGGCCCCCGAGTAGACCCCGGAGCGCTCACGGCGAGGACCCTTCCTCGCCCTCGTTCCCCGGGCCGGGCGATTCGCTCCCCACGCGTCGGCGGACCCGGGGGAGCGCGCGCTCCCCCCGCCGGGAGCCGGGGTCGTAGCCCACGTCGCTCTCGACCTCCACTCGAACGCGCCCGGAGACCTCGCGGCCGTACTGCACGTGCTCGAGGTCGCGAACGTAGTCGTCGACGGTGTGCCCCGCCTGCCAGACGAAGACGCCGCCCGAGACCGCCAAACCGAGGAGAGCGGCGAGCCGGAGGGCCAGGATCGGCGCGGCGATCGCGAGCCCCCCCAGAACGAGGACGAGACCCAGCATCCCCCACGTAGAACGCGCGATGTCCCGAACGACGCGACGGTCCCGGTGGGAAAATCGCATGGCTCTAAAAGACCGTTAGCCCCCGGGCGGGGTAGGCCCTAGGAAGCGTTCGAGGATCGCCTTCTGCGCGTGGAGGCGATTCTCGGCCTGGTCCCAGATCGCCGCCCTCGGTCCGTCCATCACCTCGTCGGTGATCTCCTGGCCCCGGTGCGCGGGCAAGTCGTGGAGGACCCACACCTCCGGTCGGGCCAAGGCGACGAGCTCGCGATTGATCTGGTACCCCCGGAACGCCGCCTCGCGGGTCTCCTTCTCGGCCTCGTCCCCCATCGAGACCCAGACGTCGGTGTAGAGGGCATCGGCGTCGCGGGCGGCCTCGCGGGGGTCGTCGACCAAGGTCACGGTCGACCCCGCGTGCGCCGCGAAGCGGCGAGCTGCGTCCACCACGTCCGGCGGAGGGCGGAACTGGGCGGGCGTCGCGGCGACGAGGTTCAGTCCGACGAGGGCCGCGCCGAGGAGGAGCGAATTCAGCACATTGTTGCCGTCCCCGATGTAGGCGAGACGGCGTCCTTGGAAGCGACCCTGCCAGCGCTCCGAGAGAGTGAGCAGGTCCGCCACGATCTGGCAGGGATGCTCCCGGTCGTCGAGCGCATTGATCACCGGGACCGAAGCATGACGGGCGAGCTCGACCTCGTCAGCGTGGCGGAAGGCCCGGTACACGATACCGTCCACGTACCGCGATAGCACCCGCGCCGTGTCCGCGATCGTCTCTCCGCGGCCGAGCTGCATGTCTTTCGGGGACAGATAGAGGGCGTGGCCGCCGAGGTCGTTCATCGCCACCTCAAAGCTCGTGCGCGTGCGCGTCGAGGGTTTCTCGAAGATCATCGCCACGTTCGTGCCCGCGAGGGTGGACGAAAGGTTCCCGGACTTCCGCGCCCGCTTCATCTCGTGGGCCCGCCCGAGCAGCGGGACGAGGTCGGACTCGAGGTCGCCGATCGAGAGGAGGTCGCGTTTGGGCCCCGTGTGGGTCATGTCGGCCGCCGAAGCCGTCGCCCGCTCAAAACGGTTGACCTTTTCCGCCGGGGAGTCCGGGCGCGGGACGGCGAGCATTTAACTCATACCGGATTCGCGCGGCCGAGGGATCCGTTTGCCTCCGAAGCGCACCTCGAAGACCGCGAAACGCCGTGAGGGACCGCCGACCGTTCGCCGTGCGCCCTCCCGAGGAGGGCGAAAGGTCTACATGGTGACCGGCGGAGTGACGAAGTTTGCCAAGGCCCATCCCGCGATGGACTTCCGCCTCATGGTGAAGCGCGCGTACGACTACGCGCTGAAGGGGATCCCCAACCTGACCGCGGACCGCATCGACGGGACGCGGATCTCCTACTTCTCCGACCACTTTTCCCGTCAGTTGAAGGCGGCGAGCATGGTGCAGGATTACCTCGGGATGAACCCGAAGGGGTCGGTCCGCATCGAGTGGGGCGGGGCCACCGGGGGGGAATGCTTCCAGGCCGCCTACGAGGCCGTCGCGAGCGGGCGGATGGACGTCTGCCTGGCCGCGGGGTATGAGACGATGAGCCGGGTCCAGACCTGGAAGGGGAACGAGTTCATCGCCCTCGCCTCCGACACGAACTTCGATTTCCCGCTGGGAGGGTTCTACACCGGCTATTACGCGCTGATGGTGATTCGTCACATCTACGAGTACCTGCGACGCGGCAAGTTCGCCCACATTACGGACGAGCGGGAGGCCCAGCGCCTCGCCATCAGCGAGGGGACCCGCATCATGAGCCTCGTGTCGGTGAAGAACCACCTCAACGCCCTCCACAATCCCTACGCCCAGTACCCGAAGCGGCTCAGTGTGGCGGACGTCCTCAACAGCGAGATGATCAGCTACCCGCTCACGCGAGAGCAGATCTGCACCATGAGCGACGGGGCCGCGGTGACGATCCTCTGCGATGAGGCGCGGGCCCGGGAGTTCACGGACCGGCCGGTCCGCGTCACGGGTGTCGGGTGCGGGACCGACACGATGCGGCTTGCCGACCGCCCGTTCGGCCATGTCCCGTTGATGGCCCACGAATCGGCCAAAGACTATGCGTCGCTCGATTACCCCGGCGTCCACTCGTTCCGCGCGGGCCGCAGCGCCGGATTGGAGGCCTATCGCATGGCGGGGATCACCAACCCCGGTAAGGACCTCGACTTCATCGAGCTCCACGACGCCTACGCCTCCAGCGAGATCCAGACGTACGAGGACCTCGGGCTCTGCCGCTACGGCGAGGGCTACGCCTTTACAGAATCCGGCGCCCCGTTCCTCAAGGGGATCGACTACGGGTTCCCGACCCCGAACGCCGGGGCCATCCCCGTCAACCCCTCCGGCGGTCTCATCGCGTGTGGCCACCCGGTCGGAGCGACCGGACTCATGCAGGCGGTCTTCGCGTTCTGGCAGTTGCAGGGCTCGATCCGTAAGCACTTCGGCGACGGAACCCTCCAGGTGAAGAACGCAAACCGCGGGGCCATTCACAGCCACGCGGGGACGGGCTCCTCGGTGACGGTCTCCATCCTCGAACGGGGGTTCCGGCCATGACGCGACCCCCGACGTTCGACAAGTTCCGTGACGTCCAGGCGGAGCTCGAGCGCGGAGGGGCGGCGATCTTCCGCGATGCGCAGGGCACGGAGAGCCTCATCATCGACTATCCGTACTCGATCCGGTACATCCACAGCTACGCCGAGGATTCGCCGTTCTTCCTCGCGCTCTCCGAAGGACGGCTCACCGGATCTCGGTGCACCCGTAAGCGCTGCGCCTTCGTCTACGCGACGCCGAGGAGCCATTGCATGGTCTGCGGCAGCCCGACCGAGTGGGTCGATGTGCCCAGCACCGGCCGCCTCCACTCCTGGACGACCTGCCACTTCGGGAGCGAGGCGTTCCTAAAAGAGACCCCGTACAACCTCGCGCTCGTCGAGTTCGAGGGGGTGGGGAGTCTGCTCATGGTGCGACTCAAGGAGTGCACCGAATCCGAGATCTACGTCGGGATGCCGGTCGAGGCTCGATTCGACCCCCATCCCAAGTTCTCGATTTCGGACGTGTGGTTCGTCCCCCAGCGGCCAGCGGGGACCGCCCCGTAGGACGGACCGCCTCCAGGTCGTGATGGCGAGGCGACGGGAACCCGGTCGAGCGTCCTCGGCCGCGGAGACCCGCGAGCTTCCGACCACCGAAACCGTGAGCCCCGTCGGGCGGTACCGCTCGATCCACCGCGCGTCGCTCGAGGACAGTGTAGAATTCTGGGGGAAAGTAGGACGGGAGGAGCTCCTCTGGCGCCGGCCCTTCAGCCGGATCCTCGACTGGGACCCGCCGTTCGCCCGCTGGTTCCCCGATGGGCTGCTCAACGCCAGCGAGAACTGCCTCGACCGCCATCTCGACTCTCCGGTGCGAAGTCGGGTGGCGTACTACTGGGAGGGCGAGGACGGCCGGCGGATCGCCCTGTCCTATGAGGAGCTCTACCGGGAGGTCAATCGGTTCGCGAGCGGCCTCAGCGAGCTCGGCTTCACCTCGAACGACCTAGCCGCCGTTTACATGCCCATGGTGCCCGAGCTCCCCGTGGGCCTCCTGGCCCTGACCCGTCTAGGCATTCCGTTCACCGTCGTCTTCTCGGGGTTCAGCGCGGCCGCGCTCGGGGACCGGATCCGCGACCTCGGGGCGCGGCTCGTGCTCACGGCGGACGGGGGGTACCGGCGGGGCCGCGTCGTGCCCCTCAAATCAATCGTGGACGAGGCGCTCGCCTCCACTCCGGGCGTCGACACGGTGGTCGTCGCTCGGAGGACGGGAGAGTCCGTCCCGATGCGCGAGGGACGCGACGTCGACTGGACGGAGGTGCGCGGCCGCGGTCGTTCCCGTCACCCGGCCGCCGCCTTTCCTTCGGACCATCTCCTCTACCTCCTCTACTCCTCCGGGACCACCGGGGTCCCGAAGGCGATCGCCCATGGGACGGGCGGCTACCTCGCCCACGTGCGGGCCACGCAGCGTTGGGTATTCGACCCGCGGCCCGAGGACGTCTACTGGTGCGCCGCGGACCTCGGTTGGGTGACGGGCCACAGCTACATCCTCTTCGGCCCCCTGATGAACGGGCTCACGAGCGTCCTCTACGAGGGCGCCTTCGACCACCCGGCGCCGGACCGCCTCTGGGAGATGGTCGAACGGTACCGGGTGAACATCCTCTACACCTCTCCGACGGCCCTCCGGGCCCAGCGAAAGCACGGGGACGAGAACGCGACGCGGCACGACCTCGCGAGCCTGCGAATCCTGGGCACGGTCGGCGAAGCGATCAATCCGGCCGTCTGGCGGTGGTACTTCGAAGTCGTCGGTGGGGGGCGCTGCCCCATCGTCGATACCTGGTGGCAGAC
>DASRSW010000023.1:0-6828 GCA_035656275.1 Thermoplasmata archaeon
CCGATACCAAGCGAGAGGACGGTGATAGTCAACCCGAGTGGCTCCGGTTAGTTTGACCAACTTCTCGATAGGGAACGCCCGGCGATACTCTCCGTCCTCCGGACCTAGCTTGACAGAGAGCGTGGATTCCCGTACGTCGAGTGAGAACGGGTCACAGACGGCGAGGATGAGGTAGCCGGACGGCGAGAGCAGTTCCCGGGCTTCGAGTAGGACGTCTTCGACCCCCTGCGACGTATCAATGGTGCAGAGCACGAGGGAACAAACGACGGCGTCAAACCTCTCACCAGCGGCACGGAGCTTGGCAAGCCCTTCGCGATCCAGTACCCGTGTGCATGGGAGTCGCCGCTTCACCTGGACCACGCAGTCCGGGTCGGGATCATAGGCCGCCACCTCGTAGCCTCCGGCGATGAGCTTGGCGGTCAGCGCACCTTTCCCGCATCCGAAGTCCAACACGGAAGTGACCCCGCATTGACCTAACGTGTCGAGCAGTCCACTGTCCATCAAGTCGTGGACATTCCGAGGCTCTACGGCGTCCAAGAACTCGTGAAATCCCGTGAGTTCCGGGAGGGCCTCATCGTAGAGGCTCCGCGATAGTAGCTCCCTGAGGTCCGCTCGGAAGTGCCAGCGGTAGCAGAGGTATCCGCGCTTGCACATCTCCCGAAAGGAGGATTCGGTAAAGGGCTGGATTGAGCGGCCGAGGTCAACGTACCGGACTCCGCCGGGGCCGGCGAGCAGGTTGTCCGGATGGAGATTGGTCAGCACCAGTCCCCGCTGTCGGCACTCCCGAACAAGCTGGAGTATCTCGTTGAGGTGACCTCCCGCGTAGCGCTCCCCATCCACGAATGGCACCTGGATGATGAGGCGGCCCTCGACAGACGCGGAGCCGAGGATCGGGACGAGACGGGTCGCCTCTCCTTCCCGGGGGAGACCCTTCAAGAGGAAGTTGAGTTGGTCCGAGGAGAGAGCCAGCGGACCCTCTCGGAACACCTTGTAGGCCAAGCCCCCCTCAAAGTAGACCCGCCCCTCATTTCCTGCGGCGAGGAACGCTGGCGCGACTGCTCTGAACCTCGTACAGATCAGCCTGGCGTCTCTCCGTCGCTCGGCCTCTTCAAGGACGGCAAGCTGGGATTCGCGATACCCGGACACGATCCGCGGGAGCTCCTCGATGAATCGGAAGAAGTCGTGCCTCCCGCCTCCATCCAAATCGGAAACGGCAACCTCTACGGAGACCTCCGCGAACGTGCGCTCCACTGCCTGCAGGAACGACTCGATGGACTCAGCGTGACGCTTGACCTCGATCGATGCCTCGGGGGTCCATGATGCTCGGGCCTCGAGTTGTGCCCGGATCGTCTTGACCAGACCCCGGATTCTCCATGCGTTCAGTTGAAACTGAATGTTCGCGCGGTTGCGCAGGCCGAGGAACGTCTCCCAGAGTTCCTCCTTCGACTGTACCAACGCTTCCACGGGACCGGCTGCCGGGGGAGGCAGGACTCCGCCCCCGGGTCCTGATCCCCCGCTTGTTGCGGCAGTTGGAGCGATAGTCTTCGCAACAGCCCGCGTGAATGACCTACCGTAAAGGTCGGCAATCACCGGGAGAAGGGCCAGTGACCGGCTCCTCCCGGTCGAGCGATCATGGCGTACGAACCATGGAAAGTGTCCGACCGGAGGCTTCAGCCGTCCCGGACTGGAACCGGCGAGGGCGTTGCTGAGCATGCACCAGAGGGTGTCCCCGCGCCGGGCGTCGACCCCTCCAATTCGCGGAGACACGTTGGGGCAGCCGGCCAGGACTTGGAGGTCGAACACCAGTGTGTTCCCTCCCCGGTTCGGCAAGCCCATCGGCGGCGGTATCGAGAACGCGGGCGCCGCTACCCGGAAAAGTTCCCGTCCTTGGAGGATTTCCGGCATGCTGGCGAGCATCGCCGCGAGTGCTTTCGCTGGGGTCCGTTCCTGTCCATCTGTGGGATATCCGAACGGAAGCTCGAGGTGACCGGAGTGACGGAGGCTCGCGTCGTAGTAGTACTCAGGGAAGAGTCGAACCGTCACGGGATCGTTCTGCGCAGACGGGAGGGGGGTCCCTTGTGGGGTCGTGAGGGTACGAAGGTTCTCGGAAAAATCCAGCAACTGCGTCCGGAGGAGAACTCCTGCGGGTAGAGGTGGATCTCCCCACGTTCCTCCTACGACTGCCGAGTGACCGAGCTCCCGGAGACCGCAGAGGAGTCTTGTCAGGTCCTCTTGGGATTCAACTCGGCCCGTTTCCCCGACCCGGATATCGTCCAAGCGCACATCGTCGTCGAGTATCCACACGACCGACGACTTGAACACCGCGGCTTCCTCGAGGAGGAAGGTATGTAGCGCGGTCCTTCCGAAGGCGACTCCCTTCCGACGTTCGCTGTCAACGTAGTAGTCGCTCAACCTCCCCTGCGAGGCGGCTGTGTCGATCTCCTCCTTCGAGACTACTCGGACGGGAAGCCCGGCCCTGACTGCGGATTGGACCACTTCGGCGAGGAGGGACTCGTCGCCCGAGTTGTCGCAGATGACGATCCGCCGAAGGGGAGAGCCCGGAGACCCTCGGTCGAAGATGCTAGCGATGTCCCCGAGCAGCCGCCCAGCGGCAACGGGGTAAGTGGCGGTGAATCCGATCACCAAGTCCATCGATAGGGTCCGGGGTTCAGGCGGCGAGTCCTCGATTGGGCCCGGCTGTGGAGTCCCTGGCGGGTCGGATAAGGAAACGTGGAAGACATCCTCCGCGCGCCGGTGGAAGAGGGCCTGCTGCTCGGCGGTCATTCGATGAGCATGCTTGCGAAGGAACCGCTGGAGTCCGAGCCTCTTCCGGGGGGAACCCCGTGTCGAAAGACGGTCGTCGCCGAGGGCCCAATGGTCCAGGAGGTGTTCGTTGATCCTCGCTACCCGGGTTCGACCGAGGTCAAGCAGGCGAATCCACAGGTCCCGATCGAGAGTGCTGGGAAGGAACTCGTCGAATTCGCCCGCTTGGAGAAGCACCGACAGCCGGACGAACAGGTTGGAGTTCTGGAGGTGCGGATTGCCCACGAGAAAGTCCTCCACCCCCAACTTCGGAGGGATTGTCTGGGGCCGGCCCGGAGTTTCACGGCTCTCGTGTCGTATGATCCCGGCAACAACGAGGTCCGCATCTTCCTCGAGTGCCTTGGCAAGGCACTTCTCGAGGTAACCGGGCTGCCACGTGTCGTCATCGTCCAAGAATGCGACGTAGGTCCCTTCGGGCGGTAGCCCCAACTCCAGTAGGTGGACCACAATGGAATTGAGGGCTCCTGCGGCCCCGGCGGTTCTCTCATTGACGAGCCTGTGAATCGGGGTCGTGTCATTGCCCCCCAGCGGCGAGACCGTCTCGGGTAGGTTGCGAGTGTCGTTCTCTGCCTCCCCGGCGACAACAACGAGCTCCGGTTGGTGCGTCTGGTGTCGTACGGACGCGATGGCTCGAAGCAAGGCACCCGGCCTGTCTCGCGTAGGAATTCCCACAACCAGCCGCGGACACGCGTTCATCTTGCCCATCGCACTCATTCCGCTCCCTGGTCCACGGACTCTCTCGAAGGGAGGTCGTCTGCCGACACTGTGGCACCCACCCCCTCCCTGAGTCTGTTGTTCACCTCCTCTACCGCTGACAGGAGCCTCGAGTCGCTAGCCGCGAGAAGTTCACGCGTGTCCTTCGGAACGCAGGAGCCGCTGTACGGACCGAGGCCGGGCCGGAGGTGTTCCACGGACTGCACGCGTCGATCGGCCGTCACGACCCGCATCACCTGAGTCGCCGAGGCGCCGTTTGCCTCGCAGATTCGCTCGACCTCGTTGGTGAAGCTCACCTTCGTCGCAATGTAGGCGTTGTGAGCGAGTTTTCCCAGCTCGGCTTCGCGGAGGGTCATCCGGAGCCTCGGGGCATCCTCGACCCACTCGAAGCAGGAGAGGACGGACTCGCAGTCCCTTGGACTCCCCCCGACGACGAGGCGGTCGGGGCAGACCGACCACTGGAGACGGCTCCTCTCGCGTAGGAACTCCGGAAAGTAGACAAGGCGGAGCTCCGGGAATTCCCGGGTCGCTTCCTCCATGAAGCCCACGCGAACCGTGCTCCTGACCGCCACCGGCTGGGCAAAGCTCGCCGAGGCAAGTCGCGCCAGGACGGTGCGAACGTTCCCGCAGTCGAGACGTCCGTTTTTCCCCTCCGGCGTCGAGACGCAGACGAAGACCGCGTCCGCATCCAGTATGGCTTCCCACGGCAAGGAAAGCCGGATGTCGTAGCCTACCACCTCGTGATAGAACGACAGTGTGTGGCGAAGCGCGCTCCCTACCGAGCCGAGCCCTATGACTCCCAATCGGAGTCTGCGGTTTCCGCTTTGGTCCTCCATCGTCCACCCTCCGATCCCGCCCTCTCGGGGGGATCCCAGGCAGCCGGATTCCGTGTGGGATCCGGGGAGACAATCCAGAGATTGCCTCGCTTGCTCCACGCACATGTCTGTATAAATCCGTTCCGAGGAGTCGGGCGAGTGCGGAGACGGGGGGGCGTGACGCGCTCGATTCAAGCGGGGAGTCGCACCGCAGCCGGCTTCGCCGAGCCTGTAGCCGGGGGTGCCTGCGGTCGCTTGGAGTCGCGCCTCAGAACGGAGCGTACACCGCCGAGTTTGATGTTCATTCGTTGCGAGATCATCCTGAGACTCTCGCCCTGCGCGCGGCGCACCCGGACCTCCCGGGCCACCGACTCGGGAATCTTCCGCGGAGCGCCGAATTTTTTGCCAAGGGACCGGGCACGGGCGATTCCCGCCCGGGTCCGTTCCAAGATAAGCTCGCGCTCGAACTCGGCAAGTGCGGCGAGCATGTTCCGCTGGAGCCGGCCGGCGGGAGTCGAAGTGTCGATACCTTGGTCGATGACGATTACCCGGACCCCTGCGGCATCGGCCTCATCCCAGAAACGGAGGATCATCCCGAGAGAGCGGCCGAGTCGGTCCATCTTGGAGACAACGACCGCGTTGAACTCTCCGGCTGCCATCCGCAATCGTAATCGATCGAGCTCGGGGCGGTTGTCACGGACCCCCGATATTCCATCGTCCCGAAACACGACGACTTCGGTCCAGTCTCTCGCTTGACAGTACGCCGACAACTGGACGACCTGGGCCTCGGTCGACTGCTCCTTCGTGGATACCCGGGCATAGACTGCCACTCGGGTCATGAGGAGACCCCTTCCGTCTGGGCGACGCTCGAGGCCATCTCTTCGATTCGCTCTCGGGCCAGAGTCGCGTAGGCAGGATTGAGGTCGATGCCCACAGAACGCCGGCGAAGCCGGTGCGCAACCGCCAGCACTGTCCCACTTCCCATGAAGGGGTCGAGGACGACACAAGGGACGACCTGCTCGGTGGGGCAGGAACACGCCTTGCGGAACCCGAGGTCGACCCTGCGGTAGGTTCCATCGTGGATTCCGGGTGCAGCGATTCCCTGTCCACGCCCGAGGGTGAGCGACTTGTCCGGGTGCCAGTCGTGGCCAATCCCACCGCCTTCGGCGCGGACAAGGTGAGCCCAAGGAGTCCCGCAGTCGGCGCAGGCCCCGCGCTCGGACGTCCCGGCCCGAATGCAGACCTCGGGGAGTGTCGGAGGGAAGGTCGCGAAGTGCGCTCCCCGATACGGCCGGGTGGCGATCTGCCACACGGAACGGAGATTCCGACCGGCGGGGTCCGTGTTGACCAGCATCGGGAACCGACGGTAGTCCCCCGTCGCGTGTTTGGATCGATAGTCGGGATTGTCTCCCGTGTTCGGCAGATGGCCCTTGAGTCTCTGGAGTGAACTCTCTCGAAGCGGCTCACGTACTGCGTGTGCGTCGTAGAAATATCGGCGCGACTTCGTCAGGAGGAAGACGTACTCGTGGGATCGGGTCGGTCGGTCACGGACCGGTTCGGGCATTGGATTGCGCTTGGCCCAGATGCAGTCGGCGCGGAGCCACCAGCCGCGGCGTCGGAGCTCGAACGCAACCCTCCATGGAATCCCCGTGAGATCCTTCGGTTTGACTTCTCCAAACCGGGAGACCGGCCTTCGGCTCCCACCGCGACTCCGAGTTTGGGAGGGGTCCCACTCCCGCGAGAACGCCTCCCGGGAGGAACCTCGGACCGGGCTATCGGTGTGGTACGTGTCACCGAGGTTCAGCCAGAGCGTCCCATCAGACCTGAGAACCCGACGGACCTCGTCGAAGACCGACGCGAGGTGATCGACGAAGAGGTCCGGGTCCGGCTCGAGACCCAACTGTCCGAGCCAGCCTTTGCAACGAGAGCACGGCCCGGTCGTTCGCAGCTCGCTGTTCGCCCCGGGATGGCCGGCTTGAGTCGACGCAGGGTCCGCCACATCGAGCGTCGAGCCTCCCCGCCGGGGCGGGAGAGCCTCCCAATGGTGATGGCAAGAGAGGTCCCCACCCCAGAGCACGGGCGGGATTCCGTAGTCCCTCAGCCCCCAGTAAGGAGGCGAGGTGACGACGCAGTGAACCGACTCGTCGGGAAGCGTACGGAGGACCTCACGGACCTCGCCTTCGAGAATGGCCGGCTCCAGCCCCGTCGGGATCACGGGTCACCCCCAACGCCTTCAATCCGAGGAGAATCGGCCGTCGGTCCCCCAAGGGTGCGGCAAGGCCTCTCCCTCAGGCCGGGAGAGGCGACCGGCATGGGTTCTATAAGGAAAATGTTACGGGCCCGCCGGGATTCGAACCCGGGTTCGAGGCTCCGGAGGCCTCTGTGATGTCCAAGCTATACTACGGGCCCAGCAGGGATTCTCGAAGGGAGCCTTTCGGCGCCTCATAACTTTCGGCCCTGCCGCGACGCTTCCGCG
>DASRSW010000024.1:0-15187 GCA_035656275.1 Thermoplasmata archaeon
CGACATGCCGGCGCGGGTCCCTTGCTGCTGCTGGAGCTTCCACTGGCTGAACGCGAGGTAGGTGGGCTGGCGCTTCCACCAGTCCCAGAAGGCACCCTCGCTGTAGTTGTCTCCGAGCTCCTTCTTCGACTCGGCGCGATACCGCTCCACGAAGTCGTTGTAGCCCTGGCGCTCGGGGTCGCGGCTCGCCTCCTCGGGCTTGCCGATCAGCTGGGCGGCGCACTCCGGGCAGACCTGCGAGCGGGCCGGGATGGTGGAACCGCATCGGCTGCAGCGCACGAGCTCGGTCTCGAACTCGGCACCGCACTTCGGACACGCAAGCGCGTTCTCGGGGATCAGTTGACCGCATTCCCCGCACTCGACGAGCTTCCCGCGCGCGGTGCTCCTCAGGAGGAGGAGGGCGGCCAGGATGCCGACGACGACCGCGATCGCGATGATGATCCAGTAGAGGACCTTGAGCCCGAGGAACGTCTGGTCCAGGAAGGAGGGGCCCGTCGCCGCGGCGCCGGGAACGGTGACCGTTTGGAAGTTGACGGTGACGATCCGCGTGTTGTAGCTCGCGTTGGCGCTCAGCGTGTAGCTGCCGGTCGGCAACGCCGACTTGAAGAACACCTCGACCTGGAACGGTCCCTGAGGGGTATCGACAGTCCCGACCTGGTAGGTCTGGCCGTCCGCCGAGGAGAGCGCGTTGATGTTCACGGTGGCGAGGCCGGTCCCGTTGTACTCGACCGTCCCCGTGAGGAGGTAGGCGACCCCGAGATCCACCGTGTTCGAGGTGAGCGGCGTGGCGACCAGCGAGATGAGCGAGGGGGCGATCGTGACCGAGAACTCCGAGTCCTTGAGCCCGCCCGTGGGTCCGGAGCCCCCGTTCCACGTGACCTCGACTCCGAGGGTCGCGTTGAACGTTCCATGCGTGCCGGTCACCGATTCGTTGACCGTCCAGTTGAAAGTCACCTGCGTGTGGGCCCCCGACGCGAGCGCCCCCGTCGAGATCGGACCCTTCAACAGGTGGGGAGTGAGCGGGCTCGGAAGGACGTAGACCAGCTGCGCGGTCGAGTTGGCGACCGGGCCCTGGCCCGAGTTCGTCACCGTCGCCGTCACCTCGAGCTTCTGGCCGATCAGGACCTGGGTGACCGATTGGTTGGCGACCGAGACGGCGATCGCCCCGACGCTCAGCGACGGGGAGTAGTTGGGGAAGAAGACCGGGGCGGCGAAATCCGGTCCGGCGGGGTTCATGAGGCTCGGGTAGGGGGAGACGGAGGCGTAGCCCCACTGGGACGAACCGGGGCCGGTTCCCAGCGAGACCGCGATGTGGTAGCCGCCGAGATAGACGCCGTCCGGCAGGCTTCCCTGGGAAAGGACCCCAGAGGCGAGGAGCAGCGAGCCCAACCCGCGGCCGTCCGTCGTACCGTACCCGTTCGGGTTCAGGCCTTCCACGTAGCCCCAGAGGTCGGCGTCCGCCGTGGAAAGGGCGTTCAGCGTCGTCGCCGTCTGGTTGTTCAACTGGGAGCTATCGTAGGCGTAGTAGGCGGAGACCGCCGCCCCCGGCACCGGGACGTTCCCCGTCGCGGTGACGGGAATGAGGCTCCAGCGGTAGAAGTTGGCGGTGGAGCTGGGGTCCGGCAGCACCGCGGAGCTGTTCCAGAAGACGCCCGTGCGGCTGGTCGGGATCGTCAGGTTGGCCAGGAACGCTTGGGCCCCGTTCGTCAGCAGGAGTTTATTGGAGCCCCAGCTGGTGGGCGGCGGCGACCCGACCGGCCCGCTCGAGCCCGGCGTCAGGTTCCAGTTGAGGTCGATCGCGGAATCGACCGCGGTGAAGACGGTTCCCGCGCCGTCGACCGTCACGTTGTAGTCGAGGGCGGTGCGGAGCTGGACCGTCACGGAGCTGATGCTGACGGCGGTCGCGGAGTTCGTGGCGCCCACGTTCACCGACAGGGTCGACGCGGTGCCGAAGGCCCCCGTGGCTTCGAGGAAGGCGGGGAGGCCGGCCGCGTTGATCGCCGCGATGGCCGACGCGGGCAGGGACACGTTCACGACCGAGTTCGAGGAGCTGAACGCCACCGCGCCGAGAGGGAACGACCCACCGTAGGTGAGGGAGTTCGTCGTCGCGGTCTGGCTCGCGCTGGTGGAGTAGCCGAAGCTCACCCATCCGGCCGACACCGTGGGGTACGCGAGGTCATTGGAGAGGTTCTCCGAGTCGGCCGGGGTGGCCCAGGTCGTCCACGTCGCCCCGCCCCCGGAGGAGACCGACTGCGTGGTCGACGAGGTCACCGGGTTCATACCGGGGATCCCGCCGGCGGTCGTGTTGTCCTTGTAGGAGCCCAAGAGGTTGCTGGCCGCGAGCAGCGCATGGGCGCCGCCCGAGACGGTCAGCGCGGGGGCGTAGCGCGAATCCGCCCGGAGGGTACGGTTCTCGGAGAGGTTGCCTCCCGAGGGGTTCGCCACGAGCTGGGTGTGGGTGGCGTTGAACATGGAGCCCGCTCCGTAGACGTTGACCCACCCGGAGAAGGCCAGGGTGCTCGACGCGGCCGAGAACGACCCGCCTCCGGAGACGTTCACCAGTAGCTTCGCGTAGGCGTTGAGGACCTGGGTATCCGTCGTCAGGGTCGAATTGACGAAGGAGACCGTCCCCTGGTCCGTAAATCGGTAGATGTGGCTCGACCGCTGGAGCGCATCCCCCGTGTTGCCGATGAACTGGACGAACTCGAACGTGATGTTGCGGACGATGAGGGTCCCGCCCGAGGCTACGGTGACGTTGCCGCCCTGGCCGTAGACCGAGGTGCCGGTCGTGGCCGGACTGATCACGAAAGGCGAGTTCGCGGCGTTGACGACCAGGTCGCCGTGCGCGAACGGGGCCGGCGCCGCCGAGGCGTGGAGCCCGGCCGCCGGGCGCAGGGGCGCGGCGAGTCCCACCGGGGAGGCGGGCGCGGAAAAGACCGCGACCCCGAGACCGCCGACCAGCACAACCGCCACGAGAGCGAGCAGGCCCAGCGCAAGCGTTCGTTCCGTGAACGGGGCACGCGTCCCTCCACTGACCGGAGGGAGACGAAAACGGTCCACGGACGAAATAAAGGGGGAGTGGGGGTATAAAAACTCACGGGTGTAATTTGTCACGACTGAGGGGCCGATTCTACCCCGGTGGAGGGCGACCGGGGAGGAGGGACCCTGGGGACGCGGAGGCCATGTACGCCACCGCCTTCAGCGCGGCAGGAGCCGTGCCGGAGTTCGAAGAGCGCTGGGTCGATCTGGCGCTCGAAGAGGAGCGAGCCCTCGTGGAGTCGCTCGGGGGGTACACGCTGGAGGTCGCGGGGGCCCGCCTGGTGACCCACGAGCGGATCCCCGTGCCCCGGTTCAACTTCGTGCAGGAGGTTCGGGTCTCGGGGCATCGCCAGGCCGCTTTCTTCGAACGGGCGCTCGACCACTACTTCCAGCGCGCCCTTCGGCCCAGCTTTCGGGTCGGGGAACCGGCTCCCCCTCACCTGGATCGCTCCCTCAGGGCCTTGGGTTTCAAGACCCGATCGGAACCGCATTTCCTCCTCCTCGCGCTGGCCCCCGGCCGGACGGCGCCGCCTGACCCGGTCCGGACCCGGGTGGCCCGCGAGCCAGAGGTGGACCAGGTGGTCGCCTTCTGGGCGTCGGAGAAGGAGCGGGAGGAGCTCCGTCGCTCTGTCGAGGTCGCTAGCCGCTACCCCAACCCCGACGAGCAGCTCATCCCCCTCCTCGCGGAACGGGGCGGACGACCGACCGCCGCCGCCCTCCTGCACGCGCACCGGGGGGTCTGGGCGGTGCATGCTGTCGCGACGCGACCCGACGCCCGGGGACAGGGCGTGGCGACCGCGATGGTCGCGGACGCGCTGACCCAGGTGATCCCGGCGGGGAGTATCGTCGCGATGCATGCGGAGTCCACTCGACTCGCCGGGCACTTGGCGAAGCTCGGGTTCCGTGAGGTTCGGCGGTCGAACGTGTACGACCTTCCCCCGGAGGCGGAGCTCTCCCTTCCCACGGTCCCAGCGACGGGCGGGCCCCGCTGGCGGCCCCCCCGCTCCGCCCGACCCGCCTAACGCCCGCGGCGGAGTCCCTCGAGCTTCATCCGCTGCTCAAGGGCGGCGATGGACCGGATCGTCGCGATGACCGTGTCGGCGTTGAGCGAGATCGAGTCGATCCCCTGGCGGACGAGGAACTCGGCGAACTCGGGGTAGACGCTGGGGCCCTGGCCGCAGATCCCGACCGACCGGCCCGCGGCATGGGCTCCCTCGATCAGCATTTCGATCGCGCGCAGGACCGCGGGATCCCGCTCGTCGAAGTACCCCATGCGGCCGAGCGTCTCCGAGTCCCGGTCGGCCCCGAGGACGAGCTGCGTCAGGTCGTTCGACCCGATCGAGAACCCGTCGCAGTACTCCGAGAACTCGCGGGCCAGGAAGACGGTGGAGGGGACCTCCGCCATCAGGTAGAGCTTGAAATCGCGGGAGCGGACGAGCCCTTTCGAGCGCATCATCTCGATGATCTGCTCGAGCTCCCAGGTGTTGCGGACGAACGGCAGCATCAGGTGGGCGTTCTTGAGACCCCGCTCCTTGCGGACCTTCTGGATCGCCTCTAGCTCGAGGAGGAACGCCGGTCGGTAGACGTCCGAGATGTAGCGCGAGCAGCCGCGCCAGCCGATCATCGGGTTCTCCTCCGACGGCTCGAACTCGGCCCCGCCGGGCATTCCGTGGTACTCGTTGGTCTTGAAATCGGACGTCCGGATGATGACGGGCCGCGGGTGGAACGCCTGGCAGACCTGGGTGAGCCCGTCCGCGAGCCGGTCGACGAGCTCCTGCCCCCGGCCCTGCTTGATCAGGGCGAGCGGGTGCTCGCGGACGTGGGCGGTGAAGATGAACTCGATCCTCAGGAGCCCCACGCCCTGGACCGGCAGGTGCGCGTACTCGGCCGCCTTCTCGGGCACGCCGACATTCACGAAGATCTTGGTCGCCGTCACCGGGGACGAGTGCGGGTCGCCGGCGTGGGCCGGTGGAGCGGGGCCCTCGGGTTTCTTGGCGCGGGCCAGTCCCGCATAGATAGTTCCGGCCTTTCCATCGACGGTCACCTCGCTCCCGTCGGGGATCGAGCGAGTCCCCGTACGCGTCCCCACGACACAGGGGACCCCCAGCTCGCGGGAGACGATCGCCGCATGGCAGGTCATGCCGCCCTCGTCCGTGACGATCGCCGACGCCTTCGCCATGGCCGGGACCATGTCGGGAGTCGTCATCGTCGTGACGAGGACCTCCCCGGGTTTCAACCGATTGAGCTCCGTCGCCTTGAGAAGAAGGCGGGCGACCCCGCCCGCAATCCCCGGGCTCGCCCCGAACCCCCGGACCAGCGGGGCCTCCCCGCCCTCCGCCTTGGCCGCGGCGACCGGCTCGGGGCGCTGGACCGCGCTGGTCGTCGCCGGGATGGTGGTGACCGGCCGAGCCTGGACGATGAACAGCGACTGGTCATCGGCGCACCACTCGACGTCCATGGGACGCCGGTAGTGCGATTCGATGACGCGGGCGAGCGAGGCGAGCTTCACGATCTTCTCGTCCGGAAGCTTCTGGGCCTTGCGCTCCGCGGGCTCGAGGTCGACGCGGCGATTGCCCCCGGCCTCATCCCGGATGAGCTTGAACGACTGCTCAGAGAGCTGCTTTAGCACGATCCGCTGGGTCGCGCCGTCCACCACGTAGTGGTCGGGGGTGACCTCCCCGCCCACGATGGCCTCCCCGAGGCCCCAACCGGCTTCGATGATCATGTGGTTCTCGCCCGTGTTCGGGTCGCGGGTGAACAGGATCCCGCTCACGACCGAGTCCACCATCTTCTGTACGACCACGGCGAGTTTCACCTGCGCGTGGTCGAACCCCTTGCGGGCACGATAGACGAGAACCCGGGGCGTGAACAGGGAGCCCCAGCATTTGCGAATGGCCGCCAGCACCTGGTCGGTGCCGGTCATGTTGAGGTAGGTTTCCTGGAGGCCGGCGAACGAGGCCCCTTCCAGGTCCTCGGCCGTCGCCGACGAACGGACCGCCGAGAACCGCACCCCGTGCTTCGTCCCGTACGCCTCAAAGGCCGCCACGATGGCGGCCCGTACTTCCGGGGGAAACTCGGTCGCCTCGAACGCGCTCCGGATCCGCTTCGCGACCGCGTCGACGCTTTCCGGGCGGTTCAGGTCGAGCGTTTCGAGGGCGGACGGCACCTCCGCGGCCAGGGCGGTCTGGTCGACAAACGCCGAGTAGGCCTCGGTGGTCACCACGAACCCCGGAGGGACGGGCAGGCCCTGTCGCACCAGTTCTCCCAGCTTACCCGCTTTGCCCCCGACGAGCGCGAGGTCCGCGTCCGAGACCTCGGCGAGGTCCACGGTGAGCGGCATCAGGGGGCCTCGGCCCGACGGTGAAAGGTCACGCTGATGAGGTCCGAGGTCGGCGAATAGGGGTGGAGCACCCGTACCGGCCCCAGTTCCCATCCCCCGTGAGGGTCGAGGCCCCTAACGATCTCCTGTGGGCGTTCCGGCTGAACGGATCGCTCCATCATTTCGTAGTAGTGGAGCGTTCCCGCTGGCCCCACTCGGTTTGCCACCGAGGCGAGATACTTAATCCCTTCGTGAGGGAGGTTCAGAATCGCGCGGTCGGCCACGCCGGCGCTCTCGAGAAACTCTCCCACGTCGGAGACGACCGGCCGCACGCGGTCGGACAGGCTCAGACGGTCCGCGTTCGCGCGGAGGAGCGAAATCGCCTCCCGGTTCAGGTCCACGGCCACGACCTCACGGGCGCGCCCATCGCGGGCGATGGACAGCGCGAACGGCCCGATCCCACAGCAAAGGTCGAACACCCGCTCGCCCGCACGGACCTCCTGGGCGACGCGGGCATGCTCGGAAGAGAGCCGGGGGGAATAGTAGGCCCGGTCGAGGTCGACGTCGAGGGTCAGCCCATTTTCCCGACACCGGGTCCGAAACTCGCCGGTTCCGGCCAGCGGGACGAGCCGACGGCGCCGCTCGACCCCGTGCACTCCCTGGTCCCAGCCGACCAAGCGGGCACCGGGAACGAACTCGAGGAGCGCACGCCCGACCTCGTCCCGGTAGGCCAGCAGCTCCTCCGGGATCCGAACGAGGACGATATCCCCCACTACGTCGAACGACCGGGGCAGCTTTTCCGCGAGCTCCACGGGGAGTCCGCGGATCAGCTCGCGGTAGGTCTGGACGGGGAGCTTCAGCGCAGCGAACTCCCGCTCCACCACCGTGCCGTCTCCGGGATCGGGCCGGGCATCCACGGTCAGGGGAAACACGATCGTGCGTCCCTCGTGCAGCACGGCGAGGTCCGTTCGAAGCCAGCCGGATTCCTTGAGCCGCCGGCGCGCGGCCTCGGCCCGTTCCGGGGGGACGCCGAGCCCCCGGTTCGTCATGGGGAGGTGGCCGCTCCCCGGAACAGGAGCGGGAGCACGTCGCGTCCAAGGAGGTGCCCGAGCGACCCGCCCAGCGCCGCCCGCTCGCCGAACTTCACGGTGGACGCCGACGGCCCCGCGCCCCCACCCGGGGCGACTCCGGCTCCGGTCAGAATGAGCGGGACCGGGTCGTCCGAATGGCCCCGGAGAACGCAGGGGGTCGCGTGGTCGGCGGTGATGGCGAATCGGGCGCGGGTGCGGTCGAGCCCGTCGAGGAGCGGGCCGAAGAACGAGCGGTCGAGCTCCTCGACCACTTCGAGCTTCCGCCGGGCGTCGCCGTCGTGCCCGGGCTCGTCGGGTCCCTTGAGGTGGAGATAGACGAACGGAAACTTCTCCAACGCCGCGCGCGTCCGCCGCACACGCTCACGAAGCGCTTCTGCGGTGTCGGGTCCCATCGGGCCGACAAACTCGTCGTGGAGCCCCAGGAGACGGGCGATCCCTCGTTCCACGGGCATCTCCGTGATCGCGGTTCCCGAGAACCCGTACTTTTCGAGGAAGGGGACCGCGCCGCCGGTTCGCGGGAGCGCTCCTGCGTTGCGCAGCAAAAGCCCGTTGGCCACCTTCTTACCGGCGAGCGCTCGTCGGGCATTCACGGTCTCGGCTCCCAGAGCCTCCGCCGCGCGCCCAAGGAACTGATTCGTGAGGTTCGCGGTCCGCACCGCCTCGGGCGTGGCATCCAGCGCGCGCACGTCGAGCGGGCGCCGCGACGTGGGCTGGCGCGCCTTTCCCATACCCCCCACCTTCTCGTAGAACGGGTCGGAGTTGCTGACGTTCGGGGAGAGGGAGGTCCCGTCCCGCGGGTGTAACCAAAGGATGCCGCGGTGTCCGACGGTGGCGCGGACCTCCGCCCGGACCCCCTCGGCGCTCAAGAGGTCCCGCCGGGTCAACGAGGCCGCGAGGGTCGTCGCCTCGGAGGTCCCGAGGCTCCGGCCGACGCGGGCATCGAGCACATCTCCGGCCCCATCCATCGTCGCGAAGTTGAGACGGAACGCCACATCGCCCGGTCCGAGGGCCACGCCCACCCCCAACGCCTCGAGCACCCCTCGCCCGGGAGAATCGGACACGGGGTCGTAGCCGAGAAGGGCGAGCACTCCGGCATCGGATTCCGGCGCGACGCCGGGACCGACGACCGTGACGCTGCCCAGCGCTCCTTCCGCCGCGAGCCGGTCCAAATGGGGGGTCCGGGCCGCTTCGACGGGCGAGAGGTCGCCGGTGTCCGGGTGAGGCCGGTCGCCGAGCCCATCCAGGATGATCAGGGCGAGCGACGGGTGTTCCGGCGGCGTCGCCAGAAATTTCCCCCCATTGAGTTATAAGGAGAGCTCGGCTCGCCTCTCCCCGTCCGTGGAGCAGCGGGGGACCGTTAAGAGTTTTGTCGCGCGCCCCCTAGGTCGCCTCCTCCTTGTGGCCGTCGCGACGGCGACGCTGGTCGGGAGTTTTCTCTACCTGGGTCCCCTCTTGGCCATTCCGACGCTGCTCTTCTTCGGCCTCGCGATGCCCATCTACCTCGGGTGGAAGCGGCCGCGGCATCTTGCGCTCGTGGGGCTCGCTGCTCTCCTCATCGCCGCGCCGGTCGGCTCGCTGTGGGAAGCGCAGTTGATCCGGGCGCCGAGCCCCGCCGCCAACTCGGACGCGGTGCTCCCCTACGGGAACGGCGGCGCCGTGCTCCAGGATGCGAAGGTGACGCCGTTCGCCGGGGCGAGCGGGGGGGTCTTCAACTTCAGCGTGACGGTTCACCCCGAATTCACCCCCACCAACACCTCCGGACTCCTCTGGGTCGAGGTCTTCGTCACGACCTGTCCGGGGGCGACCGGCAACGCCTCCCCGAACTGCCCCTCGGGGTACCCCTTCTACACGGCCAACCAGACCCTCGGCCCGAACCTAACCAGCCCCTTCGTCTCCTCGTTCAAGGAGACGCTCCCGGGGGCGAACCTCTGGTGGTTCCAGTTCGCCACCGCGTATCGCGCGACGCCGACCTCGAACTACACGTGGATCTTCCTCGATCCGGGGAACGGCTACGGGGCGGTCCAGGGCCCGATCAGCGGAGACTACTACAGCACGGTCGGCCTCATCATCCCGAACTTCTACCTCGTGATGTTCCTCTATCCGGGCTCCGTCTTCTTCATCGGTCTCCTGATCTACTACATCTTCAAGCGTCGCGAGGCGGCCCGGAAGGCCGAAGCGGCCGCGGGGGCGCCCCCGCCCACAGCACCCCTCGAGCGGCCGAAGGGTCCGACCCCCGGGACGACGTCCGGGGCCCCGGCGAGCGGCTCCGCCCCCGAGAAGCGGTGCCCGAACTGTAACGCGGTCGTCTATCCGAACGAGGCGACCTGCTGGAAGTGCGGTCAGAGCCTGACCGCCGCGCCCACGTCCGACGCGCCCCTCACCGGGGGAAAGGCGCAGTAGCCCCGACCGCCGATTTACGCGAACGTCACCGGCTGGTTCACCACGGAGAGGCCCAGTTGGGCGTCCCCGAGGTTGTAGTCCGGTGCGCCGCTCACCGCGAGCGAGACGCTAAGGGCGTAGGTCCCCGCGGACGGCGCCTGCCAGAGGAGCGTCACGATGACGAACCCGCCGCTGGCGCCGACGGGTCCCTGCGCGACGACGGGCGACCCGCCCAGGAGGGCGATGCCGCCGTTCACCATCAGCTCGACCGTGACGGTCCCCGAAATCGGTCCGTTGTCGCGGACGCCCACGAAGACCGTCGTGAGCGCCGCATGGTTGGCCCCGACGAGCGTCGCCTGAGAGACCCCAAAGTCGGAGAGGGCCCGCCCCGTGGCCGAAGCGTTCGAGAGGCCGCAGAGGAATCCCATCACGTTGTAGACGACGGCCGCGCCCGAGATGCCCGTTCCCCAGGAGTTCGCGTTGGGGAGCGTCGTGGTGAGCAGCGCCGGCTCGCTGTCGAGCGCCGCCCCCTTCGTGGACGCGGTCGAGTAGGTCCCGACCACGCTCGCCCCGACCTTCGCGTACGATCCCCCCGAGGCACCGACGGCGCCGAGCGCGAACACGTTGTACGGGACGTAGGTACTGATTCCCGCGAGCGTGCGGTTGATCCCGATCGAACCGGGGATCCCGTCCCCCCGAAGGCCACTCGCGGGGGCGGAGCTGTAGGTGAGCGTGCCCGTCGCATTCGGGAGGGTCGCGCAGGTCGCGCCGCTCGTCCACGAGGCGCCGACCTTCCCGAAGAAGGCGGAGGTGTAGCTTGCGCAGCCGGTGGCGGCGAAGGCGTTAGACCCCACGACCCATACGGCCGTCGAGGAGGCGCCCGTGATGACCCCCTGGTCGGTGGCCGACGCCCCTTTCGGGCATCCGCCCGTCCAGGTCGCCCCGAAATCCACGATCGCGACCGCGTAGCCCGTGAAGAGGCCCGACGTGAGGCTGCTCTTACAGGAGACGAAGGCGCTCGAGAACGGGATCCCATCGGCCGTAAGCTCCGTGGCGAGCCACGCGGTGGTGTTGTCCGGGCCCACCGTCCCCGAGGGGACGTTGTGTCCGAGAAGGAGGATCTTCGGGAAGACGGTCTCGTTGAGCGACGAGCTGGCGCTCGCGCCTCCCGCCGCGCTCACCGTGGCGAGCAGGCTGTAGACCCCGACGGTGGCGGGAGTCCACGCGGTGGTGAACGCCACCGTAGAGCCCGCCGGCACCACGCCCGACTGCGTAGAGAGGACCGTCGACCGCGCGCTGAACGTCACGGTCATGTTCGACGTTCCGGACGCCAGGTTGGAAACGAGGCCGACGAGACTGACCGAGCTCCCTGCGACGATGAGCACCGGAGAGGCGCTCAGCTGGATCGACAAGAGCCCCAGTACCGGCGTGATGGTGATGGGAAGCGTGACCGAGTTGAGCAGCCCCGAATTGTCCGAGGCGTTGATGAAGACGAAGAACGTCCCTGCGCTCTTCGTAAGTCCGGCGGGCACGATGTACGTCCAGAGCCCGGTGGACGCGCTGTAGGTCATCGCGAAGGTCGGCTTTCCCGATCCCGCCGTCAACTGGGAGATGTTGATGTAGACAGAGCTGGCCTTGAGATTGCTATCAATGATCTGGGTGAAGATCGTGAACGACTGGCCGATGCTCGGGTTCTGCGGGGAGTAGCCCACCCCCACGAAGTTGGGCGGGGCGTTCGGGTTTGACCCGGGGAGGGTGTTGCGGTAGAGCAGGAGGCTCTGCGAGACGATGGAGATGGTAAGATTGTCCGGAATAGTGAGCCCGTAGGTGGAGATGTTCTTCGTCCAGACCTGCCCCAGCGCCCACGCGCCGGCCCCCCCGAGCCCTTGACTTACCGTGAAGACGGGAGGGTCGAGCCCCGGGTGGGCTGCCGACGTGATATACACCGTGCCCGTCCCGGGGACGATCGGGCCGGCGAGGTGGGTCACCTGGACCGTGGTGATGAGGTTCCCGGTGAAGGTCAGTCGGGACGAGAACTGATTCTGCGCCTGGGCGGGCGGGGGCGGCAGCGAGTTCACGAAGAAGAAGATGGAGGCGAAGAGCGTGACGGTCAAGCCGAGCAGAAGGATCGTTGCCACCACGTCGGACACCGCATTCCGCGAGCGAAGGCGACGGTGACGAACGGCACGCGGCTTGCGAGAAAGCGCGATGGTACTCCCTCCGATCCGGGGCGCCGGCCCAGCGACCCCACATGAAAAGGGCGGGGGCCCATATTTAGACGTTCTTGCGGCGAGGCGACCGGTGCGCCCAACGACCGGCGTCGTGCGCGGATGCGTGCGCATGGATGCGGAGCGACGGGGCCGACGTCGGACGAGGCGCCCGGTGCGTCCGGTTATACGCCCGATTTCTTGCGCGATTCGCGACGAACTCAACGCTCGGGTTTTGTTCGACACGTCAAGCGCGCCCAAGATCGGAGTCGAGTCCGGTCCTCCGCCGCAGCAACTAGGATTGATTTAAGTACGCGAATTCTGCATACGCGAAGCCAGTTGTGTTCGACAAGGCCCCCGAACCGCACTCCGATGGCTCCTACGAGCCGGAGGAGGGACGGGTCGGGCCCGAGGATGAGCGCATCGCCTTACGGTGCAACCGCAAGGAGCTGCAGCTGGTCGACTCGTTCGTCGCAAGCGGCGAGTTTCGCACCCGCTCGGAGCTCATGCGGGCGGCGCTGCGCGACTTCCTCCGGGCCCGGGCCTTGTCTGCCATCGCTCCGACGGGCGAGCCGGCGGGACTGATCGAGGTCCCGGTCCGCCTGCGACGTGACGAACTCGAGACGCTCGTCGCCCATGCGAAGCTGGTCGGCAACGACCGGCCGATGGGCGACCTGCTCGCCGAGCTCGTCCGACGCGGCGAGATGGAGGCCAAGATCTCCGAGCTCGTCCACCGCCACCGCCTCTCCGTCCAGCAGTGGGAGGAGACGCGGGAGACGGTCGCCGCTCTCGAGCGGACGGGTCGGCGGCTCGCGGGCCGAGGGGTTGTCGGCCGGTAGGCGGCGAGGCAGGACATGACGACGAGGGGTGGGAAGTGTTCGAACCGAACGGTTTAGGACTCGAGGCGGGACGAGACGAGGGACGAATCGACGAATTCGAGGACGGACTCGAGACGTTCCGTCTCGGGCACGACGTCCGTTTCGTCTTGGTCGTGGTCGGCGGTGGCGCGGTCCGCGTCGGTCGCGAGATCGCCCGCCGGCACATCCGCTACCTCGAGACCGTCGCCGTCAACTGTGACCCCCGGGTCCAAGATGTCGATGAGTTCGACCGCCGGGTCTACCTGGGCGTGCCCGATGCGCGCGACGCCGGCACCGGCGGATCCCCCGCCGTGGGCGGGCGCCTCGCCCAGGCCGCGGAGCCCGCGCTCGACCGGATCTTCCGCGGGGCGACGTTCGTTACGGTCGTCGCGAGCCTGGGAGGAGGGTCCGGCACGGGAGCCTTGCCCCACGTGCTGGAGGCGGCCTCGCGGGCCGCCGAGTTCGTGAGCGTCTTCGCCATCAAGCCCTTCGAATGCGAAGGAGACCGCCGGGCGGTCGCGGACCGAGCGCTCGCACGCCTCCACTTTGTCGAGAGCTTTGTCGAAAAGCAGGAGAACCGCCGGGGAATCCTCACCGTGCTCGACAACGAGGGTCTCGTCAAACACCACCGGACGCTCCCGCTCCACCGGCTGTCCACCCACTGGGCCGAGGTCATCGGCCGCCACATCGAACAGTCCTTCCTCGCGCCGATCGAGTCGGCCCTCGAATCCCACCGGATCGAGCGCGTGGTCGAGCCGGACCCGGTGCGGATGCCCGCACCGGCCCCCGTGGGGCCCGCCCCGTTCCCTCCCAGCGACCCCCCGCTGAGTCCGATGCCGCTCGCCCCCCAGATGGACCTCCCCCCGGACGTCGAACTGACGTTCGAGGTCATGGGGAGCCCACCGTCGGGCGGCCTGTAGGTCACTGCGGCCGAAGGGTTAAGAGGGGTCGCCGTTCCGTCCCGTCGTCATGGACGGCCGCGTGGCGGTGCTCCTCCTCACCCAGCTCCTCCCCGCGGTCCTCATCGGGGTGACGATCTGGCGCTACGCCTCCAACCCGCTCGCTCTCCTGGGACTCGTGGCCGTGATGGTCGTGGGGGCGTTCTACCTGCTGACGTACGCCGAGAGCTTCGGTTCCGCTGTCAGCTAGCGTCGAAGGCTACTGATACATCGCGGTGGTGGTCTCACTCGATTTCTCGGGCGGAGGACTGACCGCCGCGCGGGTCTTCATCCCCGCCCGCAGCACCCGCTCGATCAACTCGGCCTGGCCCCGCAGCGGACCGGTGTCGATCTTGAGTTCGGGCAGGAGGCGGTCCAGCGTCTCGATCATCGCGGCGCCGGCCCGGTTGTCCGGGTACCCCTCGGTATCCCGCGCGCTCACGAGGAGGGACGAGACGGGGATCGGGCTGTGCAGGCCCCCGATGAGGAGAGCCCCCGTGACCCCCCCGATGACCCCATCCTCGAGAAATCGGACCTTGCCCCCTTCCAGGAACTTCACCTGGGTGGGGTCCCGGCGGGCCGGTATCGCCCACACGGTCTCCTCGGGGACGGTATCCCCTTCGGCGGCCTCCGAGTCCGCGGGGTGCGGAACCACGCCCTCGAGGCAGATGATCGACCGGGCCTTGTGCGCCACCGCCCCGTCGAGGATGGCGCGAGCGATGGAGGCGGAGGACGCCACTGTCGGGGGGAACTCGGAGACCACCACGGCGAGGTCGGCCCGCCCGTAGACCCGGATCGGCGGCTGGACCTCGCCGCTCTGGATGACCGCCACGGGAGGAGAGTCCGGCGACTCGAGGGTGCCGATCCGTCGCAGGTTGAGCGCACGGAGGACGTAGTGGGCCGCGACGGTGCCGGCGAAGCCGGCGCTCGGGAAGCTGGAGAGGACCACGGCATTCGGAGCGAGGCCGGTGCCCGACGGCTCGTCGACCCACTGATAGGTGACGGTCATAGGTTCGGACAGCGCCCGCGCCTACTTGACGGTTCTATCGTTTCCGGCGACCCGGAAACCCCCAAGTAGTCGGCCCGGCTCCTCGGCGTTGTGGGGCTCCCGTTCCGGGATATCGTGCGCTCGGAGGAGCTCCCGTGGGAGCGACTCAGCGGGCGTATGCTCGCCGTGGACGGCTACAATGCCGTCTACCAGTTCCTGGCCACGATCCGGCAGCGCGACGGCCAGCCGTTCTCTGACCCGTCGGGCCGGCCGACTAGCCACCTCATGGGCGTCTTCTACCGCACCACCTCCCTCCTGAGCCAGGGAGTACTCCCGGTCTGGGTGTTTGACGGGAAGCCCCCCGACCTC
>DASRSW010000025.1:0-39352 GCA_035656275.1 Thermoplasmata archaeon
GGTGACGTTCAATGCGTGTCACCCGGGTTTTGTTCGAAGTCGATTCGGCTACCACAACCCCGGGTTCTTCGGGGCGACGATCCGGCTTTCCGCGCGCGTGGGAGGAATCTCGCCGGAACGGGGAGCTCGGGTCGTGGAGTACCTCGCCACATCCGCGGACGTCGCGGAGACGACGGGCGGGTACTTCGTGGACCATCGTCCCGTGTCGTTGCGGCCCCCCGCCCGCGACTCTGCCGTGGCGGCGCGCCTCTGGGACACGGTCGCCGAGAGAGTGGAGGACGCGCTGACGGGAAGGAATCGCCCGGCGGAACTCGGGGCCCAAATCGCTTAAGGGGATGTACGGTTCCCCCCGCTGGGGCACGGCATGTACAAGGACGGCCAGATCATCTGCGATGCCTGCAGCACGGCGATCACGCGGGTAACGGAGCCTCCGGCCGACGGGTGGCCGAAGCTGCACGACCTTTGCTCGAGCTGCTTCGCCGCGGCCTGGCAGAAGCAAGGCTAGACCCCGACCCGATACCGACGGCGACCGCTCCGCCTGTCCGGGAGAGGACCCCGACGGTCTCCCCGGGTCACGGTCCATGACGACTTACCCGTCCACCCGCGGTCGGCCGGTCGCCCTCGTAACCGGGGGAGGGACCGGGATCGGACTCGCCATCGCCGACCGACTCGCTTCCGACGGCTACAACCTGCTGATCGCCAGCCGCTCCTCGGAACACCTTCAAGAGGGGGCGCGGGCCCTGGAGCGCCATCACGGCCGGGTCGCGACCTTTCCGACCGACGTGCGCGACCCTGCGGCGGTGGACCGGCTGATGGGAGAGGCCCGGTCCCGATTCGGGCGCCTCGACCTGCTCGTCAACAACGCGGCCGGCAACTTCGTCGTTCCGGCGGAATCGCTCACCCCGAACGGATGGCGCGCGGTCCTGGGGATCGTGCTCGATGGGACCTTCTTCTGCTCGAGGGCGGCCTTTCCCCTGCTCCAGGAAAGCCCGACCGCATCCATCGTCAACATCGTGGCGGCGTACGCCTGGGGCGCCGGACCGGGAACGGTGCATTCGGCCGCCGCCAAGGCCGGCGTGGTCGCCCTCACCCGGACCTTGGCGGTCGAATGGGCCCCGCACCGCATCCGGGTCAACGCCGTGTCGCCGGGGCCGGTCCACACGGAGGCCACGGATCGACAGCTGTGGAGCGACCCTGAGGTCGCCGAGGCCGTCCGCCGGAGCGTTCCCCTCGGTCGGTTCGGAACTCCCGAGGAGGTCGCCGGGGTCGTGGCGTTTCTCGCTGGTCCCGAGGCCCGGTACATCACCGGCCAGGTGCTGGCCGTCGACGGGGGCCAGTGGCTGGGCAGCGGCTTGCTCCCGTTGAGAAGCCGGTCGCCGTCCGGGACCAACTAGCCCTGGGCGCTCCCGAGTTCGCGCTCGAACCACTCCGCCGCGCGTCGCCAGGCGATCTCGCGATTCTCTCGTCGGACGATGCCGTGGCCCTCGTCGTCGAACACCACGAGTTCGACCGGCCGGTGGGCCTTGGTGAGCGTGGCGACGATCTGCTCGGCCTCGTGGAGAGGCACTCGGGGGTCATTCCGCCCGTGGATCACGAGGAGCGGGGAGCGTATCTCCGCGGCGTGGGCGAGCGGGGAGATCGATTCGAGAAACTCCCGGTCCGCCTCGAGGCTCCCGTACTCCGGCTCGCGGAGCTTTCGTCGCCAGGGGCCGGTCCGTTCGAGGAACGTGACGAAATTCGCTATACCGAACAGGTCGACTCCGGCGCCCCACAGGTCGGGATAGGTGCTGAGCGCGGAGAGCACCATGAAACCGCCGTAGCTTCCACCCACAATGCCGACGCGGCCGGCGGCCGCCTTCTTCAGTCGCACGAGCTCGTGGACCAGGTCCCGCAGGTCGCGGACGGAGTCCATGCGCTTGCGGACATCGTCCAGATGGACGTACGTCCTCCCGTTGCCCGTGCTCCCCCGCACGTTCGGGGCGATGACCCGCCAGCCCTGGCTAACGAGGAACTCGAGCGCGGGGGCGAAACCGGGCCGGGCCTGTGACTCGGGTCCGCCATGGATCCAGAGGATCGTCCCCCGGGGCTCCTTGGGCGGGACGTACTCCCAGTAGGGGATGGCCACGCGGTCCACCGCCGTGAATTGGCGGAGGACGGGCGGCGCGACCACCGCAGGGGTGGAGACGGGTCCGGCCAGGCGCTTTTCCTTCCCGGTCTGCACATCTCGCCGGTAGACGTGCAGGCCCTCGACGGAGCTCACCCCGTACGCGTACCCCGCGCCGTCGGGGTACCAACTGACGGACTCCACCACCCCCCGCGGACCGGAGTTGAAGACCCGGTCCTCGCCGGTGGCCGGGTCGAACAGGTGGATGTCGCTCCAGCCTTGCCGGTTCACGGAGAGCAGGAGTCTGCCGTCCACCGGCGACGGTCGGACCATTTCGAGGTCGCCGGGGAATTCTCGGATGAATTCGTGCTGGGCGGACCCCGGGCGGTAACGAATCAGGGCGGCGAACTCGCGCCCCGGGTTCGCCGCGGCGTAGACGGCGTCCTGCCCGAAGGCCGCGCTTTGCACCGTCACCTCCCCTTCGTGGGGGTTGAGATGGACGACGCGGTCGCCCTCGAGGAGCAACAGGTCGATGTCGAGGTTGGTGTTCGCCCGCGCGACGAGGATCCGGCCGTCGTCGGTATCCGCCACCGAGTGGGTCGCATCCCCGGTGAGAACGGTTCGCTGGCCCCCGGCTCCCGCGACCACCCGCTCGTAGACGTCGAAAAAGCGGCGATCGCGGGCATTGGAGGTGTAGACGTACCGACGACCGTCCGGCGTCCATCGCCCGGGGGAGTGGATGACCTGCGGGTCGTTGGTGAGCGCGCGGTGGTTCAGCAGGCGACCGGTCCCCTCGCGTTCAAGGAGGTGGAGCTGCCAGTGTTCGTTCCCCCCGAGGTCGACCGCCACCACCGCGCTGAGCCCCTGGGGAGCGGCGTCGATCGAGCCTACCCGCTCTGCGCTCGTCCAGAGAGGGGAAGCCGCCGCCCCGCCGCGGCCGGGCACTGTCCACGGCAGCGGGATCCCCGACTCATCCGAAATGAACCAGACCTCCTCGCCGTCGGCCGTGACCGACGGCAGGTGCGCCATCGGGAGTCCGATCCAGCGTCGGAGCGCCTCGACCCACCGGGCTGAGTCGCTGGGTGTAACCATCGCCGAGCCACCTGCGTCGCCTAGATAAGGGGAACTTTCAGCAGGAAGGGACGGTGCGAGTCGTTACGAACGGGAGAGACCTTCCCGTCACCCACGCCGCGAAGTAACCGGTGTCCCATGCGCCAGGACGGGCGGGGGTAACATGCTGATCGAGACGACCTTCCGGATCGGAGGATTGCTGCTGGTCGGATTGGGAATCGCGCTCGCCGCCGCATTCGCTCTCTTGGGAGCCGCGACCGCCGACCCCGGGTTGTTCCTGCCCGCCTCGCTGTTCTTCGTCCTCGGTGGCCTGTTCCTCTACGTGGGCCACGACGCCGCGCGCGAACGGCGGGCGCTGCTCGCGCTTGGCGACCCGCGGCCCGGCACGCCTGCCGACTCGCCGAAGGACGAGGCCTCCTAGGTGGACCTGACGGTCGCACTCGACCGGGCCCCTCTTCGGCCCGCCGTTCCCTCGACGAGCTTCAGTACCTTCCGCACGCGGCGTAGACGGGTCCCAGATCAAACTCGAGAGGCCGGGCCCCAACTTGCTTCTTTCCCGGGAAAGGCTTTTCATCTCCCCCCGGCCTCGGTGCCCTGCGGCCGGGATGGGGTAGTTTGGCCTATCCTGGGGGACTGTGGATCCCTCGACCCGGGTTCAAACGGAGGCGGGGCCGTCCCCCGCTTTCGGAGATTCTCGGTCCCGGCCCTTCCGACTCCCCGCCGATCCACGACGAGGGCTCGACTCGCGGGAGGGGCGGGCGGGCGATCCCGTGCCCGCCTTCAGAAGACGGGGAAGGATCGTCGGCAGCGCGGCGAGCGAATAGTCGGCCCAGGCGGCCCCCCATCGCTTGAGGTCATCCGGCGTCAGCGTCCACCCGGGAAGCGACGAGGCCCGCCCGAGGGCGAGGACCCCGTCGACGGAATCCGCCGCCTCCATGTCGAACCTCGAGTCCCCGACCAGGACCAGCGGCGCGCCCGGGTAACGCCGGCGATACTCCTGGAGATGTTCGCGCTTGGTCCCTTGGCCCGAACCGAGCACCTCGTCGAACCAGAAGCGAAGCCCCTCCCGCTCCAGCATCAAGTCGGCCATCTCGCGTTCGGCGCCCGTCGAGACGACCAGCGTCCATCGGTCCTGCTCGAGCCGCTTCAGCAGTTTCGGCACCTCGGGGAATGGCTTCGCCTCCGCATACGCCTCCTTCACCTTCCGCTGGTGAAAGCCCCGGGCGACCTCGGCCCGTTGGGCCGCAGGGACTTCCGGGTAGAGTTGCGCCAACTGCGCCTCAAAGGGCATGCCCGTCGTCGCGAGGTAGTGGATCCGGCCCTCGTCGGCGGGAGTCCCGAACGCCCGGAAGAGAACGTCCCCGGCGAGGTCGCTGATGAGACCGATCGAATCGAGGATCGTGCCATCGAGGTCGAACGCGATCACCCCTCGGGGTACGGTCCGCGGCGCGACGACTTCGACCGGGGCGATGGGCCGAGCGATTTCGGCGAACTGGGAGGTCGACGACACGCTCGGGGCGGGCGCTCCCGGCGGCGGATCCACGGGACGGGGACCCCTCCCGGATCCAGTCATCGGGCGGGCCAATCGGCCCCGCACATTAAGTCCACCACCGGCCGGCGGACGGGGTTTTAACGCCCGGCGCTTCCCGCGGAACGGAGCCCCCGCGAACGGTACCTCATGCACCCGAGTCGATCGATACGGGGGAAGCGGTCCCAGCTGCTCGCCGGCCGGCGGATCGTCCTCGGGATCTCCGGCTCCATTGCGGCCATCGAGGTTCCCCGCATCGCGCGGGAGCTGATCCGCCACGGAGCCGACGTGCGGGCGGTCATGTCGGCGGAGTCGACGCGACTCGTGACCCCGGAAGCCGTCCAGTTCGCCACGGGCCATCCGGCCGTGACTCAGCTTTCGGGCGATGTGGAGCACGTAAGCCTTCTCGGGCCCGGCGAGGAACGAGCCGACCTGCTGCTCCTCGCGCCCGCGACGGCCAACACCATCTCCAAGATCGCCCACGGGATCGACGATACGCCGGTGACGTCCTGCGCGTCGGTGGCGCTGGGAGGGGGGGTGCCGATCCTCGTCGCGCCGGCGATGCACGCGCACATGGGTCAGAACCCGGCCGTCCAGGAGAACCTGGACAAGCTCCGGGGGTGGGGCGTGGGCGTCATCGACCCCCAGTCGTCCGAAGGCGAAGAGAAGATCGCCTCTCCCGAGGAGGTGGCGGCGGCCGTGCTGCACCGCCTGGCGCAGGGACCGCTCGCCGGCCGCCGATTGATCGTGGTGGGCGGAGCGAGCCGCGAGCCGATCGACGCCGTCCGCTCCGTGACGAACGAAAGCACCGGGGAGACGGCCATCGCCCTCGCCAGCCAGGCGTTCTACCGGGGGGCCTCCGTGGAACTTTGGTCCGGGGCGGTCCAGCTCCCCTTCCCGTCGTACTTCCCCGTCGTGCGGTGGGGCTCGGTCGAGGACCTCGCCTCCCTGATCCGTAAGCGCTCCGAGTCGCTCGCCGTCGCCGACGTGGTCCTCGTGCCCGCCGCCTTGTCGGACTACACCCTTCGCGCCGAGGCGGGGAAGATCGCGTCGCGAGAACGGCCCGAACTCACCCTTTCCCTGACCCGGGCCCCAAAGATCCTGCCGGAGCTGCGCCGCCGACTCCCGTCTCGGGCGATCCTCGTCGGGTTCAAGCTTGAGGCTGCGCGGTCCACGGGCGAGCTGGCCTCCTCGGCCGAGCGTCTGCGACGGGAAGCCGATTTGGATTACGTCGTAGCCAACGACCGGGCGTCCATGGGAGCTCCGACCACGAGCGCCCTCATCCTGGCGCGCGACGGACGTCGACATTGGCTCCAGGGCCCGAAGGCGGAATTCGCTGGAAAGCTGCTGGACGATATCGGCCGCGATCTCGCGGGCGCTCCCGTCACCGGGGCGAAGCGCGTCGCGACGCGCCCGGCGCGGCATCGAGCCCCCCGCCGCCGTCCGCGCCGAGGATAGCGAGACGCCTTTCCGCTCGGTCGCAGGCATGGGATGCGCTCCGGGGGTCCACCCCCGGGGGTGAATCGGGACTCGAAACCGGGAACGCGCGCTGCGTCCCGCCGCCGACCGATCCGCTCGAATGTCGCCGCCGGCCGTTTCTCTTAATAGGCCGGCCGCCTGCGCGCGGCAGGGTGTTCCGTTGGTCAAGCTCGCGGAGTGGCGGGGCAAGGAGATCTTTCGCTCGTACGGCGTTGCTCTTCCCCGAGGCAAGACGGCCTCGAGCCCTGAGGAGGCCCGGGCCATCGTCCAGGGCGGAGATGTCCCGCTCCCGTGCGTCGTGAAGGCCCAAGTTCTGGCCGGCGGCCGTGGGAAAGGCGGCGCCGTCCGGTTCGCCAGCACGGCGGAGGAGGCCGAAGAGGCGACGCGGGGGATCTTGGGTATGGATTTCAAAGGGGAGAAGGTCCGGACCGTTCTTCTCGAAGAGAAGCTGACGATCGGTCGGGAGTTCTACCTCTCGTTCGCGCTCGACCGAAGCCTGCGGCTTCCCATTCTCATCGTCAGTGCCCAGGGCGGCGTCGAAATCGAGTCGGTCGGCGACGAAGGCATTCGCCGGATACCGGTCCACCCGTTCACGGGGATCACGGGTTACGAGAAGCGGCGAGCGGCGGCGTTCCTCGGGCTTGCCGGGGCGAGCGCGAAGGCGCTGGACCGTCTGCTGGACGCGCTGTGGCGCGTCTTCGCGACCGAGGATGCGGAGCTCGTCGAGGTCAATCCGCTCGCTCAGGTCGGCGACGCGCTCGTCGCACTGGACGCGAAGGTGATCATCGAGGACGACGCCTCGTTCCGCCACCCGCAGTACGCCGAGGTCCAGGATGACCGGACGCCGCTCGAGGAGATCGCGCGCGAGAAGGAGATCGCCTTCGTCCAGCTGGACGGCAACATCGGGGTCATCGCGAACGGGGCCGGTCTCACCATGGCCACGCTCGACGTCCTTCAGCAGTTCGGGGGTCGCCCGGGCGTCTTCCTCGACCTGGGGGGGACGGACGACCCCCGGAAGGTCACCGAGGCCTTCCTCCTGATGGCCAAGGCCCGGCCCGCGGCGGTCTTTCTCAATATCTTCGGGGGGGTCACCCGATGCGACACGGTCGCGCGCGGGCTGGTCGAGGCGATGAAGCAGGTCACCCCGACGGAGCGCTTCCCCCTCGTGGCCCGCATCCGCGGGAACAACGAGGCCGAGGGGATCGCCATTCTCCGCGAGGCCGGGATCACGTCCCTGAAGGAGCTCAAGGAGTCCGCATTGGCCGCGGTCGCGGCGGCGCGGGAGTCGCGCCCGGACGCGGGGGCCGCCGCATGAGCGTCCTGATCGACAAGGACACGCGGGTGCTCATCCAGGGCGTCACCGGCCACCAGGGGACCGTACACCTCCAGCAGATGCGGCTGTTCGGAACGCAAGTGGTGGCGGGCGTCACGCCGGGGAAAGGCGGGAGTGACGTCGAAGGGGTCCCGGTCTTCGATAGCGTCGAGGAGGCCGTCGCACGCACCGCCCCCACGGCGTCGGTGATCTTCGTTCCCGCCCCCTACGCCCGCGACGCGCTCTTCGAGGCCGTCGATGCCGGGATTGGACTGAGCGTCATCGTGACCGAGCACATCCCGTTCCACGACATGCTGGCGATGTACCACTATAGCCGGCTCCATCGGGCCCGCATCATCGGGCCCAACTGCCCCGGGATCGCGGCCCCGGGGAAGTCCAAGGTGGGCATCATCCCGAACGTGGTCTTCCATCCCGGGCGGATCGGAGTGATCTCCCGGAGCGGCACGCTCACCTACGAGATCGTCAACGGGATCAAGGACGAGGGACTGGGTCAGAGCACCTGCATCGGCCTCGGGGGAGACCCGGTCGTCGGGACCTCGTTCACGGACGCGCTCCCGCTCTTCGAGTCCGACCCGGACACCGACCTCATTGTGATGGTCGGCGAGATCGGGGGGACCGCCGAGGAGGAAGCGGCGGCGTACATCGGGCAGCATGTGAAGAAGCCCGTGGTGGCCTACATTGCCGGCCGCTCCGCCCCTCCGGGGAAGCGGATGGGGCATGCCGGCGCTATCATTACTCGAGGTCGCGGCACCGCCGAGAGCAAGGTCGCCGCGCTGGAGGCGGCCGGCTGCGCGGTCGCGAGCCTCCCCTACGAGATCCCCGGGATGGTCTCCCGGCTCTGGAAGGAGCGCGGTCGACGGTGAGCTCCCCGGCGGCGCCCGAGGAGCCGGAAGCCCCCGAGGCGTGCGTCGTTCGCGGCTGCGGAGCCGAATCCGTGCGACACCTTTCGCTCACCGAGGCCAAGAAGGGCCTGAGTGACCTCCCCGAGACCGGACGGCGCGCGCCGCTGTGCCGGGACCACTATAAGCAGTGGAAGAAGGCGACGAAGGAAGCCCGGAAGCTCCAGCGGCTGGGCTGGTAGCCCCGCCCCGGTCCGTCGCCCGCAGAAAGGGGAGGACCCCCTCCTACTGCTTTCGCATCTTCTGGGCTCGCATGCGGCGGCGCATCCGCTTCTTGCGCCACTTCCACCGCATGTGGCCGCGCTTCTTCCAAACGCGCGAGCTCCGTTTCATTCCACCGCGTCCGAGGTGGGCTGGGCTACTTTCCTCCCTTTATTAGGGTTGCCTCGCCGGCGGAGCGCCATGGGCGGCGAGGACGGTGACGAACCCGGCAGGCCCGTCGTGTTATGTAGCGAACGCCGCTCCTTGGCCGATGGTGGACGCCGCCGACCTCGAGGTCAACGTCCTCGAGTTCCTGCACAAGAGCTTCGGGTTCGAACGGCTTGCGGAGGTCGGGGGGACCGAGTACGCGGTCTATCACCGCCGGGAAACCGAGAGCGAGACCAAGCTCCGCCCGAAGATCGTTCGACTGTTCGTCGTGATCCCCCGCCGGCAATTAGTGCTGGATCCCACCGAGGAGCTGGTCCGAGTCTCCCCGGACGGAGTCACGCCGGGGCCCCGCAAGGCCGGCGAGGCGCGCGAGTCCGCGGCGGATTCCACGGAGTTCTCGGAACAGGGGCTCGACTGGCACCGGGAAAAGGTCCCGAACGGCGTTGCGTACCTCCCCAAGACCGCCGGCCCCCTCCTCCGCGAACCGGGGGCGCTCGGGGCGCTGGGCCTCGGGTAGCGCGATGGCGTCCAGGGCGGTGCTCGACTGGCTGCGGGAGCCGGGTCAACCCGCGATGCGCTACCTCGCGCTCCGGGACCTCGACGGACGGAAGGCGTCGGACGGGGAGCTTCGGGATCTTGAGCGGCAGATACCGCGGACGGGCTGGGCGGCCCAGATCCTCGCCGAACGAAAGCCGCCGGGATGGTGGGTCGATGGGGAGAGTCTCTACCGGCCGAAGTACCTCGCCACGAATTGGCAGCTGCTCGTGCTCTCCGACCTCGGCCTCACGAACCGGGTCCCGGCGATCTCCCGCTCCGCCGAGCTCTGGATGGAGCGGTTCAAGTCGGGATCCGGGGCGCTCGGGGCGAGCACGGGGAAGACGCCACACCACTGCGTCGCCGGGAACCAGGCCCGGGCGCTGCTGCGGTTCGGTTACGTGGACCATCCGGCGGTCCGACGGACCCTGGAATGGCTCGTGGAGTCCGCGCACCCGAAGGGCGGTTGGGCCTGCTGGGGCAGCGGTCGTACGCTCGACTGCTGGGAGGGTCTCAGTGCCTTTGCCGCCTTCCCGCGGACGAAGTGGACCCGGGCGATGGCCGCCTGCGTCGAGAAGGGAGCGGAGTTCTACCTCGAGCGCGAGCTGTGGCGCCAGGGGGACCGGTACGCTCCCTGGTTCCGGTTTCACTACCCCGTCCACTACTACTACGACCTTCTGGTCGGCCTCGACGTGCTCACCGCCCTCGGGTACTCCGACGACCGCCGGTTGCGCCTGGCCCTTAACCATCTCCGCAAAAAGCGACGGCCGGACGGGCGTTGGAACCTGGACGGGGTCCATCCGGACGTCGAAGGAGGACTGAGGAGCTGGATCAAAGCGCATCCCTCTCAGGCCCCGACCCCCTCGGCCCTCGAGGTGCCGGGCCAGCCGAGCAAGATGATCACCTTTCTCGCGGAGCGCGTGCTTCAGCGCGTCGACCAGGCGAGCTAGGGCCCGAGGTTCCGGGGAAACGGGCGGAAGCGCGCCCGGTGGCTACAGGACGCCCATCTCGGTCAGCTTTTCCGGAAGGTACTTCTCGGTGACGTAGTTGAGCCCGTACTTGGCGAGCGATTGTTGCTCGGCCTTCTTCCCGTTCTTCAGCATGAGCTCGATCTCGCTCCGCCACTCGGAGGTGCCGAACCGCGGGTCGGTCAGCTCTGCCTGGAGGGCCCGGACATCCTGCTCGCTCAGCTTGTCGGAGGGAAGGTCGTAGTTCTCGATGTCCGACGCGGTGACCCCCAGGAACTCCGCGGACGGCGTCGCGAGGTACTGGGAGATGTGGGCCGTCTTGATCGCCCCAAAGGCGACGCTGGCAAAGATGCGGAACGACCACGGGTCGCCATCGGTGAAGACGACGACCGGAAGTTTGAGCTCCTCCGTGAGTCGCTTCAGGAAGCGGCGCGTCGATCGGGCGGGCTGCCCCTTGAGGTGGATGAGGAGGGCGTCATGCTCCTCGTCGAACCCGTTCTCGGCGAGACGGTCGACCATGCCCCCGCACTCGATGGCGACCACGAACTTGGCGTTCGTGCTCTTGAAGCGGATCTTCTCCTTTTCGACGTTGAACGGCAGGGCATAGCCGCCGTCCCCCACGTCGTCCTTGCAGTTGATCTTCTTCACGAGGCCCTTGCGGTTCGTCTCCTCGATGGTGAGGTCGCCGATGACCGACGCTCCGTTCTCCTCGGGATGGAGGCGGAAGTCCTCCCGCAGCCGCTCGCAGAGGACCTCCAGGTCCTCGATGAGCAGATTGGATTCGTCCTCGCTGTGAAACTTCGCGTCCTTCCACGCCTCGGAGATGTAGTAGAGCTCGCGCAGCGTGGAGGTCTTGCGGTCTTTCGCCATCTCGTTGATGAAATCGACGAGGTAGAACGTCCGCAGGAGCATGAGCGCCCCGTCGATCTTGCGGGCGCTCCGGGTCCCCAGGGCGCGGCCGAGGCGCCAGACCCCCTCGCGCATCTGGAACTGGATGTTCTGCTTCGTCCGCAGGGGGAGGCGCATCCGCGGGACCTCCCCGTGGTCGAGCTGGGTCCAGATCTGGCTCGCGAGGTCGATCGTCGGGGTGAGGGCGTCCGCCCGCACCTTGGGCTCCTCCTCGTCAGTCGTCTTCTTCGACGTGGGCGCTCTTTTCGGCGGCATCGTAGTCCACCTCCCCTTCCTCCGTGGCGGGTAGCTCCTCGAGACCGGCCTGCGCCGCCTCGATGACCGCGCGGGGCAGCCGTACATCCCAGTCGCCGGGCAGGGGGTCGGCTCCCAGGAGGTGGGCCTCGTCCACGCCGGCCACGAACCAGGAGAGGTCGCCGGCGTCGACCTCGGTCTTGGCGGGGAACGTCACGGTCACGGATTGGCGGGTGTTCGGTTCGAGGCGCGGGAGCGTCCACCAGGCCCGGCCGAGCTCGGCATCGGTGCCCTCGGGCGCCGGCGTGAAGCGGGCCGACGCGAACAGTTCCGACGGGAACTCCACGAAGACCTCCAGCACGCGCGGCCGCGGCGTGTAGTTCGTGATCTCCGTCGCGAGCGTGACCCCCTTCGCGTCGCGGGCGGCGGTGGAGTCGAGGTGGACGACATCCATGATCTTCGTGATCACCGGCGTGAGGTCCGGCACGGGCTTGCTGGCCAGCGCGCTCGCCTTCTCCGCGATCTGGGGAAGGATCTTCTGGATGATGAGGAACTTCTCGCCGGCGTACTCCCGGCGGGACCGGCGCGAGAGGTGGGTCTTGAGGTGCCGCGCGGCCGCCTGGAGGGCGAGGACGAGCTCCTTATCGAGCTCCGGGTCGGAGGCGAGCGCCTCCTTGGCCTCGCTCGTGAACGGAATCTTGGTTGACGCCACGTGCACGAGGAGGAGGCACGCGCCGGCGGGGAGCCCGGCCCCGCCCCGCTGGTCGAGGCCGTAGCGCCGCCAGTCGACCTGCTCCACAGCAGCGGTGATGGCGCAGGCGCCCTGCTGGAACAGGAGCGGGACCCGGTTCGCGAAGCGCAGAAGCTGGACCGGCTGGTCGGGAGGGAGCCCGCCCCCGTAGACGAGCCCGACCTCGACGAGGAAGGGGCAACCGCCGCGGACCTTCGGCGGGCGGCTCACGGGCGGGGCGTAGAAGTCGGGCCGCACGTCGCCGAGGACGTTGCGAAGGCCCCGCTTGATCAGTAGCGGCCCAATGGGCGAGAGCGACTCGGCCGTGGGGGGAACCAGCGGGGCCGCGTGCAGCGCGCTTAGGAGTCGCTCGAGGTCGTCGCCGTGGACCGAACCCGGAGCTTCGGAGCCGCTGAGCTTCGCGGCGCTCAACACCTCGCGCGCGGCGCGGGCGGAGACCCCGAAAAAGTTCTTGATGAGCGTCTCCAGGAGCGTGGGCCGGGTCGATGCCTTGAGGAAGTACGCCAGCTCGCCGAGCTCGAGACCGTGGGGGTGCGGGGCGACCTCCTTCGCGAGCGGGGGCACCTCGCTCGAGGCCCGCTCGTAGGTGACGCGTGTCCCGTCCGGCTCGACCAACACGATGCGCGCATGCGGGTTCACGATGGCCGTCCCGCGGAGATACTCGAACGGCGACTGCCGCCCGCGCGTGTACTTCGCTTTGAGAATGAGCTCGATCCGCGTGCCGTGCTCCTGATCCCAGAGCCGGAGGTCCTCGCTCACGATCCGTGGAAGATTCTTCTGGGTGTCGAGAAGGATCTCCATCACGTGGGCCGCCTCCTCCTCGGCGACCTTCGAGGTGACCCGCGCGGGCCGGGCGGTCGTCAGGGCTGCGTAGAGCACCGCCGCCGAGATGCCGATCCCCTGCTGGCCGCGGGACTGGCGGTTCGCGTGGAAGCGGGAGCCGTAGAGAAGCCGGCCGAACACGTTCGGGATCTCTCGCTTCAGGATGCCCGGACCGTTGTCCGTTACCGCGACCTTGATCCGGTCCGTCCCCTCCTTGGAGATCTCCACGAGGATCTCGGGGAGGACCTGGGCCTCCTCGGCGGCGTCCAGCGCGTTGTCGACTGCCTCCTTGACCGTCGTGAGGAGGGCGCGCTGGGGGTTGTCGAAGCCCAAGATCTGTCGGTTGCGCTCGAAGAACTCGGCGACCGAGATCTCTCGCTGCTTCGCCGCAAGCTGCTGCGCCAGCGTCCGCGCGGTGGGCACGGGGGTGCGACGCGCCTCGCCGGGCTATAAGTCCGAGGTTCGAGTTGAGGGGTGGGCGCTGCCCCAAGGTCGGGGCGCCGCCCGAGGTGCGGGGGCCGCGGGGCGAGTGGCCCGGTCCCGCAATACCGGACGAAACGGCCGCCAGCGAGGGGCGTCGGTGAGGTCGAGTTCCGCCGCCTGGACCGACTCCCCCTCGTGGAGTCCGTCCACGGACACCGAGGCGAGGGGGACCAACTCCCCTCGGGCATCCCAGACCGCGGAGCCGCCCCCGAAGACCGTGCCATCCTCCACGCCCACGCGATTGACGTAGACGAGCGGGAGGGCGTTCTCGACGGCGCGCGCGGGGAGGACCTTCTCGAAGAGCCGGCGCGAGGTCACGGGGGCGGCCGAGAGGACGACGAGGATCACCGCCCCCGCGAGCGCGAGCTCCCGGCTCACCTCGGGGAAGAACGCGTCGTAGCAGATCTCGAGACCAACCGACGCTCCGCCGAGCGCCGCAGGAACGCTGACGTCGGTGGGGGTGAAGAGGCTCCCCTCCTCGAACGGACCGTAGGTGGGGAGGTAGCGTTTGACCTGGACCGCGACCGACCCGTCCGCGCGGGCGAGGACCGCCGCGTTCTCCACCTCTCCCGGGCGCGCCTCCGAGCGGAGCGGGGCGCCGAAGAGAATCGCCCGGCCCGCTTCTCGCGCCACGCGGGCGACCTCGGAGGAGCCGAGAGCGCGGCGGGGAAGCGCCAGGCGGTGGAAGGCATCACCGATGCGATAGCCCGAGAGGAACAGTTCGGGAAACACGACGAGGTCGGCGGCGCTCGCCCGGGCCACCTGCTCGATGCGCTCGACGTTGCGGGTCGGCTCCCGCGGGACGGGCGCCAGCTCGGCGAGGACGATCCGCATTAGTAGAAGTGGTGGCGCACGGTGATAAGGTAGATGAACAGCACGAGGAAGACGAGGAACAGGACCGTGATCGACCCGGTGAAGAAGAGGTAGGCCAGCGACAGGAAGACCACGACGACCGTCGTCCAGAGGGCCCAGGATTCCTGGCGCCACAGCGCCGTCGCGACCGAGATGAGGACCGCTCCAAAGAGGACGAGGATGGCGGCCCCGACGGCGTCGATCGAGCTCACGATGAGGAGGTCCGACGGCACCGCGGCCGCGAGGTAGTAGTGGAGGAGGAAGAGGCAGCCGGCCACGAGGAGCAGCGCCCCGACGATCGAGATGAGTACGCTCAGGATGGCGACGCCGATGGGAAGGGGCGGGCGGATCGGGGGAGGGTCCCACCGCGGGGGGAGGTGGTGGACCGTCGGAAGCGGCTCCGAGGCGGCGTGCGCGTGCGTGGGGGTCGACGGAGCCACCGGAACCACCTCTCCGCGACGAGCCCGAGCGCCCGACTTGTAGGTTTCGCTCGACGGGTTGGCTCAGTAGCGGCGCATGGCGACGCCGCGGGCCAGGCGGTCGAGGAGGGAGCGCCAGGGGGAGGGCGGAAGCTCCTCCACTGCCCGGCTGGCGCGCTCGGCCCAACGGGTCGCCTCCTCGGCGACCACCGCCGGGGCTCCGCTCTCGTCCGTCAGCGCCCGCAGACGGAGGAGGTCGCCGGGCTGCTTTCGCCGAAGGGAGAAGACCCGCGCAAACTCGGCGCGCTTACCCGGGTCGAGGCGCCGGTAGGTCTCCAGGGAGAGGAGGGTGGGGTTCCCTTCCCGAAGGTCGGTGTAGAGGGGCTTACCCAGGATGTCGGGGTCGCCGTGCACATCCAGTAGGTCGTCCCGGATCTGGAAGGCGAGCCCCACCGAGCGCCCGTAGGCGGCGCTCAGATCGACCACCGACCGGTCCGCGCCAAGCACCTCCGCCACGCTCGCGAGCCCCGCGGCGACGATGGCGGCCGTCTTTCGTTCGATGACGCGGAAGTAGTGCTCGCGCCCCGTCGTGAGATCAAAGCGGCTCGCCTCCTCCAAGATCTCCCCTTCGACGAGGCTGGCGCAGGATTCCCCGCACCGCAGGATGATGGAGGGGGAATACTCGGCGGCCAGTTCGAAGGCGCGGACGAAGAGGTAGTCCCCCGTCATGATGGCGGTGGGGAGGCCGAACGCCCGGGGCATCGAGGGGCGGCCCCGTCTCAGCTCCGCGTGGTCGATGACGTCGTCGTGGACGAGGGAGGCCGTGTGGATGAGCTGGAAGGCGGCGGCGAGGGAATGGATGCGCGTCGTGCTCGTGCCGCCCAGCGCCCGGCAGAGGGCGGCCATGAGGAGCGGACGGACGCGCTTTCCGCCGGTCGAGCAGGCGTAGACGGCGGCGCTCGTCAGCTGGGGGTACTCGGCGGGGAGGACGGAGTGCAGCCGCTGGTCGATGTCGGCGAGGTCCGTCGTGAGCGACGGGAGGAGGTCGTGCAGCTCCGCGACGTCGAACGCGCCGAGCGTCTCGCTCACGGGCGTCTCGATCGGGACGTCGGTCGGTTCGCTCGGGGACGGAGCGGTCACGAACCCCTCCCGAGACGCCGCGGCCAGCGAAGGCGCATCATGGCGTCGAGACCGGCGCCCCCGATATAGCGCATTCCGATAGCGAGGAGGAGGTCATGGTGGACGACCCGGTCCCCGAACTTCTTGATGCGGAACCCCCGCTCGAGGGGCGTAAAGAGGTGGGTCTTCCAGAGCGCGTCGTACTCCTCGAGCGGGGCGCCCGTGCGGACGTGGGCGGCGGCGGCGACGCCGGCGTCCCGGCCCGAGATCATCGCCGTGGGGATCCCCCCGCCGTTCGTGGCCATCACTAGATTGGCGGCATCTCCGCAAAAGACGGCGCGCCCCCGCACTGCGGTGGGCGGGGGAAGACCAACGGGGACCCACCAACGCGTGCGGTCGCACGCTGTGCGCATCTTCTCCGCGCCCGTGAACCGGTCCAGAAGGGAACTTAAGGACGCGCCCGGAGGAAGCCGCGTTACGCCGAGCCCGACGTTCGCCGACCCATCCTTCGGGATCATCCAGGCGTAGCCGCCGGGGGCGACCGAGCCGAAGTAGAGGTCGATCTCCGGGGGAAAATCACCCGGGACCGTGGCGGTGATCATCCGATAGAGCTCCCGCGGGGGGGCGAAGCCGACCCCCCGGGCGACCGTCGAAAGGGGGCCATCGGCTCCCACGAGGACCGACGCTCGAACCACCTCGCCTCCGGCGAAATGCACGCGGTCGCCCTGGACGCGGGTCACCCCGAGCGGGTGGCGCAGCTCCGCCCCGGCGCGCACCGCCCGTTCGGCGAGGGCCTGGTCGAACCGGTCGCGCGAGACCGTGAACCCGTGGAGCGGGAACCGGAAACGGTGCCCTCCCGGCGCGACACAGACCATCTCCGTGGTTTCGCGAAGGATCGTGCTCCGGGGAATGTCGAACGCCTCGGCGATCACGTCGGGACACGCGAGGAGGTCCGCCAACTCCTCGGCCGTGGGAACGAACTCCCCGCACTGGACGGGGGCCCCGATCACCGGCCGCTGGTCGACGAGGAGGGTCCGGGCGCCCCCGCCCGCGGCGAAGCGCGCCGCCGAGCTTCCCGCGGGTCCCGCCCCGACGACCACGACGTCGTAGCGGTCCACGGCTCACGCCCCCGTGGCGAGGAAGTGGGTGGCGGCGCTCTGGATGCCCGAGAGGACCGGTTGCGGGTCGATCCCGAAGGCGACGATCGCGACCGCCGCGAGACCGATCGCGGCGGCCCGGCCCCAGCCGAGTCCGCGGACCGCGAGCTCATCCGCCCCGGACCCGCCGGAGACGACCGGCGCGCCGGCCGCGGCGGGGGCGGGCCGGTCGAGGAAGATCACCTTCAGCACGCGGGCGTAGTAGAACACCGAGAGCGCGCTGTTGAGCAGGCCGGCGACCGCGAGCCAGACGAAGGCCCCCTGCGCTTCCACGGCGGCGGAGAAGAGGACGAACTTCGAGGCGAAGCCGATGGTGAGCGGGATCCCCGCGAGCGAGAGGAGCATCAGCGCGAAGGCGACCGAGAGATAGGGCCGCTTGAGGCCGAGGCCCCGCCAGTCGTCAATGAGGGGACCCACGCCCAGTCCCGCGACCCCGGCGACCACGAAGAAGGCGCCGGCCTTCATGAACACGTGGGCGAACACCTGGAAGGTGGCGCCCGCAAGGGCGGGGGCGGTCCCGATCGCGATCCCGAGGAGCATGTAGCCGGCCTGCGAGATGCTCGAGTAGGCGAGCATCCGTTTCATCTCCTTCTGGAGGAGCGCGAGGACGTTCCCCACGGTCATCGTGAGGACGGCCGCGAACCCCAGCGCGACCTCGAGGGTCGGAGCAAAGTTGTAGGGAGGGCACCCGCTCGCCGAACACCCCACCGTCCGGGCGACGGTGAGACCGACCGGACCCAGGAAGATGAGGAAGAACGCGAACAGCCCGACCTTCTTCGAACCCCCCGCGAGGAACGCCGTGACGTCGGTGGGGGCCCCGTCGTACACGTCGACGGCCCACATGTGGAACGGGACCAGGGTGAGCTTGAACCCGACCCCGGCGATGAGGAGGGCGTAGCCGACGAGCGCGAGGTCGGGGTAGGGCGCCGGGCCCGTGCCCTGGGCCAGCACCACGAAGTTGGTCGAACCGAAGGCGCCGAACAGCAGCGAGGCCCCGTAGAAGGAGAGGGCCGCGGAGAGCGCCCCCACGATGTAGAACTTCATCGCGGCCTCGATCCCCCGGCCGTCGCGCCGCGTGTACCCGACCATGAGGTAGGTCGAGATCCCGGTCACCTCGACGGCGAGGAGGAGATAGATGAGGTCCGCCGCCGTCGTCGCCAGCAGCATCCCGAGCGTCGCGATCAAGAGAAGACCGAAGAACACCGAGGCGCCCCGCTCCTCCGAGGGCCGGGAGAGGGAGGCCAGGACGACGAGGAAGGCGGCGAGGAGGAAGATCGCCTGAAAGACGAGCCCGAGCGACGTGAACGCGTAGAGCGCCGTTATGCCAACCGGCTGATCGACGTGACCGGCGTTCAACGTCCGGACCGCGGCCAGCGGAGCCCATCCGAGGTCGGCCACCACGAGCACAAGCGCGCTCAGGAGCGCGACGAGGCTGACCCCGCCCAGGACTTCGATGCGGCGACGGGATACGCCGGCGGCGTCCAGCAGGAAGACGAGGAGCGCCCCCCCGAGGACGAGGAGCTCCGGGAGGAAGTCGAGGAGCGGAACGGGAAGCGTCGTCAACGGCCCCTCACGGAAGCGTCCTGACGGGAGAATTGACGATGACCGTCACGAGGAGGCCGGGAAGGATCCCGTACAGCACCGTCAGGGCCACCAGGAGGCCCATGCCCGCGCCCTCGTACCAGGGCACATCGTGGGCGGTGGGGGGAACCCCCCGCGGCGGCCCGAACAGCATCCGCTGCATCATCCAGATGTAAAAACCGGCCGTCACGACGAGGATGACGAGCGGGATGAGGACCCAGTAGCCGATCCGTTGCCAGGTGGCGAGCAGGGCGGTGAACTCGGCCGGGAAACTGATGAGCGCGGGAAGCCCGAGCGAGGCCAGCGAGCCCACCATGACCATCGTCGACAGCGTCGGCGTCGTGGGGGTGATGCCCCCGAGCGACGGGAGGTCGCGGGTCCCGAAGGTGTGGTGGACGCTTCCCGCCACCATGAACAAGAGCCCGCTCACGACGCCGTGGGCGAACATGAGGAGGACCGCGGCAAGCAGCCCGAGCTGGCTATAGACCGCGATCGCGAGGAGCACGATCCCCATGTGATTGATGGACGAGTACGCCACGAGACGCTTCAGGTCCCGTTGCGAGAGCGCGAGGACCGAGCCCCAGACGATCGAAAGGAATGCGACGAAGTAGAGGAGAGGCGTGAGGTGGCTCATCCCGAGCGGAAGCACCTCGACCGCCCAGCGGATCAACCCGTATCCCCCGAGCTTGAGGAGCAGGCCGGCGAGGAGGACCGAGCCGCCCGTGGGCGCCTCGACGTGCGCGTCGGGGAGCCAGGTGTGGAACGGGACCACGGGGAACTTGACGCCGAACCCGAAGAACAGCGAGAGGAACAGCACCACCTGCGCGGTCAGGCTGAGGTTGGGCGCCGACGCCTGGACGGCGAGGAAGTCGAACGACGGCGCATGCGAGTAGAAGGCGGTCGCGAGGAGCGCGACCAGCATGACGATGCTCGCGACGTGGGTGTAGATGAAGAACTTGAGCGCGGCGTAGCGGCGGCGGGGACCGCCCCAGAACCCGATCATGAAGAACATCGGGACGAGAACGGCTTCCCAGAACAGGAAGAACAGGAGGATGTCGAGGGCGATGAAGACCCCGAAGCACCCGAGACAGGTGAGGAGGACGAGGCCGAACCAGGCGCCGGGCTGCTTCGACTCCTCCCACGTGTAGACGACCGTCGCGATCTGGAGGAACGCCGTCAGGAGGATCAGGATGAGCGAGATCCCGTCGACCCCGACCGCGTAGTTGATGGTGAGCCATCCCACGGAGATCCAGCTGTAGGTTTCGCTGTTCGCGAACAGCGCCCCGCCGGCGGTCGGCCACTGCGTGAACAGCGCGAGGAGGTAGCTGACCTCGAGGAGGAAGGCGACCGACGTCGCGAGGGCCACCCAGCGGGCCCTCGGTCCGGCAAGGAACGTCGCGACGGTCCCGCCCGCCATCGTGGCGAGCGTGATCGAGAGGATCGGCAGCATGGACCTAGCCGCCTCCGATCAGGTTCGCGAGGTAGGGGGCCACGAAGAGGACGATGACGATGAAGCCGACCACCCCCGTCACGACGTAGGCCGCGTAGTCCGACACCACGCCGCTCTGCATGCGGCGGAGACCGTTCGAGGCCCCTGCGAACAGGCGCTCCATCCCTCGGACCGCGCCGTCGATCACGTACTGGTCGACGAAGTCGGCGGCGCGAGCGATCCCGTAGACCGCCCGGAGACCGACCCAGTCGTAGGCGTCCTTCATGTAGTAGCGGCGAAGCAGCAGGCGTCGGAGCGGCTGGGCGGCGGAGGTGGCGGGGAGCTCGAAGACGCGCCCGTTCCCCCAGAGAAGGTAGGCGAGCCCGATCCCGCCCGCCGCGAGACCCACGGAGATCCCGGAAAGGACGAGGTCGGTGGCTGTGTACTGCGGGGGAATGAACCCGGCCCCGCCGGCGAGGAGCGACTGGAACGGCGGCAGGAAGACGAAGAGCCCGGCGGCGACGGCGAGGATGCTGAGTACCACGAGCGGCACCTGCATCACCCACGGGCCCTCGTGGGCGGGCGGGAGCGTGGCGTCGCGGGTCTTTTCGCCGGAGAACGCCAGGAACCAGGCGCGGAAGATGTAGTACGCGGTGAGGAAGACCGCGAGGAACGCGAGGAGGAGGAACGGCCAGTAGAGCGGGTGGGTGGCGGTCTGGCTGAAGACCGCGCCCAGCACGTCGTCCTTGCTCCAGAATCCGGCGAGCGGCGGGATCCCGGCGAGAGCGAGGCCCCCCACCAGGAAGGCGACCGACGTGAGCCGCATGGTGCGGCGGAGCCCCCCCATCTTGAACAGATCCTGGGTCCCCACGGCGTGGATGACGGAGCCGGCGGCGAGGAAGAGGAGCGCTTTGAAGAAGGCATGCGTGAACAGGTGATAGAGCCCGACCATCGCGAAGCCCGCGCCGACGGCGAGGACCATGTAGCCGAGCTGGGAGATGGTGGAGTAGGCGATCACCCGCTTGATGTCCGGATGGACGACCGCCATCGTCGCGGCGAAGAAGGTCGTGAAGCCACCGATCGCGACGATGGCCAGCTGGTCGGTCGGGGTAAAGCCCAGGAAGAGCGAGGTCACCGCCAGGAGGTAGACCCCGGCGGCCACCATCGTGGCCGCATGGATGAGGGCGCTCACGGTCGTCGGACCCTCCATGGCGTCGGGCAACCAGACGTCGAGCGGGAACTGGGCCGACTTCCCCGCCGCCCCCCCGAGGATCATGAGCCCCGCGACCGTGAGGAGCGGGGTATTCGCCTGGGGTGTGCCGATCCACGCCCCCAGGAACGGCTGGGACCCGATCGTGAACTTGAACCCGGAGGCGGCCCAGGACGCGTCGAGCTGCGTGTAGGTGACGAAATAGATGAAGATCCCGAGGAGGAACAGGACGTCCCCGACGCGCGTGACGATGAACGCCTCCTTGGCGGCGGACGACGCGCTCGGCTTCTCGTAGTAGAACCCAATGAGGAAGTAGGAGCAGACGCCGACCAGCTCCCAGAAGAGGAAGAACTCGAGCAGGTTGTCGGCCAGGACGAGGCCGATCATCGAGGTCAGGAACAGCGAGAGCTCGGCGTAGTACCGCGGGAGCCCCCGGTCGTGATGCATGTAGCCGATCGAGTAGAGCATCACGACGAAGCCTACCACCGTCACGACGACGAGCATGAGGGCGCTGATCGGGTCGACGAGCGTTCCGATCACGAGGGCGAATCCCGCCGGGAAGACGGAACCCCCCGGGGGGAGCTGGAGCCAGGTGAAGCTCTGGTCGGAGTAGTGGCCGGGGTTGAGCATCTCGGCGACGGCGATGAGCACGCCGAGGGTCATCGAGGCCCCGGCGAACGCCACGGCGAGCCACCCGCCCCACTCGAGCGACTTGAGGCGGGTGCCGAACAGCCCCACCAGGACGAACGCGACGGCCGGGAGGAGCGGGACCAGGAACGCCCACCCGAAGAGGAAATCGAGACCGCTCGTGCTCATCCCCCCTACAGTTTCAGCGTGGTCGCCTCGGCGACGTTGATCGAGCCGCGCAGCCGATTGAGCGCGAGGACGATCGCGAGCCCGACCGCGACCTCGGTCGCGGCTAGACCCACCAGCACCACGGCGATCGCCTGCCCCGAGAGACCGCCCGGCGTTCCGCTGTACGCCGCGAAGAAGACGAAGTTCAAGATCGCCGCGTTCATGGCGATCTCGACGGCGATGAGCAGGAGGATGAAGTTGCGGCGCGTCAGGATGCCGAAGAGCCCGATGCCGAGGAGCCCCGCGGAGAGCGCGAGGAAGTCGTCGGGGGGCAGCGCGGTCACTCGCGGCCCTCCCGGACCAGATAGATGGCCCCGGCGAGCGCGCTCAGCATCGTGAGGCCCAAGAGGAGGAGCCACGCGCCGTCCGGCCCGAACAGCTGGGCGGAGAGGAGGGCGGGGTCGTAGCCTCGGACCGGCAGCGAGGCCGAGGGAAGGCTGGTCGCGACCGTGACGATCAGCGCGATGGAGACCAGGGAGACCGCCAGGGGGTAGGGGCCGATCCCCGTCGCCGCCTCCCGGGAGAAGATGCGCTTACGGGTCACCATGACGCCAAAGAGGAGCAAGATCGTGACGGCGCCGGCGTAGACCCCGAGCTGCAAGACGCCGAGGAATGTGGCGTTGAGCAGGAAGTAGAGGCCGGCGAGGTCGACGAAGAAGAGCGACACCCAGAGGATCGTGTGGACGAGCTCCCGGACGAGGAGCGCCAGGAGCGCCGTCCCCAGGGCCACGACGGCGAGCACGAGGAACGCGAGTTCCTCGGGGCTCACTGGCGAGGCCCCCAGAAGAGGCACTCCTTCGGGCAGACGGAGATGCAGGTGCCGCAGCGCACGCAGTCCGAGTCGTTGACGACCGGTTCCTTCCAGATCCGCTTCGGGAGCTTCTCGCCCGGCTTCGCCGTCGGCTTCGGGACGTCCAGCATCGTGATGCACTGGGTCGGACAGTCCCGGGCGCACGCGTTGCATCCGATGCAGAGCGGCGGGTCGAGGAGGATGGCGTCCTCGTTCTTCGGCCGCTCGAGCCGGATCGGGTTCATCGGAAGCTTCCGCTGGAAGATCTCGTACATCTTCTGCGGCGAGTAGATCATCTCGGCCCGCTTCGGGGTCACGAGGGAGTAGCGGGTCGTCATCGTGAGGCATCCCTCGGGGCAGGCGTCCGAGCAGAAGCCGCAGAAGCTGCACTTCCCATAGTCGATCTCGGGGCACTTCTTGGGGTGCTTCGGGTCGCCCCCGGGCACGGTGACCATCTCGATGCAGAGGTCCGGGCAGCTGAACGCGCAGAGGTTACACGAGATGCAGGTGCCGATGTTGAGGGCGTGGACGCCGCGGTAGTTGTCCCAGATGTCGCCGAGGCCGATCGGCTTTCCCGCCGCGACGGCCACCTCTTTTCGGAACCGGGGGTCCTCGAGGCGCTCGAACGGGTAGACGATCGTGGACGGGCGGATCAGGCTCTTCGAGAACTGGCGGGCCGCCGTGGCGAGCGGCCGCGCGACCCAGAGGAGCGGGTTGTCCGACGATTTCGTTTCCGGACTCTTTGCAGCGGCCATGAGTTGTGTTTATCCTCCGATGGGCGGGACGCACCCGAAGAGCGGGAGGCACTTCGCGGTCACGACGAGGGCCGCGAGCACGACGGAGAGCAGCGAGAGCGGGATCATCCGCATCCAGCCGACCCGGAGCAGCTGGTCGGTCCGGACCCGAGGGAGCGAGGCCCGGATCCAGACGAAGACGCCGAAGACAAGGTAGGTCTTCAGCATGAACCAGAAGATCCCCGCGAGCGGGAACGAGGTAAGCGCCGCCGGGACGTAGGTGGGGAGCGTCCAGCCTCCCAGGAAGAGGAGGACGATGAGGATGCTCCCGACGAGGGCGCGGACGTAGTCGGCCAGCATGAAGAAGGCGAACAGCATCCCTCCGTACTCCGTGTTCCATCCTTCGACGAGCTCCGCCTCGGCCTCGGGGAGGTCGAACGGGATCCGCTCCATCTCGGCGAGCATGCCCGCCACGAACACCACGAGGGCCACCACGAGCGGTCCCCAGAACCAGTAGTTCTGCTGCTCCGAGACGATGACGTTCAGGTTGAAGCTCCCCGAGAGGACCACGACGGCGACCACCGCGAGGAGGATGGGCACCTCGTAGGCGATCATCTGCGCCGCCGAGCGCATGCCGCCGATGAGCGAGTACTTGTTGTTGGACGACCAGGCGCTGATGAAGATGAAGAGCGGCGCGAACGAGAAGATGACGAGCGCGAGGAGGAGGCTCAGCGGCAGCGGGCCGGCGTTCCACCCGGACGACACCGGGAGGATCCCGAACAGGATGACCGAGGTGACCATGTACGCCGTCGGTCCCGCATAGAACCCGAGACCGTCCGCTTCCGCGGGCTTGACCGTGTTCTTGCGGAACAGCTTCAGTCCATCCGCAAAATTCTGGAGGAGCCCGGCATACCCCACGTGCATCGCGCCGCGCCGGTCCATGAACCGGCCGAGGAGCTTGCGCTCGAACCAGATCAGCATGATCGTGTTGATCATGCTCGCGCCGAGCAGGATCGCTCCGAAGAGCAGGGCGGAGAGGAGGAAGACGACCGTCGACTGGAGGAGCCACCCGTGGGCGGGCGGGACGATCCAACCGAGGATGTTGAGGATCAGGACGGCGATCCAGTTCGCGACGTCGAAGAGCGTGGTCGTCATGGGTCCGCCCTACCGGTCCACCTCCCCGACGCAGACGTCGACGCTCCCCATGATGGGGGGAATGTCCGCCACGCGGTAGCCGACCAGGTACTTCTTCGCGGCGGAGATGTTGGTAAAGACCGGCGAGCGGAACTTGACGCGGTAGGGGTGCTCCGAGCCTTCGTTGACCACGTACGCCTGGGCCTCGCCGTGCGGTTCCTCGATCGCGGAGAACCCCCGCCCTTTGGGGTAGTTGCGCTTGAGGTGATAGCTCTCGTTCCCCACGGGGGCATACGGCGCCCCGAGCCAGCGGGGGAGGTTGTCCCCGAGTACCGGTCCCGGGTTCCGGTCAAGCCAGTCGGCGGCCTGGCGGATGATCCGCACCGACTGCCGCATCTCCTCCATCCGCACGAGGTAGCGGGCGGTGACGTCTCCGTCCTTCGCGAGGGCGACGTCGAAGTCGACCTTGTCGTAGGCCGAGTAGGGCCGGTCCTTGCGGAGGTCGCGCTTCACCCCCGCCGAACGGAGCATGGGGCCGGTGACCCCTAGGTCCACGCAGTCTGTCGCGCTCAGAACCCCCAGCCCGTCGCACCGCTTGTGGAAGATGTCGGAGCCGAGACACAGCGAGTCGTACTCCACGAACCGGTCCATCAGCCAGTCGCAGAGCTTGCGGACGCGGTCGGTCGTTCCCGACGGGAGGTCATTCCGCACGCCCCCCGCGCGCATGTACTCGTAGGTGAGCCGGCCCCCCGTGAAGCTCTGGAAGAGGTCGAGGACCAGGTCCCGGTCGCGCATCCCGTAGAGAAACGGGCTCATGAGGCCGATATCCTGGACGAAGGCGGCGTACCACATGATGTGCGACGCGATCCGCTGGAACTCATCGACGAGCACCCGGATCCACTTCGCGCGCTCGGGCGGGTCCAGGTGCAGCGCCTCCTCGGCGGCGAGGATGAAGAGGTGCTCCCAGGACATTCCCGCGACGTAGCAGGTGCGATCCATGAGCGTGATGATCTCGTTGTAGTGCCGGACCTCGCTGATCTTCTCTATCCCGCGGTGGAGGTAGCCCATCTCGGGGTCGACGTCCAGAATGATCTCCCCGTCGATGTGGACCCTCAGGTTCCAGAGGCCGTGCGTCATGGGGTGCTGCGGCCCCATGTTGATCCACATCTCAGACATCGCGGACCTTCACCTCCAGCTCCTCGGGCTCATGCAGTTTGAACGACCGCAGGAGCGGATGGAACACGTAGCCGTCCGGCGTCAGGAGGTGGCGCAGGTCCGGGTGGTGGTCGAACGTGATGCCGACGAGCTCCCAGGCCTCGCGCTCGTGCCAGTTGGCGGTCGGCCAGACGGCGGAGGCGGTTTCGATGTGCGGGTCGTCCGCGGGCAGGTCCGTCGCGAGGTGGACGTACTCTCGACGGTCGTCCGACCAGAGGACGTAGAACACCTCGCGATGGTCCTCCCAGTCGATCCCGCCGACCATGGAGAGATGGCGGTAGCCGAGGCCATCTCGCATCTCTCGGAACAGCTCCAGCGCGCGCTCCCGTTTGAACCGCACGCGCCCGGCGGTCCCGGGGAACGGGTCGACCCCGAGGAGACCCTCCCCCAAGGTACCGGTGAGATGGCGTCCGAGTTCCTCCGGTTGCATCGATCTCCTCCGCTCTGCCGTCCCGCCCTTCCTTTCTCGGGCGCGCCTACTCGGCGCGCTCCTGGATGAGCTCCTCCAGGCGAAGAATCCCTTCGAGGAGCGCTTCGGGGCGGGGGGGGCAACCCGCGATGTACACGTCGACCGGGACCAGCTTGTCGACGCCCGGGACCACCGAGTACGCAGTGCGGAACGGCCCACCGCCCGTGGCGCAGTTGCCCATCGCGATGACCCATTTCGGCTCTGGCATCTGCTCGTAGAGCGTGATGAGTTTGTGCGCCACCTTCCAGGTGACGGTCCCGTTGACGATCAGGAGGTCGCACTGGCGGGGCGAGGACCGGGGAACGACGCCAAACCGCTCGGCGTCCCAGCGGGCCCCAAACGCCGCGGCGAACTCGATCGCACAACACGCGAGTCCCCAGTGCAGGGGGAAGAGCGAGTTGCGACCGGCCCAATTGAACACCGGGCGGATGACCTTTCCATCCGCCTGTTCGCGCAGAAGGCCGCTCAGCGCCTCCTTGGCTGCCGGGATGAACTCACGGGCCCGCAGGGTTTCGATCTCGATGAACGGGACCGCGGGCTGATTGGCCATCGGAAGGGGCTCTCCCGGGGCGTCCGAGGGGGGGGACTTCGGTGGCACGGTTGCCTGGGTCGGTGTGCTCAAACCACCCACCTCCGCTCCCCTTGCAAGGCATAGTAGATCCCCGCCATCGCGAGGGCGGTGAACCCGAAGGCAATGAACATCGGCAGAAGACTCGAGTTAATCCCACGGAAAGTGAGCGCCCAGAGCGCGAGGACGAAGCCGATGATGTCAACGGCGACGAAGACGATGGCGAAGGTGTAGTGCTGGGTCGGGAAGTCGATCTGGGCTTCGCCCTCCGCTTCCTCCCCACATTCGTACGTCGTGTACTGGAGGTAGGAACGACGGGCCCGGGCGCCCAGCTGGCGGTTCGCGAAAATCGAGCCGATTCCGAACGCTGCCGCGATTCCCGCGAAGATGAGGAAGGTCGTGATTCCGGGGTCCATGCGTTCCTCCTTCGGCTCGCCGCTCCAGTGACGGAGAATCGGACTCTCGCACGTTATTTAAGGCCTGCCCGATGACGGAACTCCCCTGCCGTGCCAGACCACGTCTCGCCAGCCCCGGGCTCATGAGCCGGAGCGTTCTGCGCCCCTCGTGTCCCCCATGGAGTTCCGCCCTCCGGTCGAGCTCTCGGGTCGCTATGTTCGGCTCGTGCCGCTTCAGTTGTCCCACACCGCGGGCTTGGCGCGAGCCGCCGACGACCCGGAGATCTGGCGGTACATCCACTACGGTCCCTGCCGTACTCTCGAAACCATGTCCCAGCTGGTGTCAACGCTCTTGCAACGGCAGGCGACGGGGTCGGACCTCCCATTTACCGTGGAATCCCTCCCGTCCGGCACCCCGATCGGAATGACACGTTTTCTCGGCATAGAGAGGAAGGATGCCTCAGTCGAAGTAGGGGGGACGTGGTACGTTGCCGGGGCGCGGAGGACTCCAGTGAATACCGAGTCGAAACGCCTCCTGCTCGGTCACGCCTTCGACGTGGAGGGGGCCCACCGGGTCCAGTTGCGGACCGACCTGCGCAACGACCGTTCGCAGCGTGCGATCGAGCGTCTGGGCGCCACCCGAGAAGGCGTTCTCCGGGAGCATATCCGGATGCCCGACGGGTACCTTCGCTCCTCGGTGGTCTACAGCATTTTGGCGGATGAATGGCCCGCAGTTCGAGCTCGGCTCGACGCGTTCCTTCAGTGGCCATGGACGGGCGCTATTCCGGACCCGGGAAGGTCGGTGGGCGCTTCTGCCTGAAGGCGGCGATGCCTTCCGGAAGCTCCTTGCGGCGGGCGGCCTCGACCGCACCCCGCCGTTCTAGGGACAATTGGGTCTCTAGGCTCTCCGAGAAAGCCGAAACCAGGAGCCGCTTCATCCAACCATAGGCGAAGGTGGGGCCCCGGGCGAGCTCCTCGGCGCGCTCCCAACCGCGAGCGCTCAATCGATCCGTAGGTACGATCTCGTGAAGGAGGCCCAGATCGCGTGCGCGCTCCGCGGGCACCTTGGCGTTCGTGAACAGCATCTCCTGGGCCAGTCCGAGGCCCAGAAAGTGCGGCAGGAAGTAGGTGAGACCCCCGTCCGGCACTGCACCGAGGGCCGGAAAGGCGGGAACCAGGAGGGCATTCGGGCTCCCGATACGCCAATCGCAGGCGAGGGCCAACGAGAGACCCCCTCCGGCCGCGACCCCCGGCAGGGTGGCGATGACCGGCTTCGCCATGCCCAGGATCTCCCGGACCGAGAGCTCCTGCTCCCCGGTGAGCTCGTGGAACAATTGGGGGAGCTCCTGCTTCTGTCGAAGTTCGTCCATGATGGCCACGTCTCCCCCGGCGCAAAAAGATGAACCGTTCCCCGTCAAGATCACCGCCCGAACGGATGGATCCAATCCGACGGTCTGTAAGGCGTGTCGGAGCCGCCGGAAGGAAGCGACGTCCAGCGCGTTCAACCGGTCGGGACGACGGATCTGGATCTCGGCTACGGACCCTTTCTGCTGGACGACAATGGGGTCGATCGGCATCGGCCCGCGGCAGGGCGCTGCAGGTTAAAGACCCGCCGGGACGGCTAGATTCCGTTCGGGTAGGAGTCCCGTATCAGCTCGAGGGCCGCCGGGGCGCAGTAGCCTGCGCGCGCGACGATCCGGTCGGCCGTGCGGATCTTCTTTATTCCGACAAAGCGGCGTGTGACGAAGAAGAGATACGAGTGAGTCTTCATCGTAAACGCGACGACGGCCCCGCGGGGCTCCAGCAGCACCTTGATCGTCCGACGCTCCGAGATCCAACGGTGGGCCATTGGTGCCCCACTGCGGGGGAGGGATTTAGCAACTTAGCAGGGTCCACTCCGCTGGAAACGGCTCCCACCCAGCGGATGCCGGAATCCCGGATTTGGATTGACGGAGGTGCGACGGAGGTCGCGTAGGCTACACCCTTTGCTTCTCCTCCCACGAGAGGCGAAGACGAGGCGTTGAAGTCGAACGGGCTCTGGAGCAACGTGGGAGGTCGAGGCGGAGCGGAGAAGTTGAAGAACCCACTGAGGGACGCTGCTTCCGCGACCCGCGGATTCAATGCGGGGAGTCCGAAGTTCGAGTCGATGAACGATATGACGCTCGCTGGGTCGAGTGTTTCATGCGTTACGAGGCCCGCCGGCGTGAATGGAGACAGCACCAGGAACGGGACCCGGAAACCGTCCCCGGCGGAATCCTCGGCCGGGGGGGTCACCGGGTCCCAGTACCCGCCGGCTTCGTCGTAGAAAAGGAGCACCGCCGAGCCCGAAGCGTCTGGGCTCGAGAAGATGGCGTTGATGACTCCGGTGGTCCACTCGGCTCCCAGAGTAACGTTTTCAGCGGGGTGTTCGCTGACGCCCGCGTGATCGTGCGATGGGTCGATGAATGTGACCGCAGGAGGCTGCGCCGAAGCGAGCTGTCCGGGGAACGAGGAGAACGGCACGACATTGTCAGCGAGGCACGGGTTGCCCGCCACGGACGGGAAAAGGAACGGCGTGAGGTTGGTCGGGTCCCCCAGGTAATCGTACGCCCAAGGGACGTGGGCACTCTCGAGTTGGTCCAGTATCGTCGGAACTGCGAGTTGAGCGAGGGGAGGCGGTGTGTCATTGAGAACTCCGGCATTCGTCGCGCTCAGGTCGAAAATGCGATTTGGCAGGGTAGGGCCAAGTACGCCGGAGAAAAACATGTCGTCCAGCGCGTAGGCTTTCGCATACGCAAAGTACTGAGGGATCTGACTGGCGGTGTAGTAGCCGGCCGCGGCGGACGGGTCGGGAAATCCATCGGCGGCCGCCTGGGCCACGAAGAGGTCGTTTCGGCCATGGTCAAGATCGACGAGCTCTGATGCGTGGTCGTGGGGGAGGTCCGGAGTGCTTGAGGCGTCGATTGGAAAGGGATGAACAGCGGTGCTGGACCCGAACGACACCGGAAGACTCGCGTTCGGTGGGTACCCGATAACCCCGGGAAGAGTCCCGAAGTAGTTTTCGAACGCGTGATTCTCCTTGATCAGGATGAAGACGTGATGGATGGGAGTGGTGGACCCGCTTCCCGAGGGCGAGCTCGGCTCGCCCTGCAAGGCAGGGCAACCCAACCCGCTCGGTCTTTCGAACACTCCCAAGCTCGCGCTTACCGTGGAGATGAGAATACCCGCGATGAGCACGGCGTAGGCCGTCGGGAGGGGTCGCGCCCGGGACCCTTTGGAACGAAGATCCGCTTTCTCAGCCACTTCGCACCAACGTGATCCAGAGGTGCTCGGCCACCGGCGCGAACCACTGGCTGCGGCCCATCCGGCCATCCAGCTCCAACAGCGCGGGCACGTTCTCGAGGAGCCGTCGCCACCGTGCAACACGGTCCGGAGGCGGAAGGAGGACCGGAAAACCTTGTACTCGCTCGAAGCGGAAATCTGGGGAAAACGTCGCTCGGACTTCCGACACCGACCGCGGAACGTAATCGACCGCAAAGCGCGACTGCCCGACTTTCACGAACAGGTCTCCCCGATTGATTGCTCGGCGGCGATTCAGAGACATGAGGCTCATGAGAAGCTCGGTGATATTCATCCGATTGAATACGCCGAGGATGAAGGGGGCTCCGGGTGGGAGCAGGCGAGCGGCCTGTCGAGCCACTGGAGCCAGGTTCGGCTCGCAGTTGAGCGCCCCGAAGGTCGAATAGGCACCGTCAAAACGAGTCGCGCCCTCTCCGGTTCCCAGCTGGTCCAGCTCTCCCGCAGACAGGCGCACCGTTCGCAAGTTCTCCACGACTCCTGCCGCTCGGGCGCGCTCCGTCAGGTTGCGAAGCATCGCCGGAGCGATGTCGACTGCCGTGATGGCATGCCCGTCGCGAAGCAAGGGGATCGTCTCAATTCCTACTCCGGGTCCGATTTCGAGCAGGCGGTGACAATCGGCGAGCCGGTCCCGGAGAAGGGCGATCGATATCAGCCGTGAGCATCGCTCGACGGGGTTGGCTTCCAACCTTCCTTCGTACTCTCCCGCGATGGCGTCGAACTCGCTTGAAACCCACCGAAGGTAGGGTGAACGATCCGACCCACCCCTCTCTCCGGGAGTTAAGCGGAGAAGTCGCCCGGGGGTTGGAAACCATCGCTGGAACCGGTCCACCCCGTACTTTTGCCTGAGGGCTTCAATACCCTCCCGCCGATCCCCGGCATCGGCGACCAGCTCAACCTGATAGTCGTGTTCCTCCCCGTCCAGCCTTACCCGAGCGACTCCAGCCCGTAGCAGGAGGACCGGCCAATCGGTGTTCGCGTCATGACCCAGCAGGAGAATGCCTCGTCCGTCCTGGACGAATCGGAGAGGGACCTCTCCCCCATCGAGTACCAGCCCGAGCTCGTCTTGGGTCGCGCTCGTCAACTTCGAGACCTTCCGCCCCGCGCCTGTTCGGCGAAGATTCCTAATCACTGGGGACTGCAGATAGCCTCTTAGTCGGCTCCCATTCCAGAGCACCGTGGCCGTGCCAACTTCCGGGTGGTTGGGTTGGAAGCTGATGTACGTCGCCGCGGTCACCACCCTGGCAACCAGTCTCGTCCTCGTCGGGGGCGGACCGTCCGGCCGTCCGGGGCTGGGCTCGGTAGGCACTCGACCTTACACTTTGCCGGCAACCGCGTTCGACGTCACGGACCACAATCTGACGTATGCGGTTAATGGCTTCTTTCTCGCGGCCGTCATTCCCGGCTCCTTTGCAATATCGTTGGAGAACGATCTCACGGCGAGTGGGCGCGTTTCTCCGGAGCTCACGGAGGCCCAGATCGGGATCGGACCCGTGCCGGCAGGTCCGGATGAAACGAATATCACTCCCTTGATTATCGTTCAAGAAGCGGCCAGCGGATTACTCCGCATCGAGTATATTCCGTTCCCGATGAACGATACGTACGGGTACATCGTTTTCAACGGATTGATCGTCCCCGCAGGAGGGAACTCGTTCGCTGGGCACCTACTGACGATCTACTACAATGAGACCGCCCCGCCGGTGCCGCCTTACCTCGTAAGTCGGCCGTATGGTCAGACCACGGGCAACCTGACCGTGGAGTGGGATGGGCACTCTCTCGTCCCCCGGTACCCAATCGCATGGTCGAGCTTCGGTGCGTTCTACGCGTATGGCCTCAAGACCGACGGATTCGCGGGCGGCGCCGTATTCTCCAACGTTACCACCCTTGCGCCCGACCCCCGGGGCTCGGCGCTCGCGAGCCCCGTCCACGAAATGGGCTTTCTTTCCGTGAGCGTCGGGAGGTGGGTCTCCTGAAATGGCAGACCAGAGACCGTCAGGTTCCCGCCAACCCCGGAGCCGTCGGAAGTCTCGAAGCCCCCAACTCGGGTGTTCGCAGGCGAGATGAGAACCTCGGGTGGACCTCCGTCTTCCGGGTCATGCGCTCAGGTTGCCGAAGCCTTCGTCCGCACCTCTGAAGTTAACGGTCTACTCCAGTGACCGGATGGGCCCCCCGCAAGATCTGCGGTGCCCTTTGAGAATCCCGTCTCGTGGCCATCCCACGACGGCCCAGAGCAAGCCGGGGCTCATACAAGGCTGGCCTTTTTACTCGGGACCACCAAGTCAACGTGCTCGCCGTAGCCAGGGTTCCCGGCGATCCCGCTAGTTGCCAGGCCACCGGGAGGTTCGTCGCTCGGTTTTGGGGGCGCGGACTGGCCAAGTTGGGACTCCGGGCGCACGGACGGCCGCTGCGGGGCACGAGCATGCCGGATTGCGGGACACGTCCGGATGAGCGACGCGGGCACGGGTCGCACACCTTGCACGACCACGGTGAGTCGTCGAATCCAGGGTGGACCGACCAGTTGCGTCGCGGACGGTGATCCGCTGCAGTTAGCAAAGAGAGCTCGGGCTCTCCAGCCAGAGTCCGGAGATACTGGTCGAAAGATGAACGTTGTACCCGGCGGCGGAAAGGTAGACATAGGAAAGGAGCGCTCCTTCGGGCGAGAGCCCCAGTCGGTTGAAGGTCTGGTCCAGATAGCTGGAGATCGGGATGACATACGTCCGGTCGACTGACGCGCTGGGGAGGCTATCGAGCGTGAACGACACGTCCCCCGCCACGTCCGAAGCAGCCGGCTCAGATTGCGGAAGCGACCGGCTGGCAAGAGCTATTGAAGACGCGGCCGACCAGAGCACGAATTCCGTGTAGACCAGCCGAGGGGTCGTGTTCGCGCTCAAGGCCGGCAAGGTGGTCGTGGTCACGAGTTCAAATCGGGCGTCCACCGGTAGTCCCGCGGTAACCACTGGGAGGTTCCAGTGTAAGGCGAGTTGGACGGACCAGTCCACCCCGTCCTCCGGCATTCCGATGTAAACCGGATGAAGGGCCTGCGTCGGGTTGACAGTGTAGTTCCCCAGATTGACGGCGCAGGCCTGGAAGCCCTGGCGTACGTTCTGATAGTCACCCCACTCGGGCGACCGGAAGACCTGGGTTCTCGGAACCTCGACAAAGTTGAAGGCCTGGGGGCCCACACCGAAGTGGGGGTAGGCGGCGACGCTCCCGTTTGTCCAAGGACCGACGTAGTACGAGAGCACTCCCGGCCCGCCAAAAGGGTCGCTCCAGTTGATGTGAACACCAGGGGTTCCGTTGAACCCGGGAAGGAAGTTCGGGTCCCAGATTTCGTCGTTGTGAGCATCGCGGAAGGTGGGGGCGAGGTTGTAGACAGTGAGCGGGCGTGTCCCCGAGTCCGAAGAAATGATGAAGGGGACCGTTCCCGCGACGATGGCCGCGAGGGCAGCGATGCTGGCAGCTACGACAGTCTTTACCCCGGACGGGGTACCTCTCACGGACCCTCCAAAACCAATTCCGGGACCACGCACCCCCCCATAAAGACCGACTTGGGGTTCCCCCAAAAGCAAGGGTGGAACGGCGGCGGGCGGGCGAAATGCCCGCCCGGTTCGCCGGCCCAACCAGGACAGTGGTTTGGAAGTGGGAACCGCTGAGACTCGCCGGCTTGGACACTCTCCGGAACTCAGTGATTGAGCTGCTCTACGACCTTCGAATCGGGCGGTCGACTCTCGGGTAGCACGGAATCGCTTCGAGATGTCAAGAGGGTGGCCGATTCCGTGTTCGACGCGAAAACAGGGCCCCTGCACCGACAGAAGCTACCACGGGAAACGGCATTCCCGCAGGATCTATTGGTTCCCTCACTTCTGGGACTGCCCGCCCCCCTCGTACCCAGTGGCGATGGGATTCGCGGCGGTCGGCTCAGCCTCCCCAGTTCGAACCCTCGCCGCGGCCAGGCTCGCCGGCGGCCGCGATTCCCCCAATCTTCGCATAAATACCAATAGCTCGTTCTCGACCGGGGGAGGAACTGTCGCCGTAAATAGCGGCACTCTACTGGGAACATCGCCATGGACGTCAAGGCACAGCCGGGCCGAGTTTCTGCGGAGGAACGGCTCTCTCAACTGCTTGCCGTGGCGGGGGAGTACGGGACGGGTATCGCTCTCGAAGAGTTGTCCGCGCTCTTGCCCGTGGACTTCCCTGACAATGTGGCAGGTCTGACCGCCTGGATACGGAATCATCCCGATCGAGCGTCGGTGGCCGATGGGGTGGCCACCGCCCCATGGGCGTCGTTGGAGGGGTTGCACACCCTGGGGGACCGGCGGCTCCGAGGAGAAGAGTACTGGAGTCGCGTCATCGAATTGTTTGAGGGGCCCCTCAGCCCGCTTCGGGGTCTCGTGCACTCGGCCGCGGTCACGGGGTCTGCGGCCTACCGGGAACCCGCTCCCGGTGATGACCTCGATGTCATGACAATCACTTCCAAGGGCGCGGTTTGGCTGTTTCTGGCGTGGGCCTTTGCATCCCTTAGGTGGAGCCGGAGAGCCGCACCACCCTCGGGATCGCATTGGTGTTTCAACTACGTCCTCGATGAACCTACCGCTCGTCAGCAGTATTCAAAGAGAGGGGACTACCTCTTCGCGCGGGAGGCGCTGACGGCGCGACCCTTGTTTGGCCGCGGCCGGTATCGGGCCCTCCTGGCCGATGCCGCGTGGATGAGGGACGAGCTCCCACGGCTCTATGCCTCTCGACTCGCTGAGGAGGCCCCGTGTGAGTCCCCAGCGGCACCCCGGGGGTGGGCCGGTCGATTGACGAGCCTCGCCATCTACCCGTGGCTTGCGGCTTATCTACAGTGCGCCGGACTGTACCGGAATCATCGGTTCCGACGTAGCGGGCAGGCGGATTCTCAGTTCAAGACTGTAACGCGGCCGGGCGTCTACGCGCTTCACACTGAACGCTACGCTCGCCTCGCGCAGATCTACGGGGGCGGCCGAGAAGGACCGAGCGGCTAGCGATGGTGGCCACCCTCACGCCCCAGCAGGTCCGGTTGGCGGGGGGGGTGGTGGCCTGCGACGACGAGCCCCGTCTGGCTCGAGCGGTCCGTTCCCTCCTTAGGTCTCGACTCCCGGATTCCGTCAAGTGGTCCGGAATCTGGATTATCGTCAGTCCGAGCCGGGATCGTACAGTGGCCGTCGCTCGCGAACTTGCACGGCAGGATTACCGGATCCATCTCATCGAAGAGACGGCCCGACGAGGAAAGTCCGCCGCCCTTGCGAGGCTCTTCACTGAGCTTGAGGGAGACTATGCGGTACTCCTCAACGGTGACGCAGAGGCCGACCCCTTGGCTAGTTCGCGACTTCTGGCCGCGGCCCCGAAGTCGAAGACCCCTTTTGCCGTCATGGCCCGACCCATACCCGAGCGAGTGCCCAGTAATCTGTTCGGACGTTCCCTCTCACTCCTCTGGGAACTCCACCACCGCCTCCACCTCGAGATGATTCAATCGGGCAGAGGGACCCACGTCTCCGACGAGCTCCTCCTCATACCGCTCGGTCATACCCCCCCGCTCGCAGAAGGGATCATCAACGATGGAGCATTCATCGGAAGCTGGGTGACTCGAGAAGGGGGCCAGCTCGCCTACGCGCCTTCGGCTCTGGTCCGAATCGCGGTCCCTTCCGCGCCGTCCGAACTGATCGAACAACGGCGTCGAATCCGACGCGGTCATGATCAGATTCGGAGGCTGACTGGGTCGAGTCCGACGACCCTCGACCATCAACTGCTAAGAGATCCCGTACGCGCCGCGCGGATCGTCTGGGCTGCGCTTCGCAATCAGCCGCGTCCCGTCTCCTCGTTGACGGCTCTCGTCGGAATGGAGGTCTTGTCGGCGACTCTCGCAACAGTCGACTGGGCGATGCAAAGGGCCACTCCGTATGTCTGGACACGAGTTCGTACGGGACCGATTGACGTTCCGTCCACCACCCAAGAGCCAATCTCGGCCCTCTGAGCGGCCACCGTCCTCGCCGTATCAGCGCGGGTACCCAGTCCGCTCGCCGGAGGCTCCTACTGACCCTAGATTGAATGAACCCCGCGGAGCCCGTGTCGTCCCTCCTCCGGGGGAGGTAGGGAGCGCTGGACTCGTCGTCCGGGTGTGGTTCGAGACAAGTCTCCCTTTCTGAAAGTACCTCGGCCAGCCTTGCCGGTTTCTCCTTCTGACCTATGGAGCCCTACAGGATGGATTCGGCTTGGCCAGCACGTCTCGCATCAAGTACCGCGGTGGGGGCTGGCGGCGGAAGGTTGGAGGTGGGACCAGAAGCGGTCCTGGCCGGACCGCCCGCACGTGCAGGACCTCTGAGGCTCTCTCGCTCGCGGCGGTCGACGGTCAGGTATGGGTTGGGAGAGGTAGCCCATGACCTATGGGGAAGGCGATCGGCAGGGACGGGGCGGGTCCGGCGTACCCCCACAGGGGGACGTCGTTCGACGCACAATCGATGACGATGACGAAGGGAGTCCCCAAGGCAACGCTCAGCTCAACCGTCGTCGTTTCCTCCGGGGGCAGGGTCACCGACTGGACCAGCGTCGGGCCAAGAAGAGGGACGAACCGAGTTGCGACTAGCCGCGCAATGTCAACGCTTAAGGCCAGCCCGCCGAGGGGCGTGTACTGTCCGTAGGGGGTCCAAATGCCGCCACCGAAATAGTAGACCGCACCCGCTCCCAGAGGGAGATAGGCGAGAGAAGTGCGGGGTGACGGTTGGCCCGCGGCGTTCGGTGCTGCAGACTCGTAGCCCAAAGAGAATCCGCCGTGACTTGCCAGCCGCGAAACATTCGCCCCGTAAAGGGTGCCGTTATACTCGAACCCGAAGGCCGAATCGAGCGGCGTCGCGATCGTTCCGAGCGGAGGTCCGGTCCCGGGTACGTTGAGCGGGCCTCCTCCTGACACCGGATCCGTTAAGGGAAAGCCTATGAGGGAGGTCTGCCCCGCCCATCCTTCCCCTCCCGGGCAACAAGCTCTGCTCCCGTTCCCTGGAGCCTCTTGATAGAACCCCAACGGACCGCCCGCCCAGATGAGCGCCCCACCTGCTCGAATCCAGTTTCCGAGCAAGGAAACGTTGGGCGAGAGTACAGAGGGCGGCAAGACGCCGTACTCGGCGATGATCAAAGTCCCGTTGGGGTTGGCGGCTAGGGCGTCGGCCAAGCCCGCTGACGAAACGTCGGTAATGGTCGTGCCCGACCCCGCCTCGCGAAGGAGAGTATTGGCTCGGTCGCCAAGGGCGAGAGTATCCGAGTAGGAGCCAAAAACACTCGGGTAGGTCGGATCGGCCAGCAACAGCGCCGAACCAGAGGTCAGTGGAAGCGTGCCCGGTACCGCGGCCACGTGAATGTTCATTGGAAACGGTCGGTGGGAGGTGAGCGCCGCGGTCACCGTCGCTCCATTCGTCACGTTCCCCGCGACCCCGATCCTCACAGTCAGGGCAGGGCTTTGTGTCGACGTCCACCCCATCACCGATTCGGCCATGAGGCCAGCTACGAGCACCACCACCAGAACAGTCGACCTACCCCATGGCCGGCGCTTCATCTCCCCTCCACCGGCCTCGTAGCCTTGAGATGACTCCTCCTCCAGTGAGGCGGACCACCCCCGAGGCCCCGAGGATGATTGCCAAGGTTCCGCCGACGAGGCCCGCGGTCAGCCAAATCGACCCTCGTAACCCCGCCACCTCGATGTAGCGAATGGCAATGTTGTTGACCCACTGAACAGCCCCAGGGCCGAGTTGCACGGCCAGTGGGTAAAACATCCCGAAGGGCGTCAGGAACGACCAGTACATGGCAAGTCCGGCCCCCGAAAGCAGGACGAACGTCACCAGCACGGCACGTCGATTCCACGCCGAGGCTGCCACCAGCACCAAAGAGAGGAGTCCGACCACGTTCTCGGGCTGCGGCGCCGAATCCGAAAGAAACACACCAAGGCTCGCGACGAGACAGGCGACCCCGACTAGGGTGACCGGTTCGTTCGTTCTCACGGAAACGCGCGTAAGCCGCCAGTACAGGAGGACGGTGCTGAGCAGCACGAGGGAGATTCCGAACCCCCGCAAGAGGGTCAGGGAAGCCAAAGCGGCTCCGGGACTCGACGCGAAGCCAGCATAGAGCCCGGCCCCTTTGGGGGAGGCGGCGTTGTAGATTCCGAGGACGCTGATTCCGCCATAGATTGGACTGCCTGCCTTCGTAAGCAGCGTAATTTCTGTGGGTGCCAAGAGGTACAGAAAGGGTACCACGCTCAATGCCAGACCTCCAACCCAGCGGCTGACGCTCCGAGAGAGCCGCCAGCGGGTTGCGCTGGGCCCCGAGAGTTCCGCGAGGAGAATGGCCGCAAAGATGGGAAGAAGCGCAATCGGATACCCCTTCGCGAAGATTGCGAATCCTAGGGCGGCACCGCTGTAGAACCATCGGCGCTCCAGGGCCGTAAGGAGTGCGACCAGGACCAAGAGGGCGGCGAGGGTGTCAACCTCCCCGTGGACCGTCGAGGCCCATATCACGAGCGGGTTGAGGAACCAAGCTGCGGCGAGCGCGTGGGGGGAGAACGGCGACGGGTAGATCCGTCCAAACCGGTAAAGGAGAAGCGCGA
>DASRSW010000026.1:0-10150 GCA_035656275.1 Thermoplasmata archaeon
CGAGCGTGAGGTCGCCGACACGCTCCTCGCCCGCGCCGAGGAGAAGCCGGACGTCGTCTTCGCCCTCCTTGTTCCCGCGGCGCTCCGCGGCTACGTCTTCGCCGAGGGGATGAGCTTCGAGGGGGTCCACGAGATGCTGAAAGGCATCCGCAAGGCCCGCGGCCTGGTCGCGGGGGAGACGACCTTGAAGGAGGTCGAGCCGCTCCTCGTCCCCAAGATCACCGTCGAGGGCTTTGTCGAGGGCGCCATCGTCGAGCTCATCGCGGGACCGTTCAAGGGCGAGAAGGCCCGCGTGAAGAAGATCGACCAGGAGAAGGAGGAGATCACCGTCGAGCTCATCGAAGCCGTCGTGCCGATCCCCGTGACGGTCCGCGGCGACCATGTTCGGATGCTAGAGAAGGGAGGCGGCAAGAGTGGCGGATGAAGTGAGCGTCCTCGTCGAAGGCGGGAAGGCCGCGGCCGGCGCCCAGCTGGGGAGCGCGCTCGGCCCCCTCGGGGTCAATGTGGGCCAGGTGGTCCAGCAGATCAACGAACAGACGAAGGGCTTTGCCGGGATGCGCGTCCCCGTGGTCATCCGCGTCGACCCGGCGACGCGCCAGTTCACGCTCGTGGTCGGCCGGCCCCCCGTCGCCGCCCTCCTGTTGAAGGAGGTCGGGAAGGAGTCGGGGTCCGGCAAATCGAAGAGCGAGGTGATCGGGGATGTCTCGTTGGAGGCGGTCCAGAAGATCGCCGAGGCGAAAGGCGCGGACCTCCACGGCCGGACGGCCGCGGAGCGCGTGAACCAGGTCATCGGGACGTGCGTCTCCATGGGGATCACGGTCGAGGGGAAGGACCCCCGGGTGCTCCTCAAGGAGCGCACCGCGCAGCGGGGCCGTCCATGATCGGGGGTCCCGGTGGGCCGGGGCCCGACCTCTCCAACGCCGAGATCGTGGACTATTCGGTGCTCGAGGGCGACGCGCGGGTGCGTCTTCGGCTCAAGGACGGCTCGGTCATCGAGGTGAAGCTCGAGATCATGAATATCCTTCGGGCCGGGAACGATCCCAACACAGGCCTTCCCGCCTACATCGTGCAGTCCGCCCCGCTCGTCCGCCTGGTCGAGTGCCCGAAGGAGCTGAGGAAGAGCCCTCAGCGACCGCTTCCCTCGGGGAAGGACGGCAAGTCGATCCCGGGTTTCGGCTAAGGCCTGCTGCGCCGGGGTGCGCGGACCGCCACCTTCTGGTGGCGGTCCGAAGGGGTTCGTCCTACTGGACCGGGACCTTGACCTCGTCGGGAGTCGGGGTTGGGGTCAGCTTCGGAAGTTCGAGCACGAGGACGCCGTCCTGGACGGTGGCCTTCGCGTCGGCGGCCTTGACGGGTTCGGGGAGCTCAAAGCTTCGGGAAAAGCCCGTGTGAGTGCGCTCGCGGTGCAGGTAGCCCGGCTTCGCCGCCTCGCGGGATTCGGAGGTTTCGCCCTGGACCTCGACGCGCGTCCCTTTCACCCGGACCTCGATCTTCTCCTTGGGAATCCCCGGGACTTCGATGGCGACGCGGAAGGCCGTGCCGGTGTCGGTCACATCCGTCGGGGCGACCCGCAGCCCAGGTCGGACCGCGCCTAGGGCGTCCCACGTGAATGGGGGGAGCGTCCAGCGCCCGAACGTCGGGAGGTCGAAAGGGCGCAGGAACCTCTCACCGAGGTCGTCCATGAACTGGTCAAACTCGGCGAACGGGTAGACGGTCTCGCGGGGAGCGATCCTGGAGTCGGCTTCGTTGGTCATCGTGGCCACCTCGATTTTCAACAATGGTATGTTTTTACTTCTATAAAAAGACCGCTCCTCACCAATCTAGGTCGAGGGCGGACCTCCACGCCTCGGTGGGCCCAAGGCGTACCATCGGAGGCCCCCATCGACTCCTCGAGAAGTGATAGCTTCGGTGACCGAGGATCGCCGCGTCCGTTCGCACGGCGATTCGAGGCGGAACGGGTCTCGCTGCGAGCGAGCGGATCCAGTCCCGTGGGACCGGGTGGGTCCGAAGGTTAACCCTAAAAGACGCCCGACCTAGTCCGTCCCGATGGTCGACCTCCAAGAGACGCCGGCCGTGCCCCCGTTCGACCCGAAGGGGGACGAACGAGCCGGCTGGTCGGTCGGCGGCGGGTTGCTGGTCTTTCTCGGTTGGGGTCTCGCGGTCGTGGTGAATGTGATCCTGCACCTCACGGCGAGTTCGACGGGCGTGAGCGTGGGCCCCGTGCATCTGACCCACACGCTCGGATTCTTCGCATGGCTCACGGTGGGCCTGGGACTGTTCACCGGCGCCATTGGGATGGGGCTGCTCTGGCTGGCCCGTCAAGCGCCCAAGGGCCCCGTCGCGCTGCCAGGCTACCCCTATAGCGACGACCCGTCGGCCTGAGGTCGTCGGTCGGTCCTCCGGCCCGGCCGTCTACATCCGGCCGATCCGTCGCGACGGCGGGAGCGGAGGGCCGCTCGGGCCCTTGACGCTCTTACGAATCTTGGTGCATTCCGGGCAGAAGCGCTCGTCCTCATCGAGACACTCGCGGCAGAGGGTGCGACCGCACATGGAACAGCGCAGATGGGCGGGTTTGCCGCATCGAGCGCAACTACCGACCAGCACTCCGGCCCCTCCCGGTTCGGACCGTCCGCTCGTACACCCCAAGGCGCATAAGCGCTTCTACGAAACCGCGCGCGTACGGCGCGCGGGTGACGAGACCGGCCGCCCGGCGCGCTCCGAGGCTGCCCGTCGGAAAGCTGATGGAGACCCCGGCGGCCCGTAGCATCGGAATGTCGTTGTCCCCGTCCCCGGCGATGATGCAATCCCGGGGGCGGAGCTTGAGCGGACGCAAGGCGCGCTCGAGCGCCGGGAGCTTGCCCGCGCCCTGCTCCATGATGTGGAGGGCGTACCCCGTCGACTCCACCGTTACCGGCTGGTCCGCGAGCACCGTGCGGAGGCGGCGGGCGGAGACGGTCGGCTCGAGGCCGACCTCGGTCTCGCGCCAGCGGTCCGTGAACAGTCGGCGCAGCGGGACCCCGCGGCGAAGGGCAGCGCGGTACGCCCGCAGGGCGACGCGGCGGTCCGCGAGCTGGATGACGCGGTCGACCCCCTCGGAGTCCCGGTGATAGAGGAGCCCGCCATTTTCGGCGACGATCGGCCCCCGAAGCCCGAGCGATCGATGGAGGGCAAGGGCGATGGGGAGCACGTTCCCGGTCGCGAGGATCACGGGCCAGCCGCGCCCGCTCAAGCCCCGAAGGGCCCGAATCGCTTCGGGGTCCAGCCGACGTTCGGCGTCGGTGAGGGTCCCGTCGACGTCCGTGACGAGGGCCCGCAGCGTCGTGGGCCGGACGACGTGGGACCGCCCCGACGCGCCCGGGGTCGACCGGCTCACGCCGGCGTTCCCCCTGCGCCCGCGCGGCGAGCGATGGCGGTGTGCAGGACTTCCGCCACCTCCTTTCCGTCGCGTCGGCCTCGCACCTTTCGCATGAGCTCCCCCATGAGCCCGGAGAACGCGCCGTCCCCTCGGGCCTTCACCAGGTCCACGTTCGACTGGACGACCGAATCGGCGAGCCGCTCCAGTTCTTCCCGGGACAGCCCGCTGACCCCGGCCCGCTGCGCCGCTGTTTCGATCGTCGGTGCTCCTCGCAGCAACTCCCGCAGGACCGTCGGAATCCCCTCCTTGGAGAAGCGTCCCTGGCGGACCGCCACGAGGAGCGCATCCAGCGTATCCTCGTCGAGCTCCACGGCGGGCGCGTCTCCGAGGGCGGACTCGGCCTCCGGGAAGTCTTGCGTGAGCAGCCGGGCGACCGAGGCGGCGGCATGCCCACGTTTCACGAGGAGTTCGAACAACCCCACATCGCCGGATCGCTCGAGCTGGCGGGTCAGTTCGGCGGTGAGCGCGTAGTCGCTCTCGAGACGGCGCCGGCGGTCCTCCCGGGATTCGGGCAGGGTCGCATCGATCCTCGCCAACCACTCCGGGCTCACGGGAATCGGCGGGACGTCGGTCTCGGGATACATTCGGTCGCGGCCCGGCAGCGGGCGCGAATACCGGGTCCGGCCGTCGGGGAGCGGGTCGCGCGTTTCCCCGGGTACTCCCTCCAGCGCCTGCCGTGCCCGGTCTCGAACCGCGCGAAGCGCTGCCTCGGCCCGGGAAGGATCCGGCGCCACCACGAACAGGAACGCATCGTCGGGCCCGGTATGGAACAAGGACCGGAGCGCGGCGACCGCCGCGGCGTCCAGGCCGTGCCCGGGCAGCTCGTCGGAATGAAGGAGGCCCTTGAGGCCCACGGCCCGGGCCCGGTCGGCGAGCTCCCTTCCGAGACGTTCCGAAGGTTCTCCGGCGGGCTTCAAGAGGCCCCCGAACCCCGGCAGCGCGAGTCCCAGCGCGCTCCCGTGGTGTTTCAGTAGTTCCCCCGGCGGCCCCTCGAGGCGCCCCGTCAGTAGCGCCGTCACGTCGACAACGGGCTCGTCGCGGATCTGGGCCCCACGGGAACGCAGGCGGTCTCGAACAGTGAGGAGCGTGCGCTGCCGTTCCTCCTCGATCTCGACGTACCGGTGGATCTGCCGGAGCTGCTGCACGCCCTTGATCTCCACGCGGGCCCCGCCGCTCGCCGATACATTCAGGTCTTCGCGAATGGTCCCGATGCCGCGGCGCACCCTTCCCGTGGATCGGAGCAGCGCCCCGATCTCCTCGGCGACCTCCCGCGCCTCGGCGCCGTTCGTGATGTCCGGCCCCGTGGCGATCTCGATGAGCGGGATCCCGAGCCGGTCGAGCCGATACGTGACCTCCCCGGCGGCTTCCGAGACCTTGCGGGCGGCATCCTCCTCGAGGCATATCGACTGGATCGAGTAGCGCTTTCCGCCAATGTCGAGGTGCCCCCCGACGGCCACGAGCGCGGTGCGCTGGAACCCGGAGGTGTTCGAGCCGTCCACGACGATCTTCCGCATGACCTCCACCTCGTCGATCGGTCGGGCATGGAGGAGCCGCGCCACCGTGAGCGCGACGTCGACCGCTTCGGCATTGAGCGCATGCGGGGGTTCCTCATCGAGCTCGACCAGACAATTCGACGGCCCCGATTCGTACCGGAACTGGAGGCCGCGCGAGGCCTGGAACGCCGCGGCCGCATCGATGGCGTGGTTCTCCCCGCCGGTGGCCCGAAGCTGGCGCGCGACGACGACACGGACCTCTTCCGTCAGCTCCGTCGGGCAATCGCAGAAGAGTTTCCCGGTCGCGAGCTGCTGATGCACCTCGAGCCCGGCCCTCACGAGGAGGCTCCGGGCTCATGCCGAGGCTCGAACTCGCCCGCCCGGTCCTGCAAAAGAAGCCGCCCCACCTCGGCGGGTTCCTGGCTCTGGCCGAGTGCCCAGAGGAGCTTCACATAGGCCGTCTCGGGAAGGAGGTCGTTGAGGTACAGCACCCCCGCTCGGAGGAGTTCGCGCCCGGTCGCGTAGACGTACGGGTCCACGTCGCCGGCGAGGCACTGGGTCGTCATCCCGACCACGACGCCGGACCGGACGGCATCGCGGATCCACGGCAGATGGTTCGAGCTCACGTGGCCGAGCCCCGTGCCGGCAAGGATGATCCCCCTCAGCCCGTGGGCGAACGTACGGGCCCGCGCCGGCTCGAGCCCAGGGTGGAACCACAGGAGCGCGCCCGCGCGGTCAAGGTGCGTGTGCACGAGGAGCTTCTCGGAGGCCGGGTGACGGACGGGGCGTGTGAACTCGACCTGGCCGTCCTTCACGAACCCGAGGGGGGCCCCGTTGCGGCTCGCGAAGGCGTCGCGGCGGCTCGAGTGCATCTTGCGGACCTGCGTCCCCCGATGGATGCTGAACCGGTCGTCGGAGAGCCCCGCGTGCATGAGCACCACCACCTCCGCGAGCTCCGACCTGCGGGCCACTCGAACGGCGTTCGTGATGTTGGTGAACCCGTCGGAGGACGGGCGGTCCGGAGACCGTTGCGCACCCACGAGCACCACGGGACCCGGGAGATGCTCGAGGAGGAAGCTCAGCGCCGCGGCGGTGAAGGCAAGAGTGTCGGTTCCGTGGGCGATGACCACCCCCTGGGCCCCGGCGCGGAACGACTCCCCCACCTTTTCGGCGAGGACGAGCCAGTCCTCGGGCTGGATGTCCTCGCTCAACCGGTCGAACACCGGCGTGACCCGGACGGGGCCGTCCCGGTCCAGGTCGGGGTAGAACTGCAGGATCTCGGACTCCTCCTTCACCGGGCGCACCCCCCCGGTCCGGTAGTCGACGCGGGAAGCGATCGTGCCCCCGGTGGTCAGGAGGTCGACCCAGGGGCCCTCGGCGACTCGGCCTACCTTGGGCGGTGCGGGGGCGTCTCCGTTCCCGTTTGCCTCCGTGCCCTTCGAAAGGACCTTGACCCGGTCCTCGGGGCGGACGATGATGCCGACGTTGTAGCCGGTGCTGAGTTTCAACTGGATCGTCCGGTCCGTCGAGAGTTCGTGCGCAGGCACGAGCGTCCCCCGCCATTGGTGTCCGTCCGCTTGCTCGACCTCGACCTCCTGGCCCATCGGGAGGCGGCGGAGGAGCTCCCACGGGTCCTCCGACGGCTTTTCGGACATGGTTCCCGGGGGCAGGCGCCGCCCGGCGACCGCGCCATCTTCGCCCCGGTATAAAGTCCTCCGTCAGTCGGCGTGGCGCGAGCCCGGGCTTTTATACGGGACCCCCCTCCGCGCGGCGGGAACCCAAGCCGCGAACTCGCGCCCGTGTGGGGTAGCTACGCCGCCGGGTCCGCCCCGGTCGCGCTGCACTGGATTATCCTAGAGGCCTGCGGAGCCTCAGACCTGGGTTCGAATCCCAGCACGGGCGTCTACCGAATCGGACCGTCGATCTCCACGGACATTGGGGATGCCGACGAGTCGTCGGGCCCTGGACTCGGGACGTCCCTGCCGCGTGGATCCCCCCGAGCGACGCAGTAGAGGTTCCGGCGCGGTCGGCCGGTCTGGGCGAGGACGGGAGGCTCTCCGGAGGAGCGTCCGCCCTTCGTGGCCGTCTGCGGGGCTCGAGCCGACCACCAGGTTCGCCCGCCCCGGAGGCGGTAGCCTACGGGGGATCAATCGCCCCTCCGCAGAAGAAGGGAGGAAGGGGTTGGCCGTCGGCTCCGCTGGGTACCCGGGAGACCGGTACCGGTCCCCCGGGGTGGCCCTCCGGATGGACAGGTGGGGCGATGGGCCACCGCCCGCCCTCACCCAGGAGGCGATTCAGGGGGTCTGACCGGGCGTGAGGTGTCCTGGGATCGTCGTTCCCAGGAACCACCACGCGGCGAATCCGGCCAGCGCCATGAACACGGGGAACGCCAGCAGGACCAAGTGGAGATAGAGCGGCATCCGGTACGCGAGCTCCGTCGACTCGCCCTCGGTGGGTCCGTTCGCGGCCGCGGTGGCGATACCGAGCTTCTGCACCGCTCGGAACCCCAGGGCGCGTCGCCGCGACCCTACGGTCACCGGGCTGTGCCAGAGGGTCGTGCTTTTGGAGACCGTGTCCAGGTAGTAGTCGACCACCACGGTCGCCGGGAGCGCGGCCATCCCCGAGACGCCGAATCCCAGGTACAGGAGCAGGAAGTCGAACGGCTCCTTCGTGTAGTGGTAGCCGTACGCGGTCCATCCGTACAGGACGACCACTGCCCCCGCCATGAACGCGAAGATCCCGACGTACTGGAGCCTCAGGTGTAGATAGGCCGCCGCGGCGAACGACAGCATGACGAGCCCGAAGACCACGGTGATGTCGTTGAACAGGATGTTGTAGCCGCCCATCGCGCTGGGGTAGGGCCACACCATTTCAGACCACAAGCCCAGGGTCACTCCCGCGAACCCCACGCCCCCGAGCGGGATCGCGCCGCCCCGCAGCGCCGAGCGCACGCGGTCCGGCTCGTTCTTCCTCATCCCCCACCAAGCGCTGACCCCCATGTAGGTCAGCACGGCGGCGGAGAACAGGAGCAAGGCCTCGGTCAAGGCCAGGTTATCGATGAACATGATTTCCCTCTCCTTGCTCTCGGGACTTCAGCCCACTCCCTCGGGGTCGATCGCGGTCTCTTCTCCTCTCTCGTTGCGTTCGGTCATCGTCGACGCCTCCTTACTTCCCCCAGCGGAGGCAAGGGGGATGTGGGTACTGCGCCTTCAGTCAGGAGAGTAAGGAGAAATTCTCCCGCCGACGGAACTCAACCCGGCTTGACTTTCTCCTTATTCTATAGACACACTCTGGCTCCGTCCATGCCGAACGAGACCCTCGCCCGAGCGGGGCCCGAGGAGGAGCACAATGCTCTCCGGAGCGTGCAGCGGACCGGCCTCTCCTCGCTGACGGTGACGCTCCCCAAGGCGTGGGCTGACGCGTTCAACGTGCGGACGGGCTCCATGGTCCGGTTCCACGACCTCGGCGAGGGCCGGCTCGAGCTCTCGCCGGCCGGCCGCCCCCCGGGAGAGGAAGGCCATCGGACGCTCCACATCGAGGCCTCGGACTGTCCCCCCCAGCTTCTTTCCCGCCTCCTCGTCGGCGCGTACATCACCGGTCAGGACCACGTGCTCATCACCTCCCGCCGGGAACTGTCCGGTGAGCTGCGGGCCGAGGTCGAGCGGATCGCCCGCCGTGTCCTCGGGATGAGCCTCATCGAAGACGAGCCGAACCGCCTTGAGATCCGGGTCTTCCTCGACGCCACCAAGCACCGGCTTCCGGGTCTCCTGGACCGGGTGGTCCGCATGATCCGGCTCGAGCTCGAACTGTGCCGGAAGGCCCTCGAGGCCGGGGACCCGGCCCCGCTCGAGAAGATCGCCCCGGTGGAGGAGGAGATCGACCGGTTCTATCTCTTGATGGCCCGCCAGATCCTCCTCGCGTCGAACGACTTCCAGGTGGCCCGCGACATCGGCGTGCCGAGCCACCACTACCAGCTGGGTTACCGGGTCGTGGTCAAGATGCTCGAGGTCAGCGCCGACCTCCTCGCGACGGTCGCCGAGGATCTCTCGAAGGAGGTCACGCGCGGCGAGGACGCCGAGGAGCTGTTGAGCCAGCTGGCCCAGTTCGACGCCTCCCTGGGGCAGACCATGGAGGCGTTCCGCGAGGTCTCCGCCTGCTGCGCGCATGAGGCGCTCACGGAGATCGAGGCGTGGACCCTACGGCAGTCCATGCTCTCCGGCTCCCTCATTGGGCGGAGTCGAGACAAGGTCGGCGCCGCGCGGGTCCAGCGGATCCTATCGAGCCTCGGGACGGCCGGGGAACTCCTGGCCATCATCAACGAGATCACCATCAATCGGTCCGTGGAACCTGAGACGGTGGCGAGCGGAGGCGGACGAGCGGTCGTGGCGTGCCACAGCCCGGCCGCGGTCAGCCGCTCCAGAACCGACGCACGCCCGGCCGCTGCGGTACCCCCCGCGCGGCCCTAGGACCGCGGCCGCGTTCGCTTGCCGTGCGATGGGCCCGTCCGCGAAAACGAAAGGCTCGCTTGGGGACGGAATGGACCACTCTGCCCCGACCACGGATACTCGAAGTGCCGTTCGTGGCTTCCGAGTATCGAATACCGACCTCGCGGTCCGGCGCGGGGTACCGCAGAATTCGGCTATCGGGCCGGCGATGCCGCCCTAGGCGAGGGGCGGCGCACCGCGGGAAGGCCCACCGCGCACCGCGCTCCGAGTGACTGCGGTCCGGGTGGGCCCAACCCCGTGTGCGCGCGTCGGCGCATCGAGGAAGACCGTCACGGTCGGGAGGGAGCCCCGGTCGATACCCGGGCGCTTTCCCTCGTCGATCAACCCCCGGAGCAGCCGCAGGCTCAAGTCCGAGGGGACACCGGCTTCGTCCGACCAGGCCTGGGCCCGCGCGAGCACCCGGCCCTCCTGAGAGAGGTCGGTCGTCTCGTGTCCGCGGGACCGGCGCAGCGCGATCGCTCGTCGGGCCGTGCGGATCCGTTCCGCCATGAGGAGTACCAGCGTCCGGTCGATTCCTTCGAGCTCGGTCCGCACACGTTCGAGCGCGTCCGAGACCTCGGCCGAGTGCAACACGTTCCGGGGGATGCGGCCAGGAGGGTTGGGGGTTTCCCCGTACCGGTTCGGGAGTTCGCTTACCCCGCGCGCCGGCGTGGCCCCCCCGTGGAACTCGTTCTGGCCTCGAATTTCGACGACGCGCTCGTGGGACGGACGCGGGACCTCCCCGTCAGCTCTTTCTT